>NZ_JAQJCJ010000023.1:0-71667 GCF_030182485.1 Rhizobium atlanticum
AGGCCTGGCTGGCGCTCCATGGCCGCTTCTTCCAGTCGATATCGTCAAGTGCGCTGCGGCCGCTGCGGTGCATGCCGCTGGTGAGATAGATCAGCCGGTGGGGCCGCGTGATCCAGGCGGTGAGGAGATAGGGGGCGAGCGTGTTGACCGCCAGCGTCTTGGCGTGGCCTTCCGGTGTGTCGCCGCGGCTCTTCTCGAGGTAGATGCCGGCATTGTGGATAACGGCGTCCATGCGGCCGATGGCGTTGACCTCTTCGGCGATCTCGCCAGTGCTACGGAAACCCGCTCGATCGCCGAAGAGGTCAACGCCATCGGCCGCATGGACGCCGTTATCCACAATGCCGGCATCTACCTCGAGAAGAGCCGCGGCGACACACCGGAAGGCCACGCCAAGACGCTGGCGGTCAACACGCTCGCCCCCTATCTCCTCACCGCCTGGATCACGCGGCCCCACCGGCTGATCTATCTCACCAGCGGCATGCACCGCAGCGGCCGCAGCGCACTTGACGATATCGACTGGAAGAAGCGGCCATGGAGCGCCAGCCAGGCCTATTCCGAAAGCAAGCTCTACATCGCCACCCTCACCGCCGCCATCGCCCGCCACTGGCCCGACGTCCTCAGCAACGCCGTCGATCCCGGCTGGGTGCCGACAAAGATGGGCGGCGCCGGCGCGCCGGATGATCTGGAGATGGGGCATCTGACGCAGACCTGGCTTGCGACGAGCGAGGACGAAGCGACGAAGGTGAGCGGCGGGTATTGGTACCACCGGCAGCAGCGGGAGGCGGCGGCGGAGGTGAATGATGTTGGGTTTCAGGATGCGTTGGTGGAGAGGTTGGCGGGGTTGACGGGGGTGCGGTTGGTTGAAAAGCGGGATTAAGGCGCGAGACGCCGATTGCCCTTATGTCCGCCCAGCTCTTGCAGGGCGGCTCTATTTCCGCTCCCCAGAAAGCAAGCCGAGCGTCCGGAGCCGGACGCTGATCTACGGGGATGCCGATGCGGATATGCACGACCTCATGCAGATTGCCGCGCTTTCGGGGCTGCGGTTAGAAGAGATCGGGCAGCTACGCATGTGGGACTGTGCCGCCGACTTGTTCGATATCACCCGGTCCAAGACCAAGACAGGAGTTCGGAAGGTGCCAATCCACCCGGGGTCGTGGCGCGGCGTACGAA
Source organism: Rhizobium atlanticum (assembly GCF_030182485.1). NCBI lineage: Bacteria > Pseudomonadati > Pseudomonadota > Alphaproteobacteria > Hyphomicrobiales > Rhizobiaceae > Rhizobium > Rhizobium atlanticum. The sequence goes on from NZ_JAQJCJ010000023.1 coordinate 1,171, forward strand.
AGATCAACCACAGGACGCCTACATATTCCCCGACTTCGAAGCCTCGGGATGGGACGACGCACGCGCAATGGCGGTCTCCAAGCAGTTGCGCGCTATTTTGCAAATGCGGCAACTAGCGTAAAAAGCGCTGCAAGAAACGCTGCAATGACAGACGCAAGCATGAGCTTCGACTGCCGCTTCATCTCGGCAATTGCTGCGCGTTGCTCGTTCGTGCCGCTTATCGTCGCTTCAAGTAGCTGTTTCTGAAGCTCCAAGTTCTGTTGTTCTAATATATACAAACGTCTTCTGATTTCCGTATCGCGCCAATAGGACATTTGCGATCCCGGTTGCTCGCTCGCATCCCCGAAAACTTCGTCATCAGACCTGCGAGACCATTCGCCGGACATTGCTCTTCCTCCTATAATCCCAACCGAATTCCTAGGCTTTGGCCAGTTCATACGATTTGCCAAACAGTATTGGTTGCGCAACGAGAAGCTGTGCGTTGGGATAACTCGCCGCCATAATATCGCGAGCGCGCGTCGTCGCCTCTTGTGATGCCTTCGGCCCAAGAATAACTGCCGATACTGCGTCCCGTGGAAAGGACATAAGGTGAATCGGGTCAGCGGCGCTTCCAACAGTCTTTTCGATATGTTGTATCCCGCAGTACAGGCGCCATTCCTGCTCGTATGACCACTCAGCAGATTTAGAAATGAAGGCTCCCTGCGGATCCTGAAGCACCTCTTCTAGATCCGCGTCCAAATAGGAAACTCTTTGAAGCCTTGTTGCGGAGCCGTCTCCCCGCCGTCGGAACCATTGGTGGTTCGTATCGAATTGGATGACGAATCCCGAGTTATTTCCAGCGTAGTGCGCCCACATGACGGGGCTTTGACATGTCGCGGAAAGAGAAAAGCACAGCAGGTCGCCAGAGTAGCGTTTTAGAAGTGAAGCGATGGTCTCGGGGTCATTTAGCTGGCTGGCGAGCATTCCGATCGAGGCTTTCATCTCCCTGCCGCAGGTGATCATCTAGCGAACGTCCGTATGCCTTCCCGAAAAATTCTTTTGCTAAATGAACAGGAAATACTCCAAGGCCGATTTCCTGAAGGTGAGCTGCGATGCGGTCATCTAGCTTCTGACTATGCATCTCCTCTTCAAGCATAGCACCCATGAATTCCATGAAACGCGGTCCCGCGAATTTATCGAAAGTCCGCCTGACTTCAAATAAGTCGTTGGTGTTCATCAGGTGCGTGAAGCGAACGGTCGCGGCTTGTAGTACGTCGTCAAGACGATCGGCGACCATGTACTTGTAAAGACTTGTCGGAGGGCTCGGAGAACCGCCTAGGTCGGACAGCAATTGTGTTCTTTCGGATCGCAGCTACAGATACTCGGCGAGTGCCGCCAGTTCGGCTCCAAGTTATATCCCTGTGCGTAAAAGAGTGAAAGTCCACAACTTCTTGTCGTTAATCTTTAACCGAGATATTTTTAGGTGTCATATTTTCGAGGCGTCCCTCCTGATCGATGCACACAGTTTCCTCCATGCGGGTGCGGCCGACTTTTGATCTTCTGCGACTTGCGGCCGGCACTAGGCACAAGCTACCCAGAAGCGTTCGAACTTTTTGGGACCATGCCGTTGCCGTCTGCTCTTGATACACTGGAAAAAACAATCGAAAGGCGCATTCCCGGCGCCACCTCGACTGCCACGATTTGGCGGTCTGCTGTCTTTGCCGCTTGCGAAAAGGTCTTGGCGGCGGGCTTGTTGGATAAGGATGCGCTGTCGCGAATTAACGGGACGAACGACGGTCTATATTGGGGCGCCATTGTCTGAAATCCTTCTCGCCGATCGCTTGCTTCACGCGGGCATGAAGCCAATGCACCAAGAGCCGGGACCAGATTTCCGCCTGGAGCATGGCGGTAAGACAATGTGGGTGGAAGTCATTACACCACTTCCAGCGAACATTCCGGTCGAATGGTTGGAACACGCGCCTGGCAAATGCAGTGAGCTTCCCCGCAGAAGCTGTTCTTCTTCGATGGACGGCGGCGATCAAAGAGAAAGCTGAAAAGCTTCGAGGAAATCCTTCACAAGGAAAGGCTGGTTACTTAGCCTCCGGGATAGTCAAGGAAGAAGACGTTTACGTTATCGCGGTCAACGGCTTGTTGTTGCGTGGCGGCGGTTTCGGGCAAGGCGATGGTTTTCCGCAATTAGAGGGCATATCGCAGCTTCCCCTCGCGGTCGAAGCGACTTATGCGGTCGGCCCCTACACCATGCAAATCGACCGGAATACGCTGCAGCAGGTTTCGGCGGGGCATTCACATCGCCCGCGTTTAGCAAGACCTAAGGGCGCAGACGTGCCCGCTGATACATTTCATGATCCGAGTTTTGCGACCATTAGCGCTATATGGGCAGTTGATATCGGTTACAGCTCAACGCTTCACAAACAGCAGCCGATGGCCGTGGTGCATAACCCCCCACGCGAGGAACCCGTTGCCGTCTCGGTTTTTGCCCGCGCATGACGAATTCACTCTTCAACTCACCGCCGACGAAATGTCGGTCAATCGTCAAGACGGGCGTGAATCAGGACGTCCGCTCATCATTGTCCCATAGGGTGTACTCCAACGGACGCTACCCTTGACATACCTGAGGAGGGCAACGCATTCCTCTTCCGTCGTGAAGCGGGGCGGCAAAAAACAGCGGGGTCAGAACGGTGGGGCAGTTAATCGGCCCATCCCGAACCAATCGACCTCGCCAACTGATTCCGAACCGACTTTCCCGATCTTCTCGATCCGAAAAATAGACTGGCTGGGGCGCCTGGATTCGAACCAGGGGATGGCGGTACCAAAAACCGCTGCCTTACCGCTTGGCTACGCCCCACCAGAGCTTGAGCGGCGAACCGCTTGCTCAGAAATCGACGCCTGATTAGCAAAGCTCTTTGCCTGTCACAATGACTAAGTTGCGCCTGCGGCAGATTTATGCGCGCGAAGCGGCGGGCGGCGTGCTAGCATAAGGCGATATTATCAACCTGAGATCATCGTCCCGCATGGAAAGTCCCGCATTTGACCTTGCTTTCGAGCCGGCCTATGGGCGGGCCGTGCCGGTTGCTCCCGATATCTTGCGCATCACGGCGGAAAATCCCGGGCCGTTTACCTTTTTCGGGACGAACAGCTATCTCGTCGGCTCTTCCTCGCTTGGCGTCATCGATCCCGGGCCGGAGGACGAGGCGCATTTTCAGGCGCTGATGGCGGCGATCGGCGGGCGTGATGTGACTCATATCTTCGTCAGCCATACACATCGCGATCACTCGCCGCTTGCCCGCCGGCTGCAGGCGGCAACCGGCGCGGTGACGGTGGGGCAAGGGCCGCACCGGCCAGCGCGGCGGCTGCGGGAGGGCGAGGTCAATCCCTTTGCCGAAAGCGCGGATATGGACTTCGTGCCCCATATCGCGCTCGGCGACGGCGAGACGATTGCGGGCGATGGCTGGGCACTGACGGCGGTGCTGACGCCGGGGCATACGGCCAATCATGCCGCCTTCGCGCTCGAAGGCCGCGAGATCCTCTTTTCCGGCGATCATGTCATGGCCTGGTCGACCTCGATCGTCGCACCGCCGGATGGGTCGATGGCGGATTACATGGCCTCGCTCGACAAGCTGATAGAGCGCGAGGACGGCCTGCTGCTGCCCGGCCATGGCGGGCCGGTCAACGAGCCGAAGACTTTCCTGCCGGCGCTGAAGGCGCATCGGCTCAAACGCGAGCAGGCAGTGCTGGCGCGGGTCGCGGCCGGCGATCGGGAGATCGCGGAGATGGTGAAGGCGATCTATCGCGATACCGATCCGAAGCTGCATGGGGCGGCGGCGCTTTCCGTGCTCGCCCATATCGAGCATCTCATGGAGCGCGGCGAGATTGCAGCAGATGGGCCGCCCTCGCTTGCCGCGCGCTATTGGCCGGGGTAATGAAAGGCGGAGGGAGATCTGCATGGGCCGCGCCGATTACAGCTATCGCACCGATCCCGCCGTTCCCGCCTTTGCCGATGACCGGCCGCTGATCGTTTTCGATGGCGAATGCGTCTTCTGCTCCGGCTGGGTGAAATTCGCGCTGAAGCACGACAGGCAGCAGCGCTACCGGTTCCTCGCGGCGCAGACGCCGCTCGGGCAAGCGCTTTACCGGCATTACGGCCTCGATACGCGCGACTACGAAACCAATATCCTCATCGAAGGCGGCCGCGCCTTCTTCAAATCCGACGGCACGATCCGCATGGTGGCAAGCCTCGGCTTTCCCTATTCGCTGGTCAGGCTCTTCCGGCTCCTGCCGCGGCGCGCGGCGGACGCGATCTATGAATTCATCGCCCGCAACCGGCTGAAGATCGCCGGACGGCAGAGCTGCATGGTGCCGACACCGGAGCAGCGCAGCCGCTTCATCGCATGAGCGGCGGCACCTTTTCCCTGCTGATCATCGGCGGCTACGGCAGCTTCGGCGGCCGGCTCGCCCGGCTGCTCGGCGAGGAACAGCGGCTCAGGCTGCTGATCGCCGGCCGCTCGCTCGAAAAGGCCGATGATTTCGTCTTCGATCTCCGGTCGCCGAAAGGTGGCGCCGGGCGGCTCGGCAATAACGATCTCGGCGCCTGGCTGCAGGCGGTGGCCTTCGATCGCGACGGCGATCTCCGGGAGCAGCTGACGCGGCTCAGGCCCAATCTCGTCGTCGATGCCTCCGGGCCGTTCCAGAGCTTCACCGGCGACGGCTACAAGGTGGTGCGAGCCTGCATCGAGCTCGGCATCGATTATGCCGATCTCGCCGACAGCAGCGGCTTTGTCGCCGGCATCGGTGGGCTCGATGCTGAGGCGAAGGCCAAGGGCACCTTCGTGCTCTCCGGGCTCAGCAGCCTGCCGGCGCTCTCCTTTGCGGCGCTGGAGGCGATGGCGCCGCATTTCTCCCGCGTCGAAAGTGTGGCGGCCGGCATTGCCCCGTCGACGCATGTCAGGATCGGCCTCAATGTCGTGAGAGCGATCGCAAGTTATGCCGGCAGGCCGGTGGCGCTGCTGCGCGAGGGGCAGCCGGCCAAGGGGCGCGGGCTGATCGACGAGATGCGGGTGACGATCGCGCCGCCCGATGTGGCGCCGCTCGCCAGCCGCACTTTCCTGCTGGTCGATGCACCCGACCTGGTGCTGCTGCCCGGCCGCCTTGCCGGCCTGCAATCCACCTTCACCGGCGTCGGCACCGAGCCGCAGGCGCTGCAGCGGCTGTTGAGATTTGCCGCCCGGCTGGTGGAGGTCGGGCTGCTGCCGTCGCTCACGCCGTTCGCCCGGGCGTTGCAGGCGGCCAGCCATCGCTTCGCCGTCGGCGCCCATCGCGGCGGCATGTTCGTGCGCCTGGGCGGCCTCGATCGCGATGGGCGGCGGCTGACGGCGGATTGGTCCGTGATTGCCGAAGGTGACGACGGGCCGTTCATTCCGGTTCTCGGCGTCGAGGTGCTGGTGCGCCGGCTGCTCGACGGCCAGCGGCCGGAAAGCGGCGCGCGGCCGGCGGCGGGGGAATTATCGCTTGCGGATTTCGAAGCGGCCTTCAGCCACTTCTCGATCGCTTCAGGCATCCGGCTGGATTACCGGGAAGAGCCGCAGCCGCTCTACCGCCGCATCCTCGGCGACGCCTGGGAGAAGCTGCCGCCGGCGCTGGCGGCGATCCATGGCGGCGGCACCCGCCTTGCCTCCGGCCGGGCGCGGATCGAGCGCGGCAGCGGGCTCCTCGCCCGGCTGATCGCCGGTCTTATCGGCTTTCCCGCCGCCGGCGAGGATGTGCCGGTCGCGGTGCGCTTTGCCGCCGATGGCGAGAGGGAGATCTGGACGCGGTCTTTCGGCAGCAAGACCTTCCGCAGCTGGCAGGCTGAGGGCACCGGCCGCGAGCGCCACCTGCTCGCCGAAGTCTTCGGGCCGTTCCGGGTGCTGTTGGCGCTGGTGCCGGAGGGGCAGAAGCTCAGGCTCGTGGTGCGCGGCTGGCGCTTTTGCGGCATCCCGCTGCCGCTGTCCCTGGCGCCGGGTGGGGATACCTACGAGGAGGAGCGCGACGGGCGGTTTCATTTCCATGTGGAGATCGGCGGCCGACTGACGGGGCTGGTGGTGCGGTATTCCGGGTGGCTGGTGCTGGAGTGAGGGGCGGCGGCCAGCGCGCTGCTGTCCCGTTCGTGACGGTTGCCCCTCACCCTAACCCTTGCCGGGGTCGAGCCACTGGTCTCGACCCGTCCTGCGGACCCCCGTAAAACGGGGCGAGGGGACGTGCCCCGCGTGAGTTTGGTGGGGAACAAAAAGGTTGCGGCATGTCCCCTTCGCCCCGCGCGCGGCGGTCCGAAGGACGGGTCGAGGCCCGTGACTCGACCCCGGTCGGTGGCGGCAGCCGGATGAGGGGCGGGCGGCGTTCTCCGTGCGTAGGAGGCGGTTTCGCGGGCGGCCGATCAACGGCCGGCGAAACGCCGTCTGGCGGCGTCGGTGACGGGCGTATAGAGGGCGACGCGAGTTCCCTCGGGATCGGCAAACTGCGCCGTCCGGTTGCCCCATGGCAGATCCTTGGGTGCGTGCACGACCGTGACCTGGTCCTTGAGCCGGGCGAATTCCGCATCGACATCAGAGACCATGAATTCGAGAATGGCTGTCCGGTTGGCACCCGGCTCCGCGCTGCCCTCGCTGAACAAGGCCACCGTTTCGGCGCTGCCGATGGCGAGTGTGGCGCCCGGTGTGACGATCTCGGCGAAGACGGGCGCAAGCCATTCGGCGCGACAGCCCGTCACCAGTTCATAAAAGGCCACCATGCCGTCTATATCGGCGGCGATCAGGCGGGTGGATGCGAATTTCATGATCTTCTCCCTGCGTGCGCGACGATGGCTGCGCTGCAATTTCTTGGCTTGCCTTTGTGACACAGCCGTGCTGACAGCGTTGTGGCAGCAGGAGTCAGCAGGCATGCGAAAAGCGGATCGGCTTTTTCAGATCATCCAGATTCTTCGCCGGTCGAGCCGGCCGGTGACCTCATCGGCGCTCGCGGATGAACTGGAGGTCGCCAGGCGCACCGTCTACCGCGACATCGCCCATCTGATCGCCCAGCGCGTGCCGATCCAGGGCGAAGCGGGATTCGGCTACGTGCTCGATCCGCGATACGACATGCCGCCGCTGATGCTGACGCCCGAGGAGATCGAGGCGGTCGTGCTCGGCGTGCAGATGGCGGCAAGCCTGAATGATGCGGCGATGCGCACTGCCGCCAGCGATGTCATGGCCAAGATCACATCGGTCATGCCGCCGGACCTGCTTCCCTATATTGCCGAGCCCGCGGTCGGCATCAGACCGGAGGCTATCGGCGGCGATGCGATGGTCGACACGCGGCCGCTGAGATCGGCGATCAGGGAAGGCCGCAAACTTGAACTCGATTATCGCGCGGCGGATGGGACGGTCAGCAGCCGCATCGTCTGGCCCGTGCTGCTCGGCTATGCCGAGGCGCACAGCCTTCTGATCGCCTGGTGCCAATCGAAACAGGCCTTCCGCCACTTCCGCACCGAACGGATCCTCAAGGTCGAGATCCTCGCTGAATCCATCGGCATGTCCAGGAGCCGGTTGCGGCAGCAATGGCAGCAGTGGCGCGATGCCGAAATGCGCAAGCCGGGTGGGCTGCCGTAACTGTTTCCGGCCGGCGAGCGACGTCACTGCCTTATCGGGTTTTCGCAAAAGATCGGAACCAACGACGGCATTGCGAGCTTCTTGTGACGGTCGGTTTCGGACGACAACTTGAACTCCGGCTGCCAGTGGAAACAACTCAACGCGGAGCAGACTGTCACGGTTCGATGCTACAGCTCTGATGAAAGACAGGAAAAATCGAAAACAGCCATGCTGCACGGTGACGATCAATCCAACTCGACAATCGCAACCGACGTTCCGCAGGCGGGTGCGATCTGTTATCGAAGAAACGGAAGCGGGCAGCTTCGCATCCTTCTCGTGGGAAGTCGTCGGCATGGACGATGGGGCGTTCCGAAAGGCAATCTCGACCCCGGCGAGACGACATCGGCAGCAGCGAGGCGGGAATCCTTCGAGGAAGCGGGCGTCGTCGGCGACGTGGAGGCGACAGCCTTCGGTTCATTCAGCTACCACAAAGACAGCTCGCCGCATCACTACCATGTCACCGTTCACCTGCTGCACGTCGTCGAGGGCGCAAGCTGATTTCCCGGAGAAGGGCATGCGCAAACAGAAATGGTTCCCTTTGAAAATCGCGATCCGAGACGCCGCACAGCCCGGCTTGAAGGCTCTGCTTTCCAGGCTTGAAGGCGTGGCCCTTTGAAGCTCGGCTTCACCAAATCGCTGTCGAGATTGTTGAAGACGCGACGGCGAGCCGTACGTCTGCTGGAGAAGACATGGAGTCCGCTTCGCCACAAGCCATCGAGGCAGGAGCGACCGAGGCTCCAGACGACCTCCGCATTTGGCAGCAACCCCGGAAGGCTTGTGATGAAGACCTTCGTGCCCGCCGATCTGCCAGGCAAGCCGGCCCTTGTGGTGGTGCTTCATGGATGCCGGCAGACGCCGGAAAGCCTGGACGCCGCCAGCGGCTTCTCGAGACTGGCCAGGGAGAGAGGCTTCGTGGTGCTTTACCCGCAGCAGACCCACGCCAACAATGCCCAGAAATGCTTCAACTGGTTCCGTCCGAGCGAGGTCGCTCGCGATCGCGGCGAAGTGCTTTCCATCAAGCAGATGATCGACCATGCCCTCAAACGACATCGAGCCGATCGCACGCGCGTTTACATTGTCGGCCTTTCTGCCGGCGGAGCGATGACAGGTTCATTGGTCGCCAACTATCCCGATATGTTTGCAGGCGCCGCTATCGTCGCCGGAATGCCGGTTGGCGCCGTGCGCGATGCAATGTCAGCGCTCCATGCGATGAAGTCCGGCGCTGCACTGCCCGCGGATGGCTGGGGCGCAAGGATTGCCGAAATCTCCCCTCGCCAACGGTCCTGGCCGCCGATCAGCATCTGGCAGGGGACTGCGGATCGCACGGTCAACCCGGCAAATGCGAGGGCTTGCGTCGATCAATGGCTTGAAGCGAACGCTGTTGATCGAAGCAGCGTCCGTGTCGAGAAGAAGCCCTGGGGCGAGTTGTCCTCTTGGAACGTCGCAGGCGCCCGCCCCGTATCGCTCTATTCGATCCATGGCATGGGGCACGGTCTTCCGGTCAAGAGTCGAAAGCCGGCCCCCTCAGGAGCGACAGACCCATTCGTGTTGGCAGCTGAGATCTCGGCTCCGATCGAACTGATGCGTCTGTGGCGTCTGCCGAGGCGGTAAGCACGCCTGGCCACTCCAGCCGATCTCAACACCGGGCGCTGGGTCTTCTTGCAACGAGTGCTATATTCAATTCCGGTCGTTTCACCTGAGACGATCCGGGAAAGGAATTCTTCCATGGGAGACCAGAAGCGCCCGCTGCAACCCGGAAACACCGCGCCCGCGTTCGAACTCGCCACGGCCAATTTCGAAGGAACGGTTTCGTTGGCCGACTTGAGCGGTCGGCCGTTCCTGATCGGCTTCTTTCGCGGGCTGCACTGCCCATTCTGCCGACGCCAGCTCGAACAGCTTGCCGGCATAGCGCCCATCCTCAGCGCCGCCGGGGTGAAGACCGTGGCCGTTATCAACACGCCGGTGGAACGCGCTCGCCTGTATGTCCGCCACCGCCCGACGCCGGTGACGCTCTTATGCGATCCCGACTGCCACACGCATCGCGCCTATGGCGTGCCGCATGCCGAGTTCCTGCCCGAGGGCAGCAGCGAACAGCCCGAATGGCCGTATCTCGCGACGATGGCGCAGTTCCAGGCGGCGCGCATCAACCCCACCGGCGAGTTCCCGGAACCGCTCCAGCCGATGGAAGCCAACACGGTGCTCAACGCCAAGGACCGCTTCGAGCTTGATGAAGCCGATCATGCGATCTTCGCCAAGCACGCCACCCAGCTCGTCGGGCACTTCCTGGTCGATCAGAACGGCACCATTGCCTGGGCGCAAATCGAGGCGCTGGACGGACCCAGCAGCCTTTGCATTTTCCCGACGGCAGCGGAGATCATCGCCGCCGTGGGTGAGCTTGGACGCGAGGTTGCAGGGGCGTAGCCGGATGATTGGCGGCGCTCTGGCGGCCCGATTCACGTGGGCAAGGAACGGAGCTCGCGGCACGTCCCCTTCTCCCCTCGGGGAGAAGGTGCCGGCAGGCGGATGAGGGGGCCACACGGTACATTCTCGCATCACAACCCTAGGCGAGAATTTTCGAAGGATGCGCAGCTGTTTGGAAAGATCAGCGCGACCAGCCCCCTCATCCGCCCTACGGGCACCTTCTCCCCGAGGGGAGAAGAGGGGATCGACAGGTTGCGGCATATCAGCCTATTCCGGCCTTCGCTTTGGGCTCATGGCGTTCGCCGCTGCAATCGATTCACTGGATCGATTGCTGGCGCCTCTGGCGGCACCGCGGCTCACCCACCCGCAATCCCCAGAAGTTCGGCGTCGAGCGCCTTCAGATAATCGCCGGCGATTTCGGCGCTGAGGCCGAGGTCGTGCTGGCCGTAGCGGGAGGCGACGCGGATGTCGACGAAGGTGGTTTCGGCCTCTTCGCGCAGCCGGATCATCATATCGAAGCGCAGGCCGAGGATCAGCGTGCGGGTGGTGGCCTGCAGCGTCACGCCGTTGGCGCCGCGGATCAGCTTGGCGACATCGTCATCATAGGGGCGCGGCGTCGGCACCGGGATGATGCCCGGCGCGTCGGTCACGGCCTCGTCGCCCGGGGCGGGCTTTGCCGGTCTGTCCTCGAGATCACGGTCCGGCTCTGATGTGCCGGTGCTCCTGACGATCGTAAAGCCGCTCTGTTTGGCAACCTTGCGCACCGCTTCCAGCACGCGGTCGAGCGCGCCCTCATAACGCCGGCCGGTCAGTTCCGGATAGGCCTCCATCTGCTTCTCGCGATCTTCAGGCGTCACCACCGGATTGCGCTTCAGCCAGATCTGGTCGGATTTCGGCGGCGATAGCCAGTCCGGTGCCGACACCGGATCGGTGGAGACGTCGTAGATCGCAGGCAGGCTGATGTAGCGTTCGGCGGCCACAGCGCCAATACCAAGCGGAAAGGCGGCATAGATCAGCGCCGCCAGCGCGGCGAGCCCGCCCTCGGCGCCGGTCATCCAGAGGCTGCGCAGGCCGAGCGCGGCCAGCATTGTAGCGAGCAGCGCGCAACCGGCGGCAAAGATCAAAAGCAGCACCAGATACGGCGTGGCGAGCCCGCCGAAGCGGTGGGCGATAAGCACGGCGAGCGCCAGAACCAGCGAAAATGCCCCGAGCAGCCGCGAAAAGCGGGCGGCGCTGGAAACGGGGCGGTCGTAGCGGATGGCCATCAAACTTACCGGTTGCTCGTCAGCGCCGCGCCATGAACCACGCAAATCGCCTTATCATTGTTTAGTGCAAGATTCGGCTGAATTGAAACTGTTGTCGCAAGCATATCCGCTGGAATCTGCGGTGAAGCTGGAGCCCTTCTTCATGAGCCCTTGCTGATATGCCAAAAAAAGGCCATTCTGCCGCGGTTTCATCTCCAGGGTCACGGACAGGAGAGACGGGATGATTTCACCCGAGATAGCAGCAAGGCCGCAGGCGTCTGCGCTTGGCGCGATCGATCACACCGAGCCGTCGCTGCCGATGGAGCTCGTCGAGCTCGAACTGTCGCTCGAAGGTTATGCCGGCGGTGACGCCGGCTTCTGCGAGGCGGTGCGCCAGGCAGCCGGCCGTTCCGGCGGCGAACTGCTGTTCGACCTGCCGGCCGCCGGCCTGATCGAGGATTGCCGGCGCATCGCCGTCTTGCGCATTCCCGATGGCGAGAACATGCGCGTCGTGCTGGCGCTGCTCGATCACAACGGCACCGAGATCCGCATGCAGGCGCCCGACGAGGAGACCGCCCATCTCGTGCGTTTCGCCGACGCCTTCATCGAGGTGCTGGAGCGGATCTGAGCGCGACCTAGCGCCGCTCGGCCGCGGCTTCCGCCAGGCTGCGGAAGGGAAACTTGCGCCCGCATTCGCATTTGATCATGAAGCTTTCCTGGTGGTTGGAAGCCCGCTGCACGCCGAAGCCGCGCGGCAGGTGATCGACCGTGAAATCCGGATGCTTGCGCTTGGGATCGTCGATCTCCGAGGCCTCGGCAAAACCCGCATTGCCGCATTGCGGGCAGTTCAGTTTCTTCGAGAATCGATCGCGGATGGCCATGCTCGTTTCCAATATTTGCAAGCCCCTCATACAGAGGAATCGCCATCGGCGAAAGTGGAACCATCTGCCCGGGCTGCCGTTCCTTTTTTCAAAAGGAGGCGATCATGCCGAACAGAGACCCGATACCGACACCGACTACTGACACACCGCGCGGCCCGACGCCGACGCCGGGCGTCCCCGACCGCACCCAGGAAAAACCGCCGCTGACGCCGGCCCAAGACCCGGGCGACACCAAGAACCCGCAAGACCCGCCGCTCGACCCGGCGCTCTTGCCGATCGGGGATCCGGCCGGGGCGGCTTGAGTCTGGTGAGAGCGTTATCATCACTTGTGGGGAAGATGTGCGGCAGGCCTCGGCGTCGCCGGCCCCCTCATCCGGCTGCCGCCACCTTCTCCCCGCTGGGGCGAAGGGGATGTGTCGCGAGGTCTCGATTCCCTCTTCTCCCCAGTGGGGAGAAGGTGCCCGTAGGGCGGATGAGGGGGCCGCACGGCACACCGGTCACTTCATCTAGCCATCTCAGCGACCGCCGGATATCACTCGCCTTGACGCCCTCGCCCGAATGGCATTTCCTCAGGGAAAAGCAAGGACCAACCCGATGCGCCTCCCCCTTCTCCTCACCCTCCTCGCCGTGACCGCCGGCCTTTCCGCCTGCCAGACGATGACGCCGGAGGAGCGGCGGGCGGCGGATGAGCAGAAGTGCCTGAGCTATGGTTTCCGCCGCGGCACCGATGCGTTCGCCACCTGCCTGCAGCGCATCGAGCTCGACCGGCGGGCCGAATCGCGGGCTGCGAGTGCCGAGCTGATGCACAGCATGGCCTGGGATCTGAACGGGCCATACGTCTACCGCGATCACTGGCGCTATCACCACTGACGGCAGCCCTCGGCCGGTTTTACCGGTTTTCCGAAATGACCGCCTGCGCCGCCGCCAATCTGGCGATCGGCACGCGAAACGGCGAGCAGGAGACGTAATCAAGGCCGATCGCTTCGCAGAAGCGGATCGAGGCCGGATCGCCGCCATGTTCGCCGCAGATGCCGAGCTTCATGTCGTTGCGGGTGCGCCGGCCGCGCTCGGCGGCGATGCTGATCAACTCCCCTACCCCATCGAAATCGAGCGAGATGAAGGGGTCGTGCTCGATGATGCCCTTGCGCTGATAGGTGGGGATGAAGGCGGAGGCATCGTCGCGCGAAATGCCGAAAGTGGTCTGCGTCAGGTCGTTGGTGCCGAAGGAGAAGAATTCCGCCGCCTCGGCGATGACATGGGCGCGAAGGGCCGCGCGCGGCAGCTCGATCATCGTGCCGACGAGATAATCGATCTTCATGCCGGCTTCTCGCATCACGTCGCCGGCCACCGTATCGATGCAGGCCTTGACGTAATCGAGCTCGGAGCGCAGGCCGACGAGCGGCACCATGATTTCAGGCACGACGGCCGCCCCGGTCTCCTTAGCTGCGGCGACCGCCGCCTCGAAAATGGCACGGGCCTGCATCTCGACGATCTCGGGATAGGAGATCGCCAGCCGGCAGCCGCGATGGCCGAGCATCGGGTTGAACTCGTGCAGCGCATCGACGCGCTGGCGCAGCGCCGAGGCCTCCATGCCCATGGCAAAGGCAACCTCGGCGACCTCGTCGTCGGTCTTCGGCAGGAATTCGTGCAGCGGCGGATCCAGCAGGCGGATCGTCACCGGCAGGCCGTGCATGACAGTGAAGAGGCCGGTGAAATCGGAGCGCTGCATCGGCAAGAGCTTGTCGAGCGCCAGCCGCCTGCCCTTCTCATCCTCGGCGAGAATCATCTCGCGCATCACATGGATGCGCTCGCCCTCGAAGAACATGTGTTCGGTGCGGCAAAGGCCGATGCCCTCGGCGCCGAAGGAGCGGGCGGCGCGCGCATCGGCCGGCGTATCGGCATTGGTGCGCACCGTCATCCGCCTCGCCCGGTCGGCCCAGCCCATGATGCGGCCGAAATCGCCCGACAGCTCCGGCTGGATCATCGGCACCTCGCCCTTCAGCACCTGGCCGGCTGAGCCGTCGATGGTGATGATGTCGCCCTTCTTCAGGGTGACGCCGATGCCGAGCAGCCGTTCGTTGCGTTGATCGATGCGCATGGTGCCGGCGCCGACAACGCAGGGAATGCCCATGCCGCGGGCGACGACCGCCGCATGGCTGGTCATGCCGCCGCGCGTCGTCAGGATGCCTTCGGCCGCATGCATGCCGTGAATATCCTCCGGGCTGGTCTCGACCCTAAGCAGGATCACCTTGCGGCCCTCGGCTTCCGCTTCGACAGCTTCTTCCGCGGTGAAGACGATGGCGCCGGTCGCGGCCCCCGGCGAGGCCGGCAGGCCGGTGCCGATCACCTGGCGGTTGACGCGCGGATCGATCGTCGGATGCAGGAGTTGATCGAGGCTCGACGGTTCGATGCGCAGCACCGCCTCCTCCTCGGTAATCACTTTCTCGTCGACCATGTCGACGGCGATCTTCATCGCCGCCCGGGTCGACCGCTTGCCGGCGCGTGTCTGCAGCATCCACAGCTTGCCGCGCTCGATGGTGAATTCGATATCCTGCATATCGCGGTAATGCATCTCGAGCTCGCTGCAGATGCGGGTGAGCTCGCGGAAGGCCTCCGGCATCAGCTTTTCCATCGAGGGCTTGTCGGAGCCGGAGGAAAGCCGCCCCTCCTCGGTGATGCTGTGCGGCGTGCGGATGCCGGCGACGACATCCTCCCCTTGCGCATTGACGAGGAATTCGCCGTAGAGCGCCTTCTCGCCGGTCGAGGGGTTGCGGGTGAAGGCGACGCCGGTGGCCGAGCTATTGCCGAGATTGCCGAAGACCATGGCCTGGATATTGACCGCCGTGCCCCAGCCTTCGGGGATATTGTGCAGCTGGCGATAGGTGACGGCGCGCGCGCTCATCCAGCTGGAAAAGACCGCGCCAACCGCGCCCCAGAGCTGGACTTCCGGATTCTGCGGGAATTCCCGATCGAGCTCCTCCTCGATCAGCCTCTTGTAGAGCGAGACGATATGCTGCCATTCGGTGGCGCTGAGTTCGGTATCGAGTTCGTGACCGAGCTTGGCCTTCTCGTCTTCGAGGATCTCCTCGAAGGCGTCGTTGCCGAGGCCCATGACGACGTCGGCATACATCTGGATGAAGCGGCGGTAGCTGTCCCAGGCAAAACGTGCGTCGCCGGCATCGTGGCCGAGCGCCTGCACCGTCTCGTCGTTGAGGCCGAGGTTCAGCACCGTGTCCATCATGCCGGGCATGGAGACGCGAGCGCCGGAGCGCACGGAGAGCAGCAGCGGCTGGCTGGTGGATCCGAAATGGCGGCCGGTGATGGCCTCGATCGCAGCTATGCCGGCGCGCACCTCGGCCTTCAGCCGGTCGTCGATATGGCCGCCATTCGTGTAATAAGTGTTGCAGGCGCCGCTGACGATCGTCAGCCCCGGCGGGACGGGAAGACCGAGAGCGCACATTTCAGCGAGGTTGGCGCCTTTGCCGCCGAGAATCTCATGGTCGCGCGCGCCACCCTCAGCCTGTCCGTCGCCGAACCTATAGACCCACTTGGTCATCTTCCCCCCAACACCACAAAAGGATCAGCGTGATCCCTCAGTTTGCTGACATGTCTTGCTCCCCTCGCCGTCATCCTCGGCCTTGTGCCGAGGATCTGCTCCATATCGACTGGCTGCAGATGCTCGGGACAAGCCCGAGCATGACGAAGGAGAAGTTTAACAAACACCGACAGCGTCTGGGAAATCAGCTTAATGCCTTGGAGTTGAAATGAAAATCGACAAATGCGGCGAAAATGCTGCGTCGCACAATATTTTCACCATCACTGGCGGCTGAAAGCCATATAACCCCGCCTGAAGAAGGCATAAAAAAAGCTTTGCGGGACTGCAACAATGTCCCGCAAAGCCTTGTTTCCGTCCGGCCAGGAAAACCGGACGGGGGGTCCCTCAACCCAGGGCGATTTCATGGACCCGCCCTGATCTTTGTTTTCCGCAACTCCTCAAGAGACGCTTCGCATTTCCAGGGATTGCTCAAACAGCTTCCAGGTCCTTGCCCTCTACCTGAAAAGCGCATCGCAATTCGACAAATCCGCAACTTTGACCGCCCCGCTCTTCAGCAAAGTCATCAGGTTGCGTTGAAACAACTTCTAATGCAAGTCAGAGAAAAGAGCATCACCCAAATGGGTTAGGGACCGCAAGACAGCCGACCTTTTTTGGTGTTTATCGCCGAATGCGGGAAAATTGCACGCGGTCGGTTCTTCCCCCGGCCTCAGCTGCGGGTCCTGGTCGGCGCGTGCCGGCCATAAGACGGCCGCTCGGCCAAGCTCCGCGAGTGCTTTCCGGCCACAGAACGAATCCATCGACGCCTTGGCGGACGGCGCACCGGACACAATCAAGCGTTGCAACTATCACAGAATACCTTATCTTGTCAGGCCTCCGCAGATCCCACCCCGGACGTCCAGATGCTCGATTTTGAACCGCAATATTCCACCCCCGGGGTCGAAACGATCGGGCGGTTCATCGATCGGCATTACGGCCTTGCCGGACCGGTGGACTGCCGCCTGCTCAATCGCGGTCTCAACGACAGTTATCTGGTCATCGACAGCATCGGCGAGCGCTATGTATTCCGGCTTTCACATCGCCGCAGCCGCGGTCCGGCCGACGTCAGGACCGAAACGGCTTTCCTCAGACATCTCCAGGAGGCAGGCGTGCCGGTCGCAGCGCCCATGCCGACGCGAGACGGCTCCTTCTTCCTGCAGGGACAGGCGCCGGAGGGGCTGCGCGAAGCTGTGCTGTTCAGGGAAGTTTCCGGCCGGGAGCCGGGCGCGGCAGATGCGGGCGATGCCCAGGCGAATGGCAGGACGCTTGCCCTGCTGCACAATGCGGCGCAGACGTTCTCGTTCGAGGGAGCGCTCTATCGGCTCGACCTCGAACACCTGCTGCATCGCCCCCAGGCTCGTATCCGCGACAGCGGCCTCGTCGAAGACGCGGATGTGCTTCGCGACCTCGAAAGCATCGCCATGCGCACCGCAAAGGCGATAGACGCGTTCAGAAATCTGACCTGGACCCAATGCCACGGCGACTGTCACGGCTTCAACGCGCGCATCAATGACGCAGGCGAAGCGGTCTTTTTCGACTTCGACGACGGCGGGCCGGGATATCTCGCTTACGATCTGTCGGTCTTCCTCTGGGCAAAGGTTTCCTTTGGCCGGAGCTTGACGCCGATGTGGACGGCCTTCATCAACGGCTATCGCGCCATCCGGCCGATAACGCCTGACGATTTCGAAGCCGCTCTCCGCTTCGTGATCGTCCGCCACTTCTGGCTCATGGGCGAATATGCCAGTCGCTCGAACGAATGGGGAAGCACTGATGTCGGCTGGATCGCGCGGCAGGCGGATTTTCTCAAGACCTGGGAGGCAGAGTGCTTCGGCGATCGCCTGTTCTGACGGACGACTCGCCATGAATCCGTAGGGGAAATGGGCGTCAGGAACTATCTCATCGAAGGCGTTTCCGGCAGCGGCAAGACCGCCGTGGTCGATCGCGAATAGAAGATGTCGGATTCCCGTTTGGCCGCACGTCTTCAATACAAGGAGCCATGGAGGAAACGATGACGATCACCATCACCGCCTTTGAACGTTCGCCCGATCGGGGCCGCGGCCTGGCGCGCGACATGCGGGTTCGCTGGGCGCTCGAGGAAGCGGGCCAGCCCTATGAGGTTCGCCTCGTCACGTTCGAGACAATGAAGCAACCGGCGCATCTGGCGCGCCAGCCTTTCGGCCAGATCCCGACCTATGAGGAAGGCGATCTCACCCTGTTCGAATCCGGCGCGATCGTGCTGCATATCGCCGAGCGGCATGGCGGCCTGTTGCCTGCAGATGCCAATGGCCGGGCGCGGGCGATCGCCTGGATGTTTGCCGCGCTCAACACGGTGGAGACGCCGATCTTCGATCACAGCCTCGCCAGGATATTGGAGCGCGACGAGCCCTGGTACGAGCAGCGCCTGCGTGCCCTCGAAGGCAGCATCCGCAGAAGGCTGGACAGCCTTTCCACGCACCTCGACGATGCCGACTGGCTCGACGGTGCATTCAGCGCCGGTGACTTGCTGATGGTGTCGGTGCTGCTGCGGCTGAAGTCATCCAATATCCTCGACGATTATCCCAGCCTCGCCGCCTATGTCGCCCGCGCCGAAGCACGGCCGGCCTATCAACGCGCCTTCGCCGCGCAGCTGGCGGTTTTCCAGGCCGCATCGGCGGCGGGCTGACCAGGGATCATGGCGGGTCGGTGAACAGCGAAGGAGTTGCACCGCAGAGAAATAGAGGCCGCCTGCTTGGTATGGATCCGAGGGTCAAGCCCTGGGATGACGGAGAGTGTGGTTGGTTTTGTTGCCAGACGCACCGGCGATGCAGCTTGCTCCGCCGCGCCTGCCGTAGCTTCACCACCCCTCCGCCCTCAAGTTTGTACCATTTCTCGTCCGTCGCCCCGGCACCACCTCTCCTCCGTCAACGGGCACCACCTCCTCCGTCATCCCAGGGCTTGACCCTGGGATCCATGCGGCTGGCACTGGGTGAACAGCGAAGGCGTCCCACGGCAGAGAAATAGAAGTCCGCGTGTTTGGCCATGGATCCCAGGCTCAAGCCCTGGGATGACGGAGAGTGTGGTTGGCGTTCTCACCACGCACCGGCGATGCAGCTTGCGGCTCTGCGCCGGCCGTAGCTTCATCGCGCCCCGCACCAACTCTCATTGGTAATCCGAGGGCTTGACCCTGGAAGCACAGCCTCCTCGCAAGACCTCAGGCAATTTCGCGCAGGCGTTCGGCTGTCTGCAGGTCGACGGAGACGAGGGTGGAGACGCCTTGCTCGGCCATGGTGACGCCGAAGAGGCGGTTCATGCGGGCCATGGTGATGGGATTATGGGTGATGATGACGAAGCGGGTTTCGGTCGAAGCCGCCATTTCGTCCATCAGGTTGCAGTAGCGCTCGACATTGTGGTCGTCGAGCGGCGCGTCCACCTCGTCGAGCACGCAGATCGGCGCCGGGTTGGTGAGGAAGACGGCGAAGATCAGCGCCATTGCCGTCAGCGCCTGTTCGCCGCCCGACAGCAGCGTCATCGTCTGCGGCTTCTTGCCGGGCGGGCGGGCCAGGATTTCGAGGCCGGCCTCAAGCGGATCGTCGGATTCGATCAGCTGCAGCTCGGCGGTGCCGCCGCCGAAAAGATGGGTGAACAGCCGCTGGAACTGGCCGTTGACGACGTCGAAGGCGGCGACCAGGCGCTCGCGGCCCTCGCGGTTCAGGCTCTGGATGGCGCCGCGCAGCTTGCGGATCGCGTCGATGACGTCGTCGCGCTCCTTGATCAGCGCTTCGAGCTTCTCGCTCAGCTCCTTCTGCTCCTCGTCGGCGCGCAGGTTGACGGCGCCGAGCCGTTCGCGCTCCATCTTCAGCCGCTCCAGCTCGCGCTCGACCTCGCGCGGATCGGGCAGCGCCTGCATCGGCTGCAGGCCGGCGAGCCGAAGCGCCTCATGCGGCGGCACGTTCAGCGCCTCGCGGATGCGGACTTCACTTTCGTGCCGACGTTCGCGGGCCGAGACCAGGCGCTCCTCGGCGCGGCCGCGGCGTTCGCGGTATTCGGCAAGCTCGGAAAGCGCGGTCGCCGCCTTGTGATCGGCATCGCGCTGGATGCGTTCGGCTTCGGCCAGAAGATCGCCGGCATTGCGGCGCGCCTCCTCGGCCTTCTGTAATTCGCTGAGCAGGGCGCGACGCTTGTCGTCGAATTCGTCAGGCGCCATTTCGAGATCGGCCGCCTCTTCGCGCGCCTCTTCCTCGCGCTCGCGCAGTGTCGCGACATGATCCTCGCCGCTTGCCGCCCGCTGGCGCCAGGTCTCGCGTTCCTGGCCGATCGCCATGATGCGACGCTGGCGGGCTTCGTTTTCCCTCGCCAGGCTTTCATGACGGGCGCGGGCCTCGGCGAGCGTGCCGCGGTCGGTCGCCACCTCCGCCTGCTGGAAGCGCAAGCGCTCGTCGATCTCGGTCAGGTCAGGCGCGTCCTCCAGCTCGATGCGGGCATTTTCTTCCTGGACGCCGATCTCTTCCAGCTGCGCGCCCAGCTGGCTCGCAGCCTCGCTGACGACATCGCGGCGGCGGATGAGATCGCCGGAAGCCCGCTCGGCCGCAGCCAGCGCCTCGCGCGCTTCGGCCAGATGGCGCGCCGACAGCCGGCTCATGTCGCGGGCCTCGGCCAGCCGCCGCTCCTCGAGGCGGATCGCTTCGGCCGCCGCTGCCTGCCGCTCTTCGGCCTCGGCAAGCACATCACGGGCGATCGCCGCTTCGCTTTCGAGTTCGGCCAGGCGGTTCTTCTGGGCAAGGCGCAGCGCGGCAGCGCTCGGGGCATCGGCGCCGCTGACATGGCCGTCCCAGCGATAGACGGCGCCCTCCTTGGTCACCAGCCGCTGGCCGGGCTTCAGCGCCGCCATCAGCGACCGCGCGTCGCCATCGGCGACCAGGCCGATCTGGCGCAGGCGGCGGGTGAGAGCTGATGGCGCGCTGATATGAGCGATCAGCGGCACGGCGCCTTCGGGAAGCGCCGGATCGCCGGCGCCATCGCCATTGACAGACCAATGGGCCGGCGCCTCGGCATCGAGCGGCGATTCCAGATCGTCGCCGATTGCTGCACCGAGCGCCGTCTCGAAGCCGCGATCGACCTTCAGCTCCTCGGCAATCGGCGGGAACTTGCCGGCCGCCGCACCGGCGGCGAGCATGCGGGAAATGGTGCGGGCTTCGGTCTCCAGCGCATTCAGCCCGGCGCGGGCCTGATCGACCGGGGCGCGCGACAGGGCCTCGGTCTGGCGGGCGCCAGCCAGCGCCTGTTCGACCGTCTGGACGGCGGCGTCGGCGTCCGCAAGCGCAATTTCGCCTGCCTCGACCATCGCGCGTTTTTCATCCGGATCGGGCAGTCCCGATATCTTCTCGCCGATCGCCGACAATTCCGCATTTGCTTCGTCCATCTGGCGCTCGAGGCGCATGCGGCGGTCGGCCAGATCACGAATGGCGCGCTCCAGCTGATTGCGGCCGGCGGCCGCCTCAGCGCGCTCGGCCGTCAGCTGCGTGAAGATGCGCTCGCTGTCGGCAAGTTTTGCCGCCGCCGCTTCGAAGGCTTCTCGGGTCTCCTCGGCATGACGGCCGGAATCGGCGAGGATGTCCGAAATCTCCGCCTCTTCGGCATCGAGCTTGGCGAGGATGACGGCATTATCGGCCACCAGCCGCTCCTCGCGGCGGATATCCTCGGCAAGCTGGGCGAGACGGCGGGTCAGTTCGTCGCGGCGGCGCAGGATGCGGCCGGCATCCTCCTCCAGCTGGCTCCTGGCGATCTGCAGGCGCTGCAGGGCGGCGGCGGCGCGAGCCTCGCCGTCGCGCAGTTCCGGCAGCTTCAGGCTGGCGATGCCCTGCTGCTTGGCGGCCTCCATCTGGATCTGCGCCTTTTCGGCGACGATGACGGTTGCCTGATTGAGAGCGCTGTCGGCCTCGGCCTCAGCCTCCTTAGCCTGCACCCAGCGGATATGCAGGAGCATCGCCTCGCGGGCGCGGATATCGGCCGACAGCGTCTTGAAGCGATTGGCCTGTCGGGCCTGGCGCTTCAGGCTCTCGATCTGGCTTTCGAGCTGCGACGTGACGTCGTCGAGGCGCTCGAGATTGGTTTCGGCGGCGCGCAGGCGCAGCTCGGCCTCATGGCGGCGCGAATGCAGGCCCGAAATGCCGGCCGCTTCTTCCAGGAGCTGGCGGCGGGCCTGCGGCTTTGCCTGGATCAGCTCGCCGATGCGGCCCTGGCCGACCATCGAGGGCGAGCGGGCGCCGGTCGAGGCATCGGCAAACAGCAGCTGCACATCCTTGGCGCGGCTTTCCTTACCGTTGATGCGATAGAGCGAGCCCTGCTCGCGCTCGATGCGGCGGGTGACCTGGATCTCGTCGCTGTCGTTGAAGGCGGCAGGCGCGGTCCGCTCGCCATTGTCGAGATAGAGGGCCACCTCGGCGGTATTGCGGGCCGGGCGGTTGCCGGAGCCGGAAAAGATCACGTCGTCCATGCCGGAGGCGCGCATGTTCTTGTAGGAATTCTCGCCCATCACCCAGCGCAGCGCCTCGACGAGATTGGACTTGCCGCAGCCGTTCGGGCCGACGACGCCGGTCAGCCCCCGCTCGATGATGAATTCCGTCGGCTCGACGAAGGATTTGAAGCCGACCAGGCGCAGCTTGTTGAACTTCATGCGGAAATATCCACGGCAGGAAGCCCCCTCATCCGCCTGCCGGCACCTTCTCCCCGCTGGGGCGAAGGGGATTTGCCGCAACGTCTCGATTCCCTCTTCTCCCCTGTTGGGGTCCGAAGGACCGGTCGAGACCCGCGGCTCGACCCCGATGAGTGCCCGTAGGGCGGATGGCGGGGCCACGCCCGCAAACTGCGCTGAAAACGAAAAACGGGCACACGGCTTTCGCCGTCGCCCGTTGTGGTCGAACGATCCGGTTCAGATGAGGCTGTCGATGAGCTTCGACATGGTGTCAACCGGCATGTCTCCAGAATAGCGCTTGCCATTGATGAGGAAGGTTGGCGTGGCGTTGACGCCGAAATCCTTCGATCCCCTTTCCCGCGTGGCGTTCACTTCATCCAGAAGCTTCTGGTTCGTCAAGCATTTCGTGAAGCTATCCTCAGTAAATCCGGCAAGCTTCGACATCTGCAGCAGTGCGGCGCGGCCGTCATCGGCGGCGGCCCAGACCTGCTGCTGCTTGAACAGCATCGAGACCATCGGGAAATACTGTTCCGGCGTGCTCAACTGCTCCGGATTGGAGGAACTGCAGCGGGCGAGCATGAAGGCGGCCGCCGCACGCGGATCGAAGGGAAATTCGCGGATGATGAACTGCACCTTGCCGGTGTCGACATATTTCTGCTTGATGGCGTCGAAGGTGGTGTTGTGGAAATGGGCGCAATGCGGGCAGGTCATGGACATATATTCGACGATCTTGACGGGCGCGTCGGCCTTGCCAAGCGCCATTTCCGGCAGCGCGCCGGGCTTCAGCACTTCGGCCATGTCGACATCGCCGTCGGATTGCGGCATGTCGGTCGCCGAGGTGGCTGCCGTCTGCATGGTGTCGACATTGGTGCCGTCGGCCATGGTCTTGCCGGAGGACAAAGCATCGGCAGCGTCCTTGCTGTCGTTGCAGGCGGCAAGCGCTGCGGCAGCTGCGGCGATGGCGATCCCACCCAGAAGGCGGCGTTTCGTCAGTTGCATTTCGGACATCTGCATGGGTTCCCCATAAATGAGATTGACGGCGTGACTGTGCGATATAACGGCTGGCGGCCGCTCACAAGGCACTGATCAGCAACTTCCTTCAAAGAATTGTGACCGTGATGGGACCGAAAGCAGATGCCGTAGCCGAAATGAGCGATTCTCAGTTTTCACGGAAGGCCGAAGGCGTATTCCGGCCAGCATAAAACAGCCTCAGTATCTGCACCTGCTCCTTCACGACCCGATAAGCAATGGTCACGCGCCGCTCGAAAACCAGAATGCGAACACCCGGGGCAAAATCCTCACGCGGCGCTCCCCTTTCCGGCATGTCTTCCAAGCCATGACAAAACTGTCTCAGCCGGCGAACGAGTTCTATTGCCGCCATTGGATTGTCTGCAGCGATGAATTCGTAAATATCGAGCAGATCCTTCTCCGCCCTAGGGCGAAATACCACCTTAGGCATCATCGCCCTGGGGCTTCATTCGATCGGTGTGCAGACGTTCGAGTCGCTCGAAGACCACATCAGCTTCGATATCCGAACCCGGATCGTCCATCGCCTCACGGATTTTCCGACGCATGATTTCGTCGATCGCATTCTCTTCCCGGTCGAGCGCGCGCAACGCGGCGCGGATAACCTCGCTCGCCGAACTATAGGCGCCAGATTCCAGCCGCGCTTCCAAGCTCTTCTGCTGGCTCCCGAGCGTCACCGTAATGGGTTTGCTGCTGCGCATTCCTGTTCACTCCTCTCAGGTGATTACAGTGTAATACACTTGCGATGGAGTTCAAGACCGGCTTCATGCCCAGGCTTTCTAACTGACGTCGGGCTGCTCGACCAGCCGCCGACCAGGCAGCTTGATCGTCGGATCTCAACCGAAAGTCCGGCGCTCCCCATGGATCGCGCCGGACTTCGACGTCTCTCGGATCACTTGCATTCAGGGTCGTCGCCGAAGCCCTTGCAGAAGAACTCGGCGGCGTTTTCCTTGGTGATCATTTTCGATGCGATCTCGATTTCCATCGAGCCATCGTCTTTCTTCGTCAAGGTTCCGAGCTTTTCAAGCGCCGCGGTATCGTTGGTGGCGAGCGCGTGCGCGGCGATGACGCCTTCCGGCGCGACGGTGGAATAGGTGAAGGTCGCTGTGAGGTCACCCTTGGCGACGGCACGGATGGCGGCATTTTCGCCGTCGATGCCGATGATGAGGATACCTTCCTTGTCACGGCCGGCGGCCTGGATCGCCCGCAGCGCGCCAAAGGCCATATTGTCGTTATGGGCGTAAACGGCCTGGATTTGTCCGGCCGGGAAACGCTGGAGCGTATCCTCCATGAACTTCAGCGCTTTTTCCTGGTCCCAGTCGGCGTGGGTCTCGGCGATCACCTTGATGTCGGTGCCGGCGATAGCTTCGGCAAAACCTTCATGACGCTCGACCGCGGGAGCGACAGCCGGGTCGCCCTTGATCTCCACGACATTGCCCTTGCCTTTCAGGGCTTCAGCTATGTATTTGCCGGCAAGCGTCCCGATGGGTTTGTTGTGCGGGCCGACATGCAGCGTCACGGGAATATCAAGGCTGCGCTCGAGCGTGATGACCGGAATGCCGGCGGCCAGCACCTGCTTGACGGTCGGAGCGATCGCGGCGCCATCCTGCGCCGAGATCATCAGAACCTTCATGCCCTGAACCATGAGGCTTTCGACGTCCGAAATCTGCTTTGCGGACTTGCCTTCGGCGTTGGTGACGATCAGATCGACATCCTTGAAGTTTTCCGCGGCATAGGCCTGGTTGCGTTTGGTCATCGTGTTGCGATGCGCCGAATTCGAGCTCGCCTGCGAGAAGCCGATGACGATCTTGTCCGCACTGAAGGCGGGAACCGCTGTCAGGACGGTGGCGAGTCCGGCGGAGATAATGAGCATGCGTCTGGCGATATTGAGCATTTTTAGTTCTCCCTCTGTTGAACACGCTAGCTGCGTGGCTTTCTTCCGGCTTCGAGCAGCACGGCAAGAACGATGATCCCGCCCTTCACCACCTGTTGTGAGAATGGTGAAACGCCTGCGAGATTGAGAATGTTTGCGATGATGGCGAGCACCATGGCGCCGCCCATCGTGCCGAGAACCGTGCCTTCGCCGCCAAACAGCGACGTGCCGCCGATCACCGCGATCGTGATCGCTTCCAGTTCGAGGCCGAGGCCGGAATTCGGGTCGCCGACGGAAAGGCGGGACAGGAAAATCAGGCCGGAAAGCGCCGCCAGCACGCCGCAGATGATGTAGACGCTGAAGATGACGAGCGGCACGTTGATGCCGGACAGTCTCGCCGCCTCCTCATTGCTGCCAACCGCATAGATCGCCCGTCCGAACGGCGTGAAGCTCAGCACGATGGCAGCGATGATGCAGACGATCGCGAAGACGTAGATCGGAGTGGGCACACCCAGAATATAACCGCCGCCGAGCACGAAGAAGCTGTCGGCGAGCTTTCCCGGATTGACGGTTCCGCCGTCGGCAATCATCAGCGCGAAGCCGCGCACCATCACCATGCAGCCCAGCGTCATGATGAAGGCCGGAATGCGGAAATGGGAAATGCCGAAGCCGTTGACGCAGCCGACGAGGGCGCCAATGGAGAGACAGATGAGCACCATCAGCGGGATGGGCATGCCCTGCTCCATCAGGACCGCGCCGGTGACGCCGACCAGCGCCACGATCGAGCCCACCGAAAGATCGATCCCCTTGGTGAGGATCACGAATGTCATGCCGATGCCGAGAATCCCGTAGAGCGCGACCTGCCTCAGAACGTTCAGAATATTGATGGGGTTGAGAAAATGAGGAGAGATCAGCGAGGCGGCGATGATCAGTACGATCAGTGCACCGGCAAGACCCGTCCCGCGCGGAAGGCTTTTTTTCATGGTGGTCCCCTCATTAATGTAGCGCCGCAAAGTGCATGACTTCTTCTTCGGTCGCAGTGCGTGCGTCGAGTTCGGCCGTTATTTCGCCCTCTCTCAAAACATAGAGCCGGTCGCACAGACCCAGGATTTCCGGTAATTCGGAAGAGGCGATGACGATCGCCAAGCCGCGGGCTTCCGCCAACTCGACCAGCAGATCGTAGATCTCACGTTTGGCCCCGACATCGACGCCGCGCGTGGGCTCGTCGGCTAGCAGGATCTCGCATCCGGCGCTGACTAGCCTCGCCAGCACGCATTTCTGCTGATTGCCACCCGAAAGGTTTTGCGTCGCCGCTGCGGCGTTCGGCGTCCTGATCCGCAGCCGCTCGATGAGACCGCTGACTATTCGGCGCTCGCGGCCAACGGATAGAAGTCCGAACCGGACGATCTGCGCGAGGCTGGCCGACATGATGTTGAAACCGACGCTCTGTATCAGGAAGAGGCCTTCGGTCTTGCGGTCTTCCGGCACGAGGCCCAGTCCCTTGACGATGCCGGCGCGCGGCGAACCGATGCTGGTGCTGGCGCCGTTGATGCTGACCTCGCCGGCATCGCGCGGGTCGGCACCGTAGATGGCGCGCAAAAGCTCCGTGCGGCCGGCGCCGGCCAACCCGAACAGACCGACGATCTCGCCTTTTCGAACGTGGATACTGACGTTCCTGAGCAGCGCGTGCGTCGAAATATCCTTGGCGGACAGGGCTTCCTCGCCGATCCGGGGCGTGCGCTTGGGAAAAACGTCGCCCACCTCCCGGCCCACCATGCTGCGAATGAGATCGTCCGTCGTGAGCCCATTGGAGGGTCCGTTGTGGACGACCGACCCATCACGCAGAACGGTCACTGTATCGCTCAGTTCGAAAACTTCGCGCAGGCGATGCGAGATATAGACGAAAGCAACGCCGCTCTCGCGCGCCAGCTGCCTGACGACCCGGAACAGCTGGTCGATCTCCGCCTGCGCCAGTACGGCCGATGGCTCGTCGAGAACGATGATCTTCGCGTTGCGCGCAAGCGCCTTGGCGATCTCAACCATCTGGCGCTTGGCAACGGAAAGCGTTCCGATACGGGCCGTCGGATCGACATCGAAACCGAGCCGATCGACGACCTCGATGGTCCGGCGCTTTGCTTCGCCCCAGTCGATCAGGGCGCCCTTGCGCGGCAATCGCCCCATCAGAACGTTTTCGGCGACGGTCAGGTGCGGCGCCTGAGCCAGTTCCTGATAGATAACCGCCACACCCCGTGCGATCATGCCCGCCGGAGTCGGATCGAGAACCTCTTCGCCAAAAAGCTCGATACGCCCCTCATCGGCGGAATAGGCGCCGGAAAGGATCTTCATCAGCGTCGATTTGCCGGCGCCGTTTTCCCCCACCAACGCCCTGATTTCTCCGGGCTGCAGAGAAAACGACACGCCCTTCAGGGCGCGCACGCCCGGAAAGGATTTGGTGATCCCTGCAAGAGCCAGCGCCGACGTCATTTCAGTGTCCTCCGCAGCCGCAGGAGCGGCGAATTGTCAGTTTTGCCGGCAGACGAACCTGTCGCACGCTTTCGGTGCTCGATTTGATCCGCCTGGACAGCATTTCCGCCGCCTGCATGCCGATCATCTCGCTCGGCTGCGCCATGACGGTCAGCCGCGGTTCGAAACAGTCGGCCCAATCGAAATCATCGAAGCCGATCAGCGCCAGATCCTCGGAAATGCGCAGGCCGAGGTCCCGCACCGCGCGCATGACGCCGATCGTCGCCAAATTGTTGCCCGAGGCGATGGCGGTCGGACGATCGGACCGACCAAGGATGGCAAGCGCGGACTGGTGAGCATCCGCGCTATTGGCATTGCCTTCGCTCATCAAAGTGGGATCAATCTCGAGACCGTTCTTGCGCATCGCATGCACGTATCCACGCACGCGCTCGAGCGTGGACCGCAGCCCCGGCTCACCGGCGATGAGGCCTATGCGGCGATGCCCGTGGCCCACCAGATGGTCGATCAGCGTTTCCATCGCCGCCTCGTTGTCCAGGCAGACCCCGTCCGCATCCTCAACGGTCAGACGGTCGACGAGCACAAAGGGCATGCGAGCCGATCTGAGATATTCAACGGCGCGGTTTTCCGGATCGCTTGACGGAGCCAGAATCACTCCATCCACACGCCGCTGGACCAATTCGCGGACCAGCTTCAGTTCGGTCGCCGGATCGTTCTGCGTGTCGCAGAGAAAGACGAGCTGCCCGATCGCGGCGCAGGCCCGTTCGATCGAGGATACGATATCGTTGAAATAGTAGTTGGTGCTGATCGAAATGGCGATCCCGACGGCATCGGTCGAGGATCGCACCAGTGACCGGGCCACGGCATTCGGCACGAATCCGAGGTTTTCGATCGCCTCTTTGACGAGCTTCGCGGTCGCCTCGTTCACATGCCGCGTGCCATTGATGACGTGCGAAACGGTAGAGACCGACACGCCCGCGGCGCGCGCGACATCAGTGATTGTCGCCATGATTGCAGACCTCCTCCCCCACCGACGCGACAGCTTCAAGCCGTCGCCGCGTCGCCTTCCGAACCAAATCGAAATATCCAGCCGATCCAGAACAAGCCACAGCCCGCCGGTCGCTTTCTGTCCGCTTCATCCTCCAATGAAACGATCGCAATCAGCGTATGGCCATCGAAACGTTTGCGCAAGCGTTTTCTTCGGTGATTTATAGTGATATACGGGCGTAAGGGAGGAACGCACATGGCGCTGAAAAACATCCCCGGGATTCTCTGTCCGGATCTTTTGTGGACACTGAGCGCGATGGGCCATGGCGACGAGATCGCCATCGTCGACAAGAATTTCTCGGCGTCCCGCGTGTCGAAAAAGACCGTAAGCGGCAAACTCATATCGATGAATGCGGCCAGCGCCACAGAGACCATAGAAGCGATCCTGGCGGTCATGCCGCTCGATCACTTCGTCGAACAGCCGCTCATGCACATGGAGGATCCGGATCAGGCCGGGATATTATTGCCCGTTCATTCGGATGTGGAATTGCTTTGCGCGACCGCCGAACAGCGCGGCATCAGGAGCAAGCCTGTCGAGCGCTTCGCCTACTATCCGATTGCAGAAGCCTGCTTCGCGGTGGTTCAGACGGGTGAAACACGGCCCTATGGAAACTTCATCCTGAAGAAGGGTGTGATTTAGGAACGCCCCTGGAACCGCGCTAGAGCCGGATGCTTGTCCACTGCATTCATCGTCCCCGCTTGCCCATCACCGCCGTGCCCAGTCGCTCAATCGCCTGGCGCAGCTTGTCTCCCTCTATCCCCTCCATCATGCCTTTGAGCTTGCGGGCGGCTTCGCCCTTCAGCGGCGGCGGGGTGCGGGAGCGGCGGACGGCTTGCGACACCGGCTTCTGGACGATGCGGATCTGGTGGATGGCGGCGAAGCCGAAGAAGCTGTTGATGCGCTGGATGAGTTCGCCCTGGGCATGAGTGAGGAAAAGAGCGCGCGCGCCTTCGCAGGCGATGGTCAGCACGCCGGGGCGGAAGCTGCCGTCATCGCCGCCGCCGCGAGCCCAGGCTATCTTTTCCGGGCGGGTGCAATCGGCGAAATCCTCGCCGGCGATTTCGCTCCACGAGCCGAGCAGCGCCGTGTTGATGCCGGCGCGGCGCGCCAGGACCGGATCGATCAGCCCGTTCGCCAGCTCAGAAATCTGTTTCACATCTTTGCGTGGATAACTCATCGAAACCCTTGGACGGAGCCGCGAATTGGTGCGTCCGACTTGATCGCGCGGCGTTGCTTCGCCAAGTATAGGGCCTTCCCCCCAATGCGGCAAATCATGACGACCACCACACTCGACACCCCCTCGGCAAAGCCCCTCCTCGACTGGTACGACCGCCATCACCGCGACCTGCCCTGGCGCGTTTCGCCCGGCATGGCGGCGCGCGGCGTCCGCGCCGATCCCTATCGCGTCTGGCTGTCGGAGGTGATGCTGCAGCAGACCACGGTGCAGGCGGTCAAACCCTATTTCGAGAAATTTCTCCGGCGCTGGCCTGACGTCACCGATCTCGCCGCCGCCGACAACGACGAGGTGATGGCCGCCTGGGCGGGCCTCGGCTATTACGCGCGCGCCCGCAATCTGAAGAAATGCGCCGAAGCGGTGGCGAGGGAACATGGCGGCGTCTTTCCCGATACCGAGGAGGATCTGAAATCGCTCCCCGGGATCGGCGACTATACGGCAGCGGCCGTCGCGGCCATCGCCTTCAACCGGCAGGCTGCGGTCATGGACGGCAATGTCGAGCGGGTGATCTCCAGGCTTTATGCGATCGAAACGCCGCTTCCGGGCGCCAAGCCGCTGATGAAGGCGAAGGTGGCGCTGCTGACGCCGCCGGGCCGGCCGGGCGATTTCGCCCAGGCGATGATGGATCTTGGGGCGACGATCTGCACGCCGAAGCGCCCGGCCTGTTCGCTCTGTCCGTTCCGAGACGTCTGCCAGGCGCTGAAATTGTCCGATCCCGAGCTCTTTCCGGTCAAGGCGGCGAAGAAGGAAAAGCCGGTGCGCCATGGCGCGGCCTTTATCGCGGTGACCAGAGAGGGCGAAATCCTGCTCAGGCGGCGCGGTGAAAGCGGCCTGCTCGGCGGCATGACCGAGGTGCCGACGACGGCCTGGACGGCGCGGCTCGACGGCGAAACCTCGGCGGCGGCCGCTCCTTTCGCCGCCGGATGGCAGGCCAGCGGCACTGTTACCCATGTCTTCACCCATTTCGAGCTCAGGCTTGCCATCTGGCGGGCGGCGATTGCCCAAAAGCCTGACATGGATGACGGATGGTGGGAACCCGTTACAAATCTTGAAGCGCAGGCCTTGCCGACCGTCATGAAAAAAGCGATCGCAGCGGCTATTCCTCTCGCATTCAAAACATCCAGGGCATAAACATGACCACCGAAATAAAGCATATCGTTTTCGATATCGGCAAAGTCCTCATTCATTACGATCCCAATCTTCCTTTCGCCCGCCTCATTCCCGACGAGGCCGAGCGCAACTGGTTCTTCGCCAATATCTGCACCCATGACTGGAACGTCGAGCAGGACCGCGGCCGCACCTGGGCGGAGGCCGAAGCGCTGCTGATCGAAGCGCATCCGACGCGCGAGGAGCATATCCGCGCCTTCCGCAAATACTGGCACGAGATGGTGCCGCACGCCTATGAGGAGAGCGTCGCGATCATGGAGGGACTGATCGAGGAGGGCCGTGACGTGACGATGCTCACCAACTTCGCCTCCGACACGTTTCGCGAGGCGCAGGTGCGTTTCCCCTTCCTGACGAAACCGCGCGGCGTCACCGTTTCCGGCGATGTCGGCCTCATCAAGCCTGACATCGCGATATACGAGACGCATACGAAGAGCTTCGGCCTCGACCCCGCCGCGACGATCTTCATCGACGACGCGCCGGCCAATGTCGAAGGCGCCAAGGCTTTCGGCTGGAACGCAGTGCTGTTTTCGGGCGCGGATAAACTGCGCAGCGATCTCGCCGCCCATGGCGTGAGGGTCTGAGACCCATGGCCTTCGACCCGGCAAAAGAAATCGAACGCTTCCACGCCGCCATCAACGCGCTGGATTTTCCCACAATCGAGGACTATTTCGCCGAGGACGCGACCTATATCTCGAACGGCGTAGGCAGCCTTGCCGGGCGCACCGAGATCATGGCCGCCTTCCGGCGCTATTTCGACGATTACCCCGATCAGACGGCCGAGAATTCGCTGGTGGAAAACCTGACGCCCCTCTCCGGCCGCGCCGTCTGGTCGCTCCGCGCCACCCACAGCCGGAACGGCAAGCCGCTGCTGCGCGAGGGCGAGGAGACGATCACCTTCAATGAAGACGGCCGCATCACGCGCGTCGAGGTCACCGATTACAAGTCGTTTTGACGAGGCAATCCGAATGTTGAAATAGAAGACGCCCGAGGCTTGAACCCCGGGCGCCTTGGTCTTCTTCCGCAACTGGAGGAAACCGGAAGAAGGTATTTCGATCCCCAGAGCATGATGCCGAAAAGTGTAAGCGGTTTTCGGACGACATCATGCTCTCATTTTCTGACTTAGATCCGGATTCAGATTTTAGGCCAATCTGGCCTAAAATCATCCGGATCTAGGGCGCTGCTCAATCCACCCTTGCCAGATCACTGCGGATAACGGACCTGAGCTCGTCGATCGGGCGCAGGGACTGCCCGTCTTCGAAATGCCAGAAGGTCCATCCGTTGCATGCATCGAGACCCTGCACCTTGGCGCCGAGACGATGAATGGAGCCGGCCTCGCCGCCGGAGGCGACGGTGCCGTCGGCGCGCACGATGGCGCTGTAGCGGCGCTTGGCGTCGGTCAGCACCTGGCCGGGCTTGATCAGGCCGCTTTCGACAAGCACGTTGAAGGCAACGCGGACCTCGGCCTTCTTGCCGGTCATGACGGTCAGTTCCGCCTTGCCGAGCGGCTCGACCGCGGCAATGCGGGCTGCGGCCGCATCGATATAATCCTGCTCACGCTCGATACCGACGAAGTGGCGGCCCAGACGCTTGGCCACCGCACCCGTCGTTCCCGAACCGAAGAAAGGATCGAGGACGATATCGCCGGGTTTGGTCGAGGCCATGAGGACACGGGCCAGCAGCGCCTCCGGCTTCTGAGTCGGATGCACCTTTTTGCCGTCCTCACCCTTCAGCCGCTCGGCTCCATTGCAGATCGGGAACAGCCAGTCCGAGCGCATCTGCACGTCGTCATTGGCCGCCTTCATCGCATCGTAGTTGAAGGTATAGCCCTTGGCCTTGGCATTGGGGCTCGCCCAGATCATCGTCTCATGGGCGTTCTGGAAACGGCGGCCCTTGAAATTCGGCATCGGATTGGTCTTGCGCCAGATGATGTCGTTGAGGATCCAAAAATTCAGATCCTGCAGCGTGGCGCCGACGCGGAAGATATTATGATAGGAGCCGATCACCCAGATCGAGCCCGTGGGCTTGAGGACGCGGCGGCAGGCGAGCAGCCAGGCGCGGGTAAAGGCGTCATAGGCCTCGAAGGAGGCGAACTGATCCCATTCGTCGTCGACCGCATCGACCAGCGACTGATCGGGACGATGCAGCGTTCCGCCGAGCTGGAGATTGTACGGTGGGTCGGCGAAGATCACGTCGACGGAGTGGTTGGGCAAGGCTTCAAGGGCGCTCACGCAGTCGCCCTTGATGATCGTGTCAACCCAGGAGTCCGCCTTGACGGAAGCCTTGAGGTCGGCAAGCGGAAAAACTGACGCCATTCTGATACTCGCTCATACGCTTTACGCTTAACTCTCCGTTATGGTTACCCAACTTAGTTACCAAAGCCTGAAGCGCTGACCGAATTCGGGAATTTATTGTGGCGGGCACCCCTTCCCTCATCAAGCGGCGTCATGAACCTTGCGGCTGTCGGCCGGCGCCTCGTCGCGTTCGAACATGCCGTAATCGCGCACGACACTGGCGATCCGCAGGCGGTAATCCGCGAAGACGCCGCCGCGGCCGGCCTGCTGGGCGGCCCGGTGGCCCTCGCCATTGCGCCATTCCTTGACCGCCGCCTCGTCGCGGAAGAAGGACAGTGACAGCAGCTTGCCGCGATTGGTGAGGCTTTCGAACCGTTCGATCGAGATGAAGCCGTCGATGGTTTCGAGCTCGGCGCGCAGCCCGCCGGCGAGGTCGAGATATTTGTGGCGTTCGCCCATATAGGGCACGACTTCGAAGATGACGGCGATCATGGCAGCACCAGCTTGGCGTGGGGAGCGGAGACGTTTTTCAGGAAGATGCGGTCCTCCTTGAGGATGAAGCGTTCGCGTCTGGCAAATTCGTAATTCTCGCGGCCGAGTGGGTCGGCGGCCAGCCTGGCGCGATAGGCTTCGTAGGCGGCGAGGCTTTCGATGTTGTAGACGCCGTAGGCCGTCGTCGCCGAGCCCTCATGCGGGGCGAAATAGCCGATCAGATCGGCGCCGTTGCGAGGAATCGTCTGGCCCCAATTCTCGGCATATTCGGCAAAGGCTTCCTTCCTGAAGGGGTCGATCTCATAACGGATAAAGCAGGTGATCATCGGGTTCTCCTTTGTGCTTCCCGTTTTCGCACATTGCCGGACGGCGATGCTTCGGTTACGATCGAAGTATGAAGGAAGGTCCTGATATTGCGCAGATCGGCGCGTTGATCGGCGATCCGGCGCGGGCCAATATGCTGGCGGCGCTGACCGGCGGGCGGGCGCTGACGGCGACCGAGCTTGCCGGCGTCGGCGGCATCACCGTGCAGACGGCAAGCACCCATCTGGCCAAGCTCGAAGCCGGCGGCCTGATCGCCCAGCGCAAGCAGGGGCGCCACCGCTATTTCACGCTGGCCGACGAGGCTGTCGCCCGGCTGATCGAAAGCATGATGGGCTTTGCCGCCGGCCGCGGGCATCTGCGCCACCGGCCCGGTCCGAAGGAGCCGGCGCTGCGCAAGGCGCGCATCTGCTACGATCATCTCGCCGGCGATTACGGCGTGCGCATGCTCGACAACCTGATTGCCTCAGGCGCGATCGAGGCGGTCGGAGAGGGTCTTGCGCTGACTGATAAGGGCGAGAGCGATCTCGCCCGCATCGGCATCGACGTCGGCAATCTCAGATCCTCGCGCCGGCCGCTCTGCCGCTCCTGCCTCGACTGGAGCGAAAGGCGCGCCCATCTGGCCGGCAGCCTTGGCAAGGCGCTGCTTTCAAGTTTCCTCGACAGGGGCTGGGCGCGGCGAACGACGGAAAGCCGCTCGATCCTCTTTACCCCGGAAGGCGAGCGGCAATTTCTATTGCTTTTTCCGGTTGGATAGACTGGCTGCAGATCTGCAAAAACCTGCCACGAAGTTGCGGACGGTGCTCCATTATGCCCTTGCGGTCTTTTCACCTTCCTGCCGCACATGCGCCCGCAGCGCCGCCAGCGTCAGCGCCAACGCCGCGTGATTGCTCTCGGCTTCACCCAGGACGCTTTGGCCTTCCGCCGTTTCACGCAGTTGAGCACCGTAAAGCGGATCATCCGGCGTCTGTCGGGCGCGGGCGAGGTGCCAGATCGCATCCGGCCGAATTTCCCGGCATAGATCGATGGCGTGATTCACGTCATGGGTGAACGGCCGCGCCATCAGGAAGCCGTGCTCAGACCTGATGCTGCTCGGCAGGTAGTCGCGAGGGCCGTTGAAATCCTTCGGCTCGGCCGGCCGGAACTGCTTCAGCATAAAGGCGCAGGTGATGAAGGCGTCGATCCGGCCGTCGGGCATATCCGTCCTTTCCAGGGTTTCAATGATATCCTCGATCGTCATACAGTCTTCCTCTTCGTTCACTTTCGGGCATGCCGCGTCCCTCCCACGGCGGCGGTGGTTTCATTTTCCCGGAGCGCCATCTAGTGCACGAAAAGTCCAAAGGTAGTCCTGGCAATGTAGCTGGTTGCCGATCGACCGAATTTCATCGATTTCCCACTCGCCTCGCTTGAGTTGCCGCCCCTGCGCGCCCGCTCCGGTCGAGCCACGCTCGCATTCGGCACGAGTGCGGGCTCCATCCGGCGTCCTTTGCCGGCGCGCGAAGCCATCAAGCTAGCAGCCTTTTTTCCGCATCTTCTTTTCGATCTTTGCCTTCCTTTCAGGCCCGTCGCCGGCATGTTTTCCGCCGGTCAAACCATGATCCATCATCGCCTGCAGCTGCGCACAGCTCTTGTGATTGTGGTGCTTGCCGCCCTTGGCGGTGGCATCGGCGGACGTGAAGGCAAATAGCAGCGCTGCGGCCGCCGCTGATTGAAAAAGAGCTGACAGCCTCATGGTCCCCCTCCTCTTGTCGCCCATAGTAGGATCAAGCCCTTGGACAGGCAACGCTGCTCGTGTCGCGCCGCTGCAGAACAGCATTGCTAATTTCTTCGCCGCCAGCCGATCGCGATCGGGATCAGACCAAAGTCGGGGTTTTATCCGACCGAGGGCTTAAGAGAGGAACAGTGAGGTTTAACCGAAGTTTGCCATGGAGCTATCCATCCACTCCGGATGCGAAAGCGCTTCAAGAACAAACGGAGGAATATCCTATGATGAAGGTAACACATCTGGCATTGGCAGCGGCCCTTCTGGCCGGCACGGCGGCGTCCGGCTACGCCCAATCGTCAAGCACGGTCGGAACCGGCGGTTCGTCGGCAGGCGGCGGAACTGCGAGCAGCACCGTCGGTACTGGTGGCAGCTCTGCCGGGGGCACCTGCCCGGCCGGCACGACCAACTGCAATTCCGGCTCGTCCTCGACCCTCGGCACCGGCGGCTCGTCGGCTGGCGGCGGCACATCCAGCAGTTCCGTCGGCACCGGCGGTAGCGCTGCTGGTTCGGGGTCCGGCTCGGGCTCTGCTTCGACGCTCGGCACCGGCGGTTCATCGGCCGGCGGCGGCACGTCCAGCAGCAGCGTGGGAACCGGCGGTAGCGCCGCAGGTTCGGGCGATGCCAATTCCGCTTCGAGTGTCGGAACCGGCGCATCGTCGGCGGATGGAGACAAGACCGGCAGTACTGTCGGCACCGGCAGCAGTGCTGCAGGCTCTTCGCACGACAACAAAGGCAAGAAAGGCTGCGCACCGGGCCAGGTCAAGAAGGACGCCGCTGGCACTAAAGGTTGCTGACGATGTCGGCCGGCGCCTTGATGGCGCCGGCCAAAACCTTTGGAGATGAAAGCAATGACCAGATTTCCGACAATCGCATTGACGGCATCGCTCGTGGCGATCGGCGGGCAGGCCATGGCCGAGGAGATCAAGCTCGACGACGGAACGACGTGCACCGTCGTCCAGTCCCAGGCGGGCGACATGTCCACTACCGTCACCGCCGGCAACGGGCATGTGTCCTCGTCGACCACGACGGGGAGCGGTTCGGCCGGCTCCACCTCGTCATCGGCCTCCGCCGGATCCTCGTCGAGTTCGGGAAGCGTCGACAGCTATTCGACCGCCAGCGTTACCCGGCCCGACGGCACCGTCATCACCAAACGCTCCGATGGAACCTGTTCGGTGACGAAACCGCAAAAATAGGAGATGGCAATGAAACCTATCAATCTTATCGCTGCCGCCTCGATCGCACTGCTCGCATCGAGCCCGGCCGTTCTTGCAGAAGAGTGTAACGCCGCAGGAACCGTGGGAACGGCGGGAAGCGCTGCTGTCGGCGGCACATCCGCGAGCTCCGTCGGGACGGCCGGCGCCTGCCAGACTGACGGCGGCACGACATCGTCGATCGGATCCGGCGGAAGTGCCGCGACGGTCGACGGAAAGGCGCAAAGCAAGACCCACATCAATGACAATGGCGACAAGCTGAAGGCGCAGACCAAGGCCCAGGCGGTCGACCAGGGCACGTTCAGCAAGTCGCGCACCAAGACCAGCACGGACGGCGACAGCTTGCAAAGCACAACGCGTACGATGTCGCATGTTCCCGGCGAGAAGCCGGTGAAAGGCACGACCACTCAGAAGATCATCTTGCCGCAACAATAAGGTAAGTGGGCTCACCTCTCTTGAACAAGGTGAGCCGTGCCTCGCCGCCATTGCGGACCGGCGCTCAATGTCGGTCCTCCCCGCCGCCAACACAGAGCATTCATCCATCGAGCGAGACCGCTACAACCTGTGGAGCTGCAAAGCTGCGTGAGCTCGTTTCCCGATTCAAGCTGCGTTCGACAGCTTCGGCGCAGCCTGCGGCGTGCCTCGCTTCCTCAGTTCATGGCGTTGTGGAAAGTCTCGAAAATCAGCGCCCGCAACCAGCGATGGGCGGGATCTGCATCCATGCGAGGGTGCCAGGCCTGGACGATGTTGAAAACCGGCACGGCGACTGGCAGGTCAAAGGTCCTGATCCCGCTGACCGGGGAAGACTTGCAATAGGACTTCGGGATAGAGCCGATCAGATCGGAAGCCGCTGCAACGGCGATCACCGCCGGGAAACTCGGGACGATCAGCCTGACATCCCGGTAAAGGTCCAGCTCGGCGAGCGCCCTGTCGACGGGACCGGCATAGTCCGCTTGCGGCGAGAAGACCACATGACCACAGGCGGCATAGCCCGCAGCCGTTAGCCCTGCATCGAAGATCGGATGCCCCGCCCTTGCGACACCGACGAACCGGTCCTCGAAAAGGCTCTGGCAACGCAGCTCCCCGCCGTCGCGCGGCAAGACACCGATATCCAAATCGATTGCCGCGTCCCGCAAAGCCTGAACGTCCTTGTCCGATCGTGGCGCAAAACGAAGCCTTATCCCCGGTGCGGCGTTAGTCACGGCGGCGCTGAGATCGGCGGCGTAGAGAAGCACGAAGGCCTCATTGGCACGGATGGTGAAGTCGCGCCGCACTTCCCGGATTTCCACGGTCGATGGCGGACTCAGCACCGCTTTCACGGCGTCCTTCAACACCTGCACCTCTTCGGCAATCGCCAGGGCATGCGGTGTAGCGACCATGCCGCGCCCGGCCGGCACCAGGATCGGATCGCCGAGTGCCGCCCGCAAGCGCGACAGCGTCCGGCTCATGGCCGATGTGCTGAGGCCAAGCCGGCGAGCGGCGGCCGATACGCTCTGCTCGCGCAGCAACGCATCCAGCGCCACCAGAAGATTGAAATCGAGATCGGACATGGCGCTATTCTATCAGGCATGGCGCTGTATGCAACGGTCAATTGCTTCAGTTGCGTCTGGCGCAGGAGATCGACGAGGGCTAATGAATCGGCCATCCCATAAGCATCCCGGAGTTTCCATGTCCCTCACCTGCACCCCCCCCCCGATCTCTCAAGATGGCCTGGCGTCACCCCGACGGTACCTGGCTGTCGCCCTCCTGCTTCTGGCAATTGTTCTCGTCGTTCTGGATGGGGCGATCGCCAATGTCGCCTTGCCTTCGATCGCGCTTTCGCTGCACGCGCAAGCGGATAGCACCGTATGGGTCGTCTCCGCCTATCAGCTGGCCGTGCTCGTCGCCATTCTTCCCTGCGGGGCGCTCGGCGAGATCTACGGCGCGCGCAGGGTCTTCCTGATCGGCGTCGCGCTGTTTACCGCGGCGTCCGCAGCCTGCGCCTTGGCGGGCGATCTGCCCGTGCTGATCCTTGCTCGTTTCGCGCAGGGCCTTGGCGCGGGCGCGATCATGGCCCTCGCGATGATGAACCTGCGCCAGGCCCTGCCGCAGCACATGCTGGGTCCGATCATCGGCGTCAATGCCATGATCATCGCCATTTCCTCGGCGGCGGGCCCGGGCCTTGCCGGCGCCATCCTTTCCGTTACGAACTGGCCCTGGCTGTTTGCGGTCAACATACCGCTAGGCATGATCGTTCTCTTCGGCGGCGGCCTGCTGGGGCAGGTCGAAGGCGCGAAGCGGAAGCTGAATGCGAAGGTGTTGCTGGCCAATACAGCGATGTTCATCCTGTTCTTTTCAGGCGCCGACCGGATTGCGACCGCGCCGGTCAGCGGTGCCGCCCTCATCGTGGCGTCGCTCGCCTGCCTGTTCAGCCTGCTGCGCCTCGAACGGAACAGTGACGTCCCGCTCATTCCGACCGATCTCCTGGCCGCACCGGCATTCCGCGTATCGGTCATCGCCTCGATTTTCTGCTTCTGCGGTCAGATGCTGGGCACCATCGCGCTCCCCTTCTACCTGCAGCACAGGCTGCACATGACGCCGGTTCTGGCCGGTCTCTACATGATGGCCTGGCCGGCCGCGACTGCGATCATTGCGCCCGTCTCCGGACGCCTGGCAAACCGCGTCAAGACGGCATGGCTTTGCGCCATCGGCGGGGCGCTGTTGGCGCTTGGTCTGCTGGTGGCGGGCCTGACGCCGCCCGATCCGCGCGGCATCGCCTTTGTCGTCGGCACCGTGGTCGCCGGCCTCGGTTTCGGATTGTTCCAGACGCCGAACAACCGCGTTCTGCTTCTTTCGGCACCGAAAGCCAGAAGCGGTGCGGCCGGCGCCATGCAGGGCACCGCGCGGCTTCTCGGCCAAACCCTGGGCGGGATCTCCATGTCAATCCTATTTGCAACATTGCCGTTGTCGACGGCACTCGACTTTGCGGTGGTCATATCGGGCGGCTGCGCTGCCGCAGCCGGTTTGGTCAGCCTGAGCCGGGCGCGCTACGAAGTGGCGGGACAGCCAGGACCGACCTGAACGCGCTTCTGGTCGTCCGGGTGGAAGCGGGCTTCACGGAGTCCATCACCTGCCGCATCGCAGCCATGCTTGGGATCCGGTTGAGCTTTGGCTGGCCATCGTGTAAAGCCCCAGTATCCTCGGATAAGACCCAGACTTTCAGCAAGGCGTGAACATATGGACGGCTTCGACCTCATCATTTTCGATTGCGACGGCGTTCTCGTCGATTCCGAGATCATCGCGGCGGAAGTCGAATCCGCGCTTTTGACGGAAGCAGGGTATCCGATAGGCGCCGAGGAGATGGGCGAGCGTTTCGCCGGCATGACCTGGCAAAATATTCTGCTGCAGATCGAGCGTGAGGCGAGCATCCCGTTTTCGGCATCGCTGCTCGACAAGTCCGAGAAGCTGCTCGACATCAGGCTGGCGAATGACGTCAAGGCGATCCCGGGCGTCGAATTCGCCGTCTCCAGGCTGCCGATGAAGCGCTGCATCTGCTCGAATTCGAGCACGAAGCGTCTCGACATGATGCTGGGCAAGGTCGGCCTGAAGCCGCTGTTTGCGCCGAACATCTTCTCCGCCAAGGACCTCGGCCCCGACCGCGTCAAGCCGAAGCCGGATATCTTCCTGCACGGCGCAAGCCGCATGGGTGTTTCACCCGACAAGACTGTCGTGGTCGAGGATTCCGTCCACGGCGTGCACGCCGCCCGCGCCGCCGGCATGCGCGTCATCGGCTTCACCGGCGCCTCGCACAGCTACCCCGCCCATGCCGACAAACTGACCGATGCCGGCGCCGAGACGGTGATCTCACGCATGAACGACCTGCCGGGCGTCGTTGCCGCGCTGGCCGCCTGGGAAGGCGTGCTTTAAGGCCTCGGCCATTCGCTCGGCTGCTGGGCCCGATGCGGTCGCGGCACGCCCCTCCTCCACGCCGACGGGCGTATGCCTCCCGGCAACGCCTCTCCTCCGTCATCCCAGGGCTTGACCCTGGGATCCATGCGGCGGGCACGGCGTGGAAAGGCACGGCATCAAACTGCAGGAAAATTACAAAAGCCGAATGCCGGGTCGTGGATCCCAGGGTCAAGCCCTGGGATGACGGAGTGTGGGGTTGGCGTTCTCGCCAAACGCATCGGCGGCGCAGCTTGTGAGACGTTGCTATTGCCGAGGTTTGTGAAGGACGCTCCTGCCAAACGTACCGCCGAAGCAGCTTGTGAGACGTCGCTTTCGCCGAAGCTTGTGGGCGCCGAATCTGGCGTCGCTTCATCGTCGGAGCTGTGCCGATGAGCCCAGACACCACCTCTGATGCGCCGGCGGACTAATGCATCCGGCACCATCTCTCTCCGCGCCGCGGAGTTATCGATCGCGGCACCACCTCTCCTCCGTCATCCCAGGGCTTGACCCTGGGATCCATGCGGCGGGCGCTGCGTCAGGAGCGATGGAGTGCAGCTGCAGGGAAATTATTGAAGCCGCGTGCTTGGCCGTGGATCCCGGGGTCAAGCCCTGGGATGACGGAGTGTGGGGTTGGCGTTCTCGCCAGACGCATCGGCGGCCGTAGCTTGTGAGACGTCCCTTTCGCCGAAGCTTGTGGGCGCCGGATCTAGCGTCGCTTCATCGTCGGAGCTGTGCCGATGAGCCCAGACACCACCTCTGATGCGCCGGCGGACTAATGCATCCGGCACCATCTCTCTCCGCGCCGCGGAGTTATCGATCGCGGCACCACCTCTCCTCCGTCATCCCAGGGCTTGACCCTGGGATCCATGCGGCGGGCACGGCGTCAGGAGCGATGGAGTGCAGCTGCAGGAAATTATTGAGGCCGCGTGCTTGGTTGTGGATTCCAGGGTCAAGCCCTGGGATGACGGAGTGTGGGGTTGGCGTTCTCGCCAAACGCATCGGCGGCAGCTTGTGA
Organism: Rhizobium atlanticum; assembly: GCF_030182485.1. Taxonomy (NCBI): domain Bacteria; kingdom Pseudomonadati; phylum Pseudomonadota; class Alphaproteobacteria; order Hyphomicrobiales; family Rhizobiaceae; genus Rhizobium; species Rhizobium atlanticum. The sequence continues at coordinate 43,488 of NZ_JAQJCJ010000023.1, forward strand.
GACGTTGCTATTGCCGAGGTTTGTGAAGGACGCTCCTGCCAAACGTACCGCCGAAGCAGCTTGTGAGACGTCTCTTTCGCCGAAGCTTGTGGGCGCCGGATCTGGCGTCGCTTCATCGCCGTAGCTGTGCCGATGTGCCCAGAGACGTCGCTGAGGTTTGTGAAGGACGCTCCTGCCGAAGCGCCGCATCTGCCGTCGCTTCATCGTGGCTGCTGAGCCGATGTGCCCAGACACCACCTCTGATGCGCCGGCGGGCTAATGCATCCGGCACCACCTCTCTCCGCGCCGCGGAGTTATCGATCGCGGCACCACCTCTCCTCCGTCATCCCAGGGCTTGACCCTGGGATCCATGCGGCGGGCACGGCGTGGAAAGGCACGGCATCCAACTGCAGGAAAATCACAGAAGCCGAATGCCGGGTCGTGGATCCCAGGGTCAAGCCCTGGGATGACGGAGTGTAGGGTTGGCGTTCTCGCCAAACGCACCAGCGGCGCTGGGTGAAAGGCACCCAATCAAGGGAACGCTGCTCCAAACGCTCCTACTTTTCCCGGCAGTAACTCAGCTGCTCTTCTTGCTCTTGGCCGGCTGGGTGTCGAAGCCGACGTTGACGCGCACCAGGGCGCCGGCGCCGACGGGCATCTTGATGCCTTCCTTGCGGAAGATGACCTGCGTGCCCGGCGAGCCCGCCGGGATTTCAGTCGGGAATTTAGTGACCTCGGAGTAGAGCACATTCTCGCCGTCGAGAACGCTGACGCGGATCGGCAGCGTCACCGGGCCGGGGGCGCCGGCCGGGCCGGTGATCAGGCGCAGCTGGGCGACGACCGTCATCGTCAGGTTCGTGTCGTTCAGCATGCACTGGCGGGTGTAATCGCCGAAGGCGGCCTGGACGGCGATCTGCTGCGGATCGTCCTTCTTGCCCTTGGCATAGGTGCGGAAGATCGCATCCTGATCGCGCATGAAGATCTGCGGGCAGGCGCCCTGGACGACCGGGGCAGTCGTGCCCTGCGCGGTCTTGGCAGTGCCGATCGAAGGATTGTTCGACGAGGGGTTGGCGGGTGCCAGCGGCATGATCTGGGCGTTGCCGTTTGGCTGGGCGGGCGCAGCCTCCGGTTTGCTGTCGCCGCCGATGCCGAGCGAATTGCAGCCGGCGAGCAGGCCGACAAGAGAAGCGGAGACGATGAGACGCGAGACCTTGCCGAGCACGATATTCCACCCCTTGCACAAGCGTTTCTTGGCGGCCCCATGTCTTTTGCGTGAGGCCTTTCACGACGGTTTGCGATGGTCTATATCAGCGGCTCAAACAAAAATCGATTGGGTACGCGCCGTTTTGATGCACTTTTCGCCGCCGGATGCGGGCAACTTCAACAAGATAACGGCGATCGTATGTCCGCAGGGCCACGCCTTCTCGGTTTCCGGCAAGGCAAGCCATGGCCGCGCCCGGCCCGATGTCTTTCAGCGATAGATCAAGGATGATGAACGTGGACTATATCTCGACCCGCGGCGAGGCCCCTTCCCTCGGCTTTTGCGACGCCCTCTTGACCGGGCTGGCGCGCGACGGCGGGCTCTATGTTCCCCGTGAATGGCCTCACTTCTCCAAGAAGGAGATCCGTGCGCTCAGGGGCAAGACCTATCAGGAGATCGCCTTCACCATTCTCTCGCCCTTCACCAATGGCGAGATCCCCGAGGCGACCTTCCGGGCAATGATCGACGAGGCCTACGGCACCTTCCGCCATCCGGCGATCGCGCCGCTCATCCAGACCGGGCCGAACAGCTTCGTCATGGAACTGTTCCACGGTACGACGCTCGCCTTCAAGGACGTGGCGATGCAACTGCTGGCGCGGCTGATGGATTATGCGCTGGAAAAGCGCGGCGAGCGGGCGACGATCGTCGGCGCCACTTCGGGCGACACCGGCGGGGCGGCGATCGACGCCTTCGCCGGGCGCGAGCGCACCGATATCTTCATCCTCTTCCCGCACGGCAAGGTCTCGCCGGTGCAGCAGCGGCAGATGACGACCTCAACCTCTTCGAACGTGCATGCGCTCGCCGTCGAGGGCAATTTCGACGATTGCCAGAACCTCGTGAAGGCGATGTTCAACGATGCGGCCTTCCGCGACAAGGTCCGTCTCTCCGGCGTCAACTCGATCAACTGGGCCCGGATCATGGCCCAGATCGTCTATTATTTTACGACGGCGGTGGCGCTCGGCGGCCCGGACCGGAAGATCTCGTTCACGGTGCCCACCGGCAATTTCGGCGATATCTTCGCCGGCTACTGCGCCAAGCGCATGGGCCTGCCGATCGACCGGCTTGTCATCGCCACCAATGAAAACGACATCCTGACGCGGACGCTGAAGACCGGCCGCTACGATATGAAGGCGGTGAAGGCGACAAGCTCGCCGTCGATGGATATCCAGATCTCGTCGAACTTCGAGCGGCTGCTGTTCGAAGCCTATGGTCGAGACGCCTCGAAGGTACGCGCGGCGATGGAAAGCCTCAGGCAATCCAACGGCTTCGAGATCGGCGGCCAAGCGCTCAAGGCGATTCGCCGCGACTTCCGGGCCGGGCGCGCGAGCGAGCGGCAGGTGGCCGAGACGATCCGCAAGACCCATGCCGAGACCGGCTACCTGCTTGATCCGCATTCGGCGATCGGCGTCTTCGTGGCAAAGAAGAAAGAGAAGCCGAATACGCCGATGGTGACGCTTGCGACCGCGCATCCGGCGAAATTCCCGGTTGCCGTAAAATCGGCCAGCGGTATTGACCCGGCGCTTCCGACGTGGCTTGCTGGTCTGATGCAAAGGGAGGAGCGTTTCCAGATCATCAAACCGGAGCTGAAAGCCGTTGAGACCTTCATCGGCAAACACGCCCGCAGCGAGACGACGGCAGGCGCAGAAAGATAGCCAATGACAGTTGAGTGCACCCGGCTCAAATCCGGGCTGACAGTAGTCACAGAAACCATGCCGCACCTGGAAAGCGTTGCGCTCGGAGTCTGGATCAAATCGGGATCGCGCAACGAGACGGAAGATGAGCACGGCATCGCCCACCTGCTCGAACACATGGCCTTCAAAGGCACGGCGCGCCGCTCGGCCCGCCAGATTGCCGAGGAGATCGAGGATGTCGGCGGCGAGGTCAATGCCGCCACCTCGACCGAAACGACCTCCTATTATGCTCGGGTGCTCAAGGACCACGTGCCGCTCGCCGTCGACATTCTCGCCGACATCCTGACGGAATCGGCCTTCGAGGAGGAGGAACTGGAGCGCGAGAAGCAGGTGATCCTGCAGGAGATCAACGCCGCCAACGACACGCCCGACGACGTCGTGTTCGACCGTTTCTCCGAGGCCGCCTATCGCGATCAGACGCTCGGGCGCGCGATCCTCGGCACGCCGCAGACCGTCGTCTCCTTCACGCCCCAGCAGATCCGCACCTATCTCGGCCGCAATTACACGACCGACCGCATGTTCGTGGTGGCGACCGGCGCCGTCGACCACCAGGAATTTCTGCGCATGGTCGAGCAACGTTTCGCCAGCCTGCCGACGCAGCCTTCGGCGCCGCCGGTCATGGAAACGGCCCGTTATATCGGCGGCAGCGTGCGCGAGCCGCGCGACCTGATGGACGCGCAGATCCTGCTCGGCTTCGAGGGCAAGCCTTACCACGCGCGCGACTTTTACTGCTCGCAGATCCTCGCCAATATCCTCGGCGGCGGCATGTCCTCCAGGCTGTTCCAGGAAGTGCGCGAATTCCGCGGCCTCTGTTATTCCGTCTATGCCTTCCACTGGGGCTTTTCCGATACCGGCATCTTCGGCATCCATGCCGCCACCGGCGGCGAAAACCTGCCGGAGCTGGTGCCTGTCATCATCGACGAGCTGCATAAGTCTGCCAACGAGATCCACCAGAAGGAGATCGAACGCGCCCGCGCCCAGATCCGCGCCCAGTTGCTGATGGGCCAGGAAAGCCCGGCCGCGCGAGCCGGCCAGATCGCACGGCAGATGATGCTCTACGGCCGGCCGATCTCCAATCCGGAGATGATGGAACGGCTGGAGGGCATCACCATCGAGCGGCTGACCGACCTCGCCGGCCGGCTGTTCTACGATACTGTGCCGACGCTTTCGGCGATCGGGCCGCTGGAACAGCTCGCGCCGATGGAAGACATCATCGCCTCGCTTTCGGTCCCGGCGCCGAAGACGATGCAGGCCAGCTGAGCCGACGTCCGTCTGCCGGGAGTGATCGATGCCAAAATCGGTGTTTCGGTTTCTGTCGCGGCAGCCGGATGCGGTGGAGCTGGAGAACGAGAAATACCTCTTGCGCTTGCCGCGCTATCAGGATTTCAACCAGTGGCACCGGCTGCGCGCCGAAAGCCGCAAGTTCCTCGAACCCTGGGAGCCGACCTGGCGGCGCGATGAGCTGACGGAGGGCGCCTACCGCGCCCGCGTCATCCGCGGCAAGCAGGAATATGCCTCGGGACAGTCGATCCCGCTGTTCATCTTCCTCAAGGAAAACCGGACGCTCGTCGGCGGCATCACCATCGGCTATATCAGGCGCGGTGCGGCACAAAGCTGCATGATCGGCTACTGGATGGGCGAACGCCATGCCGGCCAGGGGCATATGTACGCTGCCCTTCAGTTGGTTATTCCTTACATCTTCTCCGGGCTTGAGTTGCACCGTATTGAAGCAGCCTGTATTCCAGATAACGCGCGCAGCATGCGCCTGCTTGAAAAGGCCGGGTTTCAGCGGGAAGGTTATCTGCGCGGATATTTGAAGATCAACGGTCAGTGGCACGACCACGTGATGTTTTCACGGCTCGCCACCGATACGGATAAAGGCAGGAAAACCGACAGCCGATGACCAGAAACAGCATGCTGCCCAAGTCACCGTCCGGACGAGTGATCGCGGTGATCGCAGCCCTTTTCCTGGCGGTCTTCGCCCTTTCAGCGGGCGTTTCGCAGGCGGCCGAACCGGTGAAGATTTCCCGCGACGATACCGCGCTCGACCTGACGGCGACGACCGAAATCTACGCCAACCAGGGCGAGGCCTTCCAGGTGTCCACGGCCGCCGGCGCCGACGGCATCCGCCGGCGCATCGAGGTCCGGGCGAGTTCGGAGAACCATCAGGGCGACTGGGCGGTGTTTGCGCTCGCCAACGTCTCGGAGGAACAGCTGGAGCGCGTCATCGTCGCGCCGCATTTCCGTCTGGTCAATTCCAAGCTGTTCTGGCCGGATCTCGGTTCGCAGCGCATTATCGCCATTACCCCGAGCGAAGGCTTTGCGCTCGACCGCCAGCCCAGCGACGAGGCCGACGTCTTCCGCATCACGCTCAATCCGGGCGCCGTCATCACCTTCGTCGCCGAACTGTCGACGCCGCAACTGCCGCAGATCTATCTCTGGGAACCGAACGCCTACAAGGATACGATCAACGCCTTCACGCTCTATCGCGGCATCGTGCTCGGCATTGCCGGCCTGCTCGCCGTGTTCCTGACTATCCTCTTCGTCGTCAAGGGCACCTCGATGCTGCCGGCAACGGCGGCGCTCGCCTGGGCAGTGCTCGGCTATATCTGCGTCGACTTCGGTTTCCTCGGGAAGCTGATCAGCGTCGCCTCGGCGGACCAGCGAATATGGCGCGCCTGCGCCGAAGTGGCGCTCGCCTCCAGTTTCGTCATCTTCCTCTTCACCTATCTGAACCTCAATCGCTGGCACGCCCATCTCGGCTACGCCACGCTCGCCTGGGTGCTCGGCCTTGCCCTGCTCTTCGGCGTGGCGATCTACGATCCGTCGATCGCCGCCGGGATCGCCCGGCTGTCCTTTGCGCTGACAGCCGCGACTGGCCTGCTGCTCATCATCTATCTCGGCTTCAATCGCTATGATCGCGCCATTCTGCTGGTGCCGGCCTGGGCGCTGACGCTCGTCTGGCTGTTCGGGGCGTGGCTGACCGTGACCGGACGGCTGGACAACGACATTATCCAGCCGGCGCTCGGCGGCGGCCTAGTGCTGATCGTGCTCCTGATCGGCTTCACCGTCATGCAGCACGCCTTTGCCGGCGGCGCCTTTCAGCAGGGACTGTTTTCCGATCTCGAGCGGCAATCGCTGGCCCTGACCGGCTCCGGCGACATGGTGTGGGATTGGGACGTGGCGCGCGATCGCGTCGTCACCATCCCTGACGTCTCGGTCAAGCTTGGTCTCTCCCCCGGCACCATGCACGGAGCGGCGCGCAACTGGCTGCCGCGGCTACACCCCGACGACCGCGACCGTTTCCGCGCCACGCTCGACGTGCTGCTTGAACACCGGCGCGGCCGGCTGAATCACGAATTCCGCATCCGCGCCGAGGACGGGCATTTCCATTGGCTCTTGATCCGCGCCCGGCCGGTGCTCGGCTCCAACGGCGAGATCATCCGCTGTGTCGGCACGATCGTCGACGTCACCGAGCAGAAGAATTCCGTCGAGCGGCTGCTGCATGATGCGCTGCACGACAATCTGACTGGCCTGCCGAACCGGCAGGTCTTCCTCGACCGGCTGCAGTCGGTGCTGGCGCTGGCGCCGGGCGGCGAGACGCTGCGCCCGACTGTGATGGTGATCGATATCGACCGCTACAAGCTGGTCAATGATTCCCTCGGGGTTGCCGCCGGCGACAACATCCTGATTGCGCTGACGCGGCGCCTGCGGCGTCTGATGAAGCCGCAGGATACGCTGGCGCGGCTTGCCGGAGACCAGTTCGGCCTTATCCTGGTCTCCGAGCACAATCCGGCCAAGGTCGCCGATTTCGCCGATGCTGTGAGCAAGGCGATCATGGTGCCGATCAATTTCGCCAATCGTGAGATCATCCTGACGGCCTCGATCGGGCTCGCCTCCTGGGTGGACCGGCAGGAGAGCGCCAGCGGCCTGCTCAGCGACGCCGAGCTTGCCATGTATCGGGCAAAACGGGCCGGCGGCAACCGCGTTGAGCCGTTCCAGCCGGCCTTCCGCGACTTCGGCACCGACCGGCTGCAGCTCGAAACAGACCTGCGCCGCGCCATCGAGCGCAGGGAATTGTCGATGGTCTACCAGCCGATCGCCCGGCTTGAAGATGTCGAGGTCGCCGGCTTCGAGGCGCTGATGCGCTGGGAGCATCCGAAACGCGGCAATATCCCGCCATCGGAATTCATTCCGCTTGCCGAGGCGTCCGACATCATCGGGGCGCTCGGCATGTTCGCGCTCGAACAGGCGACCAATGACCTGATGAGTTGGCAGAACCAGACCGGCGAACTGCCAATCTTCGTGTCGATCAACCTGTCGAGTGTGCAGCTGCTCAACAACGAGCTTTATGACGATGTGCGCTCGGTTCTCGCCAAGACGCATTGCACGCCCTCGCGGCTCAAGCTGGAACTGACGGAATCCATGGTGATGGAAAATCCGGAACAGGCCCGCCTCGTTCTGCAGAAGCTCAAGGAAGCCGGCATCGGGCTGGCGCTCGATGATTTCGGCACCGGCTATTCGTCGCTTGCCTATCTCACCCGCTTCCCCTTCGATACGATCAAGCTCGACAAGGCGCTGGTGCGCGACAGCAGCGACAAGAAGGCAACCGTGCTCCGTTCGGTGATATCGATGGCGGCCGAGCTCGAGATGAAAGTGGTGGCCGAGGGAATCGAATCCAACGAGGATGCGATCGAGCTTGCCAAAATGGGCTGCAGCTACGGGCAAAGCTATCTCTTCGGCCCGCCGATGCCGTCGGATTCGGTGCTGCGGCTGCTTCGCGATCGGTTTCCGCTGACGAAACGGGCGTGATCACTGGCAGTGATCTCCCTAGAAATGGCGATTGACCGTCGGCCGGCAATATGCGCCACTCGCTTATCATATAAGGAATTTGCGATGCTCAAACTTCTGCTCGCCCTGTCGATCGGCGTCTTTTTCGTTTCGCCGCTTCAGGCCGGTGACGTCCATCCCGTCATGAAAGCCTGCGTGCCTGGGGTGAAGCATTGTGAACGATGGACCCAGGAATTCCAGACGGCGCTGGCGCTGGCACAGAAGGGCGATCATGCCGCACAGCAGACCGTGGCTTTCTGCCTGTCTTCCGGATGTCATGGCGCGGTGGTCGTCGACAAGGTCGCCTCCTGCACCTGGCATCTCGTCATCGCCAATTCAGGTGCGGCCACCGTGCTCGACCGGTCCAACCTCAGGAACACCTGCCGGCCGATGACGCCGGCTCAGAAGGACGAAGCCCGTGCTCACGCCGGCGAGCTCGTCCGCAAGATCTATAATCGTGACATGGCGGCGACCGACCAGATGTAGGCTCGGCCTCCTGCGGCGCTCGGCCAACGACACGTAAAATAAATCTCATTGCCCTTGCGGCTTTGGCCGCTATTCTCCTCTCAAGAAAATCGGGAGGACCATAATGATCCTGCATTGCGTGTTCCTGCGGCTGAAGACGGCGCTGACGATGGACGACAAGCAATCGCTGTTCGACGCGATCGTCGCGCTAAAACAGGTCATCACGGGCATATTGGATATCAAATACGGGCCGAATGTTTCGCCCGAAGGCCTGCATGCCGGCTTCGTCGACGGTTTTGCCGTAACCTTCGAAAGCGCCGAAGCCCGGGACGCCTATCTCGTCCATCCCGAACATGTGGCGGTCGGCGAGCGTATCGTCTCCTCGACGGACGGTGGGCTTGCCGGCATCCTGGTCTTCGACCTCAATTTGTGAGGGCCGCGGGGCAATTGCAGAATGCGGGCTGGATTCGTATTCTGGGGCCGTTTCCACCGATCTTGGGTTGGGCCATGCCTCAGGAAATCCGGCTTTTTGGCGCTGTCGCGGTCCGTCCCGGCGTTCTTGCCCTCATTCCCCAGTTCGAATCCGCCATCGGTTTCAAGGTTGAAGTTAAGTGGGAGGTCAATCCGGCAGTCAAGAAGCAGATTGAAGCCAGGGAAGCCTTTGACCTTGTGATCATCAATCCGCCCATGGTTCAGGATCTGACCGCCTTGGGAAAGATCAAGCCGGGGAGCGAAGTCGGGTTTGGCCGAATAGGGATGGGCGTGGCAACCAAGGCAGGCGGTCGACCGCTCGACATAGGCTCCGTCGAAGCATTCAAACATGCATTGAAGAGCGCCAGATCGATTGCCTATGCCAGTGACGGAAGCAGCGGCGGTTACTTCTCCGGTCTGCTGGATCGCTTGGGCATAGCCGATGAGGTGAAACCCAAACTCGTGGGCATATCGGGAGGGCAGACAGCGTCGGCCGTCGGACGTGGTGAAGCCGAGCTGGGCGTGGTTCCCGTGACGTCGATTCTCGCCGCCGCTCCAGAGGTCATGCTCGTCGGCCGGTTTCCGGCAGAACTCCAAAGTTACATCGACTTCGCCATTGGCGTCAGCGCCTCTTCCACGGTCGCGGAAGCAGCCGGGCAGCTGTCGGCCTTCCTGGCCTCGCCTGCCGTCGACGGGATCCTGGCGGCAAAGGGTGTCGAGCGCCGCTAGAGCATTTCCGTTTTTCTTCGAATCACGGAAAATGCTCTAGCGCTTTGTTTTCACGCAATTCCGGACGCAAAACCGTTACACACTTTTGCTGGAATTGCTCTAGAGCGGCGGCGCACGACCTCAGTCCTTTTCTCAGCTCGATTTCGCCATGGCGGCGGCGAGCTGGTCGACATTGTAGCGGAACATCTTCTCATAGGTCGGGGCCGGGCCCTTGGCGTCGGAGAGAGATTCGACATAGAGCTCGCCGCCGGGCTCCGCGCCGGTGGCCTTGGCCACCTGCTTGACGAGGCGCGGATCGTTGGAATTCTCGAAGAAATAGGCCTTCACGTGCTCGCTCTTGATCTGATCGATCAGCTTGGCGACATCGGCGGCCGAGGCTTCGCTTTCGGTGGAAAGACCGAGCGGCGCGAGGAAGCTGATCTTATATTCGCGGCCGAAATAGCCGAAAGCGTCATGGCTGGTCAGCACCTTGCGGCGGTCGTCGGCGATCCCATCGAATTTCGCATGGGCATAGGTGTTCAGTTCATCGAGCGTCTTCGTGTATTTCTCGGCATTGGCCTTGAAGGCGGCGGCATCGGCCGGATCGGCTGAAGACAGCGCCTTCTCGATATTGGCGACCCAGATCTTGACGTTGACCGGGCTGTTCCAGACATGCGGGTCGGTGATTTCGGCGCCATCCTCTTCCATGGTGCGGGTGGCGATACCTTCGGACACCGTCACCGGGTTGCCCTTGTAGCCCGAGGCGGTGATCAGCCGGTCCATCCAGCCTTCCAGGCCCTCGCCGCTGACAAAGGCGACGTCGGCCGCCTTCAAATTCTTCGCATCGGCCGGCGACGGCTCGAATTCATGGGGGTCGCCGTTCGGTCCGACCAGGCTCATCACATGCACATGGTCGCCGCCGACCTGTTTGACGACATCGGCAAGCACGGTGAAGGAGGCAACCACCTTCAGCGTTTCGGCGGAAGCCGGGGCGGCCGAGAGCGCCATCAGCGCGGGAAGTGCGGCGGCAAGAAGCAGTCTGCGCGGGTTCATCGAAGTCTCCTTGAGATCAGCCCTTCAGATGCGGGCGGGGAAAGAAGCGCCAGGCGAGGCCCGAGGGCGCGAAAAGGATCGAAAATGTGTAGATCGCCGCCGCCGTCATGATGATCGTCGGGCCGGAGGCAAGTTCGAGATGGTAGGAAGCGATAAGGCCGAAATAGCCGGAGGCGGCAGCACTTGCGGCCGCGATCGCCATCATCACCGCCAGGCTGCGCGACCAGAGCTGGGCGATGGCGGCCGGTAGCATCATCAGGCCGACCGCCATCAGCGTGCCGAGCGCCTGGAAGCTGGCGACAAGGTTCAGCACCACCAGCAGCAGGAAAAGCACATGATAGGCCGGGCCGCGGCCGCCGACGGCCCTGAGAAAACCCGGATCGAAACATTCGGCAACCAGCGGCCGGTAGATGGCGGCGAGCGCGATGAGCGTCAGCGAGGTGATCGCGCCGATCTGATAAAGCGCCGGCGCATCGATCGCCAGGATGGTGCCGAAGAGCACATGCAGCAGATCGATGTTCGAGCCGCGCAACGACACGATCAGGACGCCGAGCGCCAGCGATGCGAGGTAGAAGCTGGCAAAGCTCGCATCCTCCCGCAGCACGGTCATCCGGCTGACGGCGCCCGACAGCAGCGCCACCGACAGGCCGGCGACAAGGCCGCCGATGCCCATCGCCGTCAGCGACAGCGAGCCGGCGACGAGGTAACCGATCGCCGCCCCAGGCAGGACCGCATGGCTCATGGCGTCGCCCATCAGGCTCATGCGCCGCAGCATCAGGAAGACGCCGATCGGCCCCGAGCCGAGCCCGAGGCAGAGGCAGGCGACGAGAGCCCGGCGCATGAAACCGAAATCGGCAAAGGGCGCGAGGAAGAGATCATAGGCCGTCATGCCGCCGGCGCCTCTTGGGATTCGCAGGCCGCGGCATCCTCGTCCCAGCGCTCGGCCATGGCGCGCGCCTGCAAAAGATTGGCCGGCGACATGACCTCGGCGGTCGGGCCCCAGCCGACGAGTTCGCGGGCAAGCAGCAGGGTTTCGGGGAAATGGCCGCGGACGAGATCGAAATCGTGAAGCACGGCAATTACCGTGCGGCCCTCGCCATGCCAGCGCAGGACGAGATCGACGAGATCCCTGGTCGTGCGGGCATCGATTGCCGTGAACGGTTCGTCGAGCAGGATGATGCGGGCATCCTGCAGCAGCAGCCGGGCAAAAAGCACGCGCTGTAACTGTCCGGCCGAAAGCGAACCGACATGGCGCCGGCCGAAGCCTTCGAGGCCGACCGCTGACAGCGCCTCGCCCGCCCTTTTCACATCGGCCGCAGTGATCCGGCCGAAGGCGCCCGATGTCTTCCAGGCGCCGAGCATGACGGTGTCGATGGCCGAGATCGGAAAGCGGCGGTCGATCTCGGCCGCCTGCGGGAGATAACCGAATTCCGTCCGCCCGAGCCGATGCTCGACCCTGCCCTCGGCCGGGCGAAGCTCGCCCATGATCGCCTTCAACAGCGTCGACTTGCCCGCCCCATTCGGCCCGGCAATCGCCGTCAGGCTGCCCGGCGCAAAGGCGCCGGAGACATGATGGACGGCGGGATGCCTGTCATAGGCGACGGTGAGATCGTCGAGACGGATCAACGGCGTCATGGCAGCAGAACCGCCCAATGGATGGTGAGCCAGAGGACGGCAATGACCAGTGCCACGCCGAGCACCCTCGATAGGGCCGATTGTCCCATGAGGCTGAAGGGAAGGCGATCGGGGTCTCGCGGCATGGCTCGTCCTACAATGTAATAACATTACCGTTATGTTATAACGATTGCGGCAAGATTGAGGCGGGAGGCGCGGCCTTCTCTGTCACGATGTGAACATGTCCACCACGTTGTTGGATCGGCCCAAGGCCTGATGACGGAGGATGGGGAGGACGCGGAGCGACATCGCTATTCTGCACCATCATTGGGTTTGCCACAGCCTCGGGCTAGACCGAGGCCCCATGCGCCGACCATGGATCCCAGGCTCAAGGCCTGGGATGACGGAGATTTGGGGTGCGCTTCTGCCAAACTCGCCGGCGCAATGCCTATCCGACAAAAAAAGGGCGACCAATCGGCCGCCCTTTCATCTCTCGCGCGTGGCTTCTCAGAGCAGCTCCAGCATCGCCGCCGCACCGGAAACCGTCGCCTGGCCGGGGCTTTCCTCGACGTTCAAGGCTTTCACCACGCCGTCTTCGACCAGCATCGAATAGCGCTTGGAGCGCAGCCCGAGGCCGCCCGCGGAGAGGTCGGCGTCGAGGCCGACGGCCTTGGTGAAGGCGGCGTCCCAATCGGCGAGGAAGTGGATCTTGCCGAGGCCGCCGGAGGATTGCGCCCAGGCGCCCATCACATGCCAGTCATTCACGGCGAGAACGGCGATGTCGTCGACGCCCTTGCCGAGGATGGTATCGCGGTTTTCGAGATAGCCCGGCAGGTGGTTCAGCGAGCAGGTGGGCGTGAAGGCGCCCGGCACGGCAAAGAGCACGACGCGCTTGCCGGCGAAGAGCTGCTCGGTGGTGATTTCGACCGGGCCGTCGGCGGTCTTTTCCTTGAAGGTGGCGGCAGGAAGCTTGTCGCCGATCGCGATGGTCATGGTTTTCTCCTCGGGTTCTGTGGGTTCGGGCTCTGCGGCGGGCGCCGCCGGGGATGGGGCGACTATAAGTGCCGATCAGTCAAAGGCAAGCGTGGTCTCCATCGCCCTGTCGCCATCGATGACAAGCACGTCCCAGCGCTTGCCTGAAATATCGTAATCCTTGGGCAGCCTGCCGATTGCCATATCGGTCTTGAAGGTGGCGCCATCGCGTTTGCCGCCGCTCTGCTTGGTGAAGGCATAGCCGCTCGGGCCGGTGACGATGATATCGGGGGCGCTCTTCCCGTCACGCGGCAGAGCGAGCGTCAGCGACAGCGTCTTCCTGTCAGGTGAGATCGCATGCGCCGTCACCTTGAAATCATCCGAAGGCGGCTTCGGCAGCGTCGCATCAGCGGCCGCAAGGATCGCCTCTTCCTGCGGGTGCGACTGCATGGCACGGCCGAGCTTCAGGCTCAAATTCGCCTGGAAGGGAATGCAGATATCCTTGCAGATGCCGATGAAGACGGCGGCGTCGATCTTCACCTCGCCTTTGCCGGCCGCTGTCAGGGACAGCGGCAGCGTCACCGGCGCGTCATAGGCGATATCCTCGATCCCGCCATTGAAAAAATGCTTCGGCACGGGATAGGCAATGGCGTCGAGCGTGACGCCGGTGGCCGGCGCGATGGTGACCTGAGGCGGAATGCCGCTGTTGCCGGGTTCGCGCCAGTAGGTGATCCAGCCGGGTTTCGGCTCGATCTGCAGGCCGGCGCGAATTTTGCCGCCGGCATCCGGCGCCAGCGCCACGAGGCGCATGCGGCCGCCCTCGGCCTCGGCCCAGGCGCTCATTTCCGCATGGGCCTGGCAAAGGGGCATAAGAACAGCGGTCCCTGAGACGGCCGCAATTAAAAACCTACGCGGGACCAAGCTAATAATCATCATGGAACAACGGTTTACCGAAAGTGCTCTCCGGCCGCCAGAAGCCGCGCCCATTTAAATCTTCATTTTCGGTTGATTGATTTGTGACATTGGCCCATCTTTCTCTTGTCGGGGCCTTGGTGCGGTCTGGCAGCAGGAGGAATGATGTCCTTATCGACGCTGAAGAACAGACGGGAACGCGGCTTCTTCGATGGCCAGTTCCTCATCGCCATGCCAGGCATGGAAGACCGCAATTTTGCGCGCACTGTGATTTACATCTGCGCGCATTCGGATGCCGGCGCCATGGGCTTCGTCATCAACCGGCCGCAGAGCCTCACCTTCACCGACGTGCTCCTGCATCTCGACATGATCAAGCAGGAAGAACCGATCGTGCTGCCGCAGCGGGCGCGCGATTTCCCAATCCAGACGGGCGGCCCGGTGGAGAGCGGCCGCGGTTTCGTGCTGCATTCGGACGATTATGCCAGCGAATCCTCGATCCCGGTCAGCGACGACATCTGCCTGACGGCGACCCTCGATATCGTGCGCGCCATCTCCAAGGGCGCCGGGCCGAAGCGCGCGACCATGCTGCTCGGCTATTCCTCCTGGGCGGCCGGCCAGCTCGAAAACGAGGTCGCCAACAATGGCTGGCTCACCTGCCCGGCCAATGAGGAACTGATCTTTGACCGCAACCTCGACGACAAGTACGAGCGGGCGCTTGCCGGCATGGGCATCAACGCCGCGATGCTATCGGCCGAGGCCGGCCACGCCTGACGGTCGCGGCTCCCTGGCAGTCGCGGGAACGAATAGCCGCCAGTGACGTTCCCTTTCCGCGCGGACGACAGGTCCGACGCCGAAGCATGGAGACATCACAGATGGGTAGCACCAGCGACAAGATTTCAGGCAAGGCAAACGAAATTGCCGGCAAGACCAAGCAGGCCGCCGGCAAGGCCACGGGCAATCGCGACATGCAGGCCGAGGGCGACGTCCAGGAAGCCAAAGGCAAGGGACAGGTCGCAACAGGCAAGGTCAAGGACAAGCTCAAAGGCGCCGTCGACCGGCTCTGAACCACCAGCTCAGCCCGGATGAACCATGCCTGCCGTGCACGCGCGCGGCGGGCATTTTTCATCCGCCCCTGCTTTGCAGAGATCAAAACGATGAAACTCTTTGCCTGCGACAATTGCGATCAGGTCGTCCACTTCGATAACCGGCACTGCGTCCGTTGCAATCACCGTCTCGGCTTCCTCCCGGGCGACCTTGCCATGCACGCGCTGGAGCCGCGCGACGAAATGGTCTGGCAGCTCGTTTCCGACCCCGACCGGCACGTGCGCTTCTGCGCCAATGCCAGCCTCGACATCTGCAACTGGCTGGTAGACGTCGAGAGCGACGGTGAATTCTGCACCGCCTGCCGCCATAACCGGCTGGTTCCGAATACCGACACCCAGGACGGCATCGATCGCTGGCGGCGCATCGGTCAGGCGCAGCGTCATCTGTTCTATTCGCTCTTGCGCTGGAAGCTGCCGCATCCCGATCGCGGCCAGGATCCGCAAGGCGGCCTGGTCTTCGATTTCCTCGAAGATTCCCTGCAGGGCAACGGCAATGTCGTGCCGGCCATGACCGGTCATGAGGAAGGCCTGATCACCATCCGCGCCGCCGAAGCCGACGACGCGACGCGCGAACAGGCGCGCAGCTCGATGAACGAGCCCTACCGCACACTGCTTGGCCATTTCCGCCACGAGGCCGGGCATTTCATCTGGAACAAGCTGGTGCGCGACCAGAACGGCCTCGACGATTTCCGCGCCGTCTTCGGCGACGAGCGGCAGGATTATGCGGCCGCCCTGCAAAACCACTATTCCAACGGCCCGCCTCTGGGATGGCAGGATAATTTCATCAGCGCCTATGCCTCGTCGCATCCCTGGGAGGATTTCGCCGAATGTTTTGCGCATTACCTCCATATCGTCGACACGCTGGAGACGGCCCGCGCCTTCGGCATCGCCATCGATCCGCGCGGCCACGAGGAAATCGCCGGCGAGGTCGATTTTCTTCCCTATAGGGCAAAGAGCGCCGAGCAGCTCGTCAGCGCCTGGGTGCCGCTCAGCATTGCGATCAACGCCATCCAGCGCAGCATGGGTCAGCCGGATTCCTACCCCTTCGTGCTCTCTTCGCCTGTTGTGGCCAAGCTCGAATATCTGCATCGGCTGATCCAGGGGGCGGCGGCGCGGCAGCCGTGAGATGCAAAGCCTCTCCCTGAGCTCGTCACCGAAATGAGAGAGCAGTAGGCAACCACCAGTGCAGGGGAACGCCAGATCGGCACCCTGGTTGTCGTGGCGCCCGCCATATCTCCACCCTCATTCCTGTGCTCGTCACAGGAATGAGGGTGCAAGGCGAGATGCCAGCCTCCATTGCGGGCTTTGCTCTGCCCTCGAAAACAGCAAGATCCCACCCTGTCCGAGACAGCAGAACTGCGTTCATGGGACGTCACCGCACATTCCGTCGTCCTCGGCCTTGAGCCGAGGATCCATGCCCAATCTGGTGGGTGTCGCGTGGATCTAGGGTCCAGCACCAGCATGACGGGGATTGGGTTGGACCGACGGGCTCATTCAAGCCGCGAGCGAGATGATAGGAATAGGAGCGAGACGGCAAACCGCGCACCCTTAAAACGAAACCGCCTTGCCCTTCTTGAAAGGCTCCATGCCCTTGCGGGCGAGTTCGTCGGCGCGTTCGTTTTCGGGGTGGCCGGCGTGGCCCTTGACCCAGTGCAGCGTCACCTTGTGGCGGTTGCGGGCTTCCTCAAGCGCCTGCCAGAGCTCGGCATTCTTCACCGGCTTCTTGTCCGATGTCTTCCAGCCGTTTTTCTTCCAGCCGAAGATCCACTTGGAGATGCCGTCCTTGACATAGGCGCTGTCGGTATAGAGGTCGACTTCGCAAGGGCTCTTCAGGGCCTGCAGCGCCGAGATCGCCGCCATCAGTTCCATGCGATTGTTGGTCGTCTCCGCCTCGCCGCCGCAAAGCTCCTTTTCCACCTCGCCGTAGCGCAGCACCGCGCCCCAGCCGCCGGGACCGGGATTGCCGGAGCAGGCGCCGTCGGTGAAGATATCGACATGTTTCATAGGCTCAACCCGTATTCGGCGGCCGAACCGATCTGGCGGTGGAAGCGCAGCTTGCGCAGATATTCGAGCGGATCTTTCTTGGTGACCATGGCGCCTTCCGGCGTCATCAGCCAGTCATAGAGCCGCGTCAGGAAGAAGCGCAGCGCCGAGCCGCGCGCGAGCACCGGCAGGGCGGCGATTTCTTCACCGCTCAACGGCCTGACGCTCTGGTAACCCTCGAGCATCGCCATGCCTTTGGTGATGTTGTAGGCGCCGTCCTTCTCGAAGCACCAGGCATTCAGGCAGATCGAGACGTCATAGGCGAGCAGGTCGTTGCAGGCGAAATAGAAATCGATCAGGCCGGAGAGCTCATCACCCAAAAAGAAGACGTTGTCGGGGAAGAGGTCGGCATGGATGACGCCGGACGGCAGGCTCTTCGGCCAGACGGCGGCGAGAAAATCCAGCTCATTGCGGATCTCGCCCTGCAGGCCGGGCTCGACCTCATCGGCACGCGCCTCGGATTTCTCCCAGAGCCCCCGCCAGCCGTCGATCGACAGCGCGTTGGGGCGCTTCAGATCGAAGCCCTCGCCCGCCACATGCATCTCGGCCAGCGCCTTGCCGACCTCGCGGCAATGCTTCGCCTCCGGCTTCCTCAGCCACATCCCTTCGAGGAAGGAAATCAGCGCGGCCGGGCGGCCGGAGAGCGAACCGAGCAGCGCGCCGTCGCGGCGCGGCAGCGGCAGCGGGCAGGAGAGGCCGCGGGCCGAAAGATGCTGCATCAAGCCGAGGAAGAACGGCAGGTCGCGCTTTTCCACGCGCTTCTCATAAAGCGTCAGGATCAGCGGGGCCTTGGAAGTATGCAGCAGGAAGTTGGAGTTTTCGACGCCTTCTGCAATGCCCTTATAGGAGAGCAGCGTGCCTGCATCATATTCCGTCAGGAACCATTTCAGATCGTCTTCGGCGATATCGGTGTAGACTGCCAAGTGAGGTCTCGTCTCTGTATTGTGGATGGTAGATGACCGGGACGCGGGTGGCGGCCTAGCCGTTGACGAAGGCCATGTCGGCCGCCGTCAGCTCGATGCTGCGCAATTCGCGGTTGACCAGGAAGTTTTCGGTTTCCTGCACCGTCTCGGCCAGCTCGACGCGGGCATCGAAGCGGGCGCGGAAGGCTTCGATGATCTCGTTGACGATCACTTCCGGCGCCGAGGCGCCGGCGGAAAGGCCGAGTGTCGAAATCGCGCCGATCTCCTCCCAGTCGAGCTCGGCGGCGCGCTGCACCAGGATCGATTTCTTCGCCCCTGCCCTCAGCGCCACTTCGACGAGGCGCTTGGAATTGGACGAATTCGGCGCACCGACGATGATGAAGAGATCGCAGCCGGGGGCTGCCTGCTTCACCACTTCCTGGCGGTTGGTCGTGGCGTAACAGATCGAGTCCGCCGCCGGCGCAGTCAAATTCGGGAAGCGCTCCTGCAGGCGGGCAATGACGCCGGCCGTATCATCGACTGACAGCGTCGTCTGGGTGACATAGCCGAGGTTGTCGGGATCGGCGGGGGCGTAGGCGTCGGCATCCTCAATGGTCTCGATCAGCGAAACCGCGCCTTCCGGCAACTGCCCCATCGTGCCGATCACTTCGGGGTGGCCGGCGTGGCCGATGAGGACGACATGGCGGCCAAGGCGATTGTGGCGCATCGCCTGCTTGTGGACCTTGGAAACCAGCGGACAGGTGGCGTCGAGATAGAAGAGATTGCGGCTCACCGCATCCTCCGGCACCGATTTCGGCACGCCATGGGCGGAGAAGACCACCGGTTGGGCGCGATGCTCGGCCGGGATCTCGTCCAGTTCCTCGACGAACACGGCGCCCTTTGCCTCCAGTCCCTCGACGACATAACGATTGTGGACGATCTCGTGGCGCACATAGACCGGCGCGCCATAGGATTTCAGCGCCAGCACGACGATCTGGATGGCGCGGTCGACTCCGGCGCAAAAGCCTCGAGGGCCGCAGAGCCTGATCGTCAAGGGAGGTTTCGCCGCAATATTCATGTCCGTTCCGTCAAAATTTCGTCCAGCGTGGGAGTAAGGGACCTCTAGCCCAATATGGCCGGGAATTGAAGCGATACTATTGCCGAGGCGCCTTGCCGGGTTTTCGGAACCAGGAGATCGCCACCACGGCGACGAGCACGGCGGCAAGTCCGTACCACGTCAGGGCATATTGCAGATGATCGTTCGGCAGATCGACCTGGGTGACGCCGCCGATCGGCAGGCCGGCTGGGTTGGGCGTGGAATCGGCATCGACGAAGAACGGGATGACGCGCGCCTTCTCCAGACCGACGCTCTCGGCCATGACGTCGAGATCCTTCCAGTAGAAGATGTTCTTGCGGACGTCGTTGTCAGGCACCAGCCAGGAGGGCTTGCCGGCAAGTTTGGCGCGCGCCAGGCCCGTGACCGTCTGCTGATCCGTCAGCTGGCCCTGCACGCGCATTTCGGGCTCCTTGTTCTCATAGGGAACGAAGCCGCGGTTGACGAAGAGGATGCGCCCGTCGGCAAGCTCGAGCGGGGTATAGACGTAAAAGCCCGTCTGGCCGCGCCAGGTGGCGAAGAAGTGCCGTTCCTTGTTGTTGATATAGCGGCCGGTGGCAGTGACCTTGCGGTATTCGATATCGCCGCCGGACGCCGCCAGTGCCTCGATGTCGGCGAGCGGCACCGGCGCGGCAGCCTGGCGCGCGGCAATATCGGCGAGCAGGCCTTGCTTCCAGTGGAGGCGCTGAAGCTGCCAGGTGCCGAGCGACAGCAGGATGGCAAGCGCAATCAGCACCAGAATGCCGGTTATCACAGGCAGCCGGCGGCGCGGCGCGGCGCGATCGATGTCAGTCACTCAGACGTCCTTCGCGGGCATTGTGGCGGTACTGCATGGCGATGAGGATGCCCTTGAACCAGCGCAGCGTCAGAAGCGACAGGATGATCGTCAGTGGCCCGAAGATGAGGATATGCACCCAGATCGGCGGCCCGTAATTGACCTGCAGCCACAGCACCATGCCGATGATGATGAAGCCGACGATCAGGATGACGAAGACGGCGGGACCGTCACCGGAATCGGCGAAGGAATAGTCGAGGCCGCAGGAGGCGCAGCGCGGCTGCAGGCCCAGCAGGCCATCGAACAGCTTGCCATGGCCGCAGCGCGGGCAGCAGCCTTTGATACCGGTTTTTACCGGATCTAGAGGGGGAAATTGCGCGCTGTCGTCGCTCATGCTGCTCCTCTGTACGGCCACTTGCGGCCGCGGCATTTTCGATGCTGCCTTAACTCTCCCATAAAGTATTCGCATCCCGAATGGAAATGCCTGCGCGGTTTCGCCGCTGCATAATTCCTCCGATCGGAATCGATGTGAGGAATGATTCAGCAATTCAAGGCGTTACGGCGTCCTTTGCGTGTCTGAGAAGACACGCGGCGCTGTAATGATTCGCGCCAAACAGAAGAAGAAGACTGATGACCAATGACAGCCATGCCGGACAGATCATCATCCTGAACGGGGCGCCGAGAAGCGGCAAATCCAGCATTGCGCGCGCGATTCAGGACGAATTCGAAGGTCCGTGGATCAACCTCGGCGTCGACGCCTACAACAACATGACGCCGAAGCGCTACCTGCCCGGCATTGGCCTGAGGCCCGGCGGCGAGCGCCCGGATCTCGAGGCGCTCGTGCCGTTCCTCTACGCAGCCCTCTACGAATCGATCGCCATTCATGCCGGCCTGAGGCTCAATGTGGTGGCCGATCTCGGCCATCACGACAGCTACTCGCAGCCGCTCGGCATTCTCGCCGATTGCGCCCGGCGGCTGGAGGGATATCCCGTGCTGTTCGTCGGCGTGCGCTGTCCGATCGAGAGCATCGTGCAGCGGCGCGAGATCAAGCAAGAGGGGCGCGAGACACTTTATGCAAGAGCATCCGAAGACGTGCCGGTCCCCGAACCGGTGCAGCGCTGGCAGGACGAGGTGCATCGGCCTGGCATCTACGATATGGAGGTCGATACGTCGGTGCTGACGGCGCTGGAATGCGCCGAAGCGATCCGCCACCAACTCGACCTCGGCATACCCGCCCCCTCGGCCTTCGAACGGATCGCTGGCGGACGTTGATGGCGATAAATCGTCAACAGCTGTAGGAGGCGTTTGGCAATCAAGGTCGCATTGCCTCCCGCAGCAATTCAATGGTCTCAATGACAGATCGCCCTTCAACCTGGGGCGGCTTCGCGCGCTCGCAAAACTCGCGCCAGACAAACAACGTTAGTTCCGCGCCGTCCGTCGGGGTTTCCCCCCGACCGTCAGCAAAATTCTGCAGCACGCGATAGCGGCTGTCTTTCCAGAACAGTTCCTCCACCCAATCATAGATCGGGATGATATGAAAATGGATGGGATAGCCGGGAGAATGTCCATATCGGCCGATATAAACGCGCTGCGCTCCAAATTTCCGCTTCAGTAGGTCCTGAGCTGTCGCCAGCAACGGACCAAGCTCTTTCAATGCGGCCTCGGACAAATCGGAAAGATCGTTCGTATCCGTCTTGGAGCTGATCATGAGATAGCCGGGAAGAGCGGAATTCATCCGATGGTTCACCAACCATCCATCCGTCTCGGCAATATGAAAACGATCGGGGATCTGCAAATTGCCTACTCCTCTGCGAATTCGGGAATTCTAGGGATGGAGCATTCTTGATCTCTTCCGGATCATGCAAATGCTTTGTCGATGCCCAAGCATGGGATGAGTGTCCGCCTCTTACCAATCGCACGTCCCACTCTCCATTAGGCTCAAGCTTGACCGACTTGACCCGAGCATCGACGCCGAGTTCGGCGGCAAATGCCACCATTATCGCTTCCAGGCGCGAAGCTGGGGCCGAAAGCTAAGAGACCATCGACATCTTTGCCATTTGCCGACGACGATGCGCCCCGCCCATCCGGGTAATATCAATGTGATCAATCGCGGCGTAGTGTTCCATTTGGCTTTGAGAGGAGGATGCTATGCCTACCATATTGGCCTACCACGACGTCAAGGACGTCAAACATTGGCTCACTTCACCGCGCCGCAAAGAAGTCTTCGAGCCCCTCGGCTGCACAAACATTCGTACGTTTGTCGATCCACAGGCGTCCAACCGCGTTGGCCTCGTCATGGACGTTCCCGACATGGGCCGCCTGGAGGAATTTATGAAGTCCAAGCAAGCGGCGGATGCGATGGAGTATGACGGAGTGTTGCCGGAGACCTTGGTGATTCTCACTCAATCGTAGCGGGACGTCAGGGGCCGCGCCGTGGATTAAGCCCTGCGATCACGGTGCGTGGAGCCAAAAACAGAAAAGGCGGACCCGAGGCCCGCCTTCCGCTTGAACATCGCTCCCGATCAGCCTGCGGCGACCGGAGCGCCCCAGCCGCCCCAGACGTAGATGCAGAAGAAGAGGAACAGCCAGACGACGTCGACAAAGTGCCAGTACCAGGCGGCGGCCTCGAAGCCGAAATGCTGCTTCGGGGTGAAGTCGCCGCGCAACGCGCGCAGCAGGCAGACCAGCAGGAAGATCGTGCCGACGAGGACGTGGAAACCGTGGAAGCCGGTCGCCATGAAGAAGGTCGCGCCGTAGATCGAATTCTTGAAATCGAACGGAGCGTGGGCATATTCGTAAGCCTGCACGCAGGAGAACAGGATGCCGAGCAGCACGGTCAGCGTCAGGCCCTGAACGAGACCCTTGCGGTCATTGTGCAGCAGCGCATGGTGCGCCCAGGTGACCGTCGTGCCGGAAAGCAGCAGGATGACGGTGTTGTAGATCGGCAGATGCCAGGGATCGAGGACTTCGATGCCCTTCGGCGGCCAGACGCCGCCGGTATAGGCCATGCGCGAGGCCTGGATCGCCTCGTTCGGAAACAGGCTGGCGTCGAAATAGGCCCAGAACCAGGCGACGAAGAACATCACTTCCGAAGCGATGAACATGATCATGCCGTAACGCAGGTGCAGCGAGACGACGCGGGTGTGAGAGCCCTCATGGGCTTCCTTCACCGTATCGGCCCACCAGCCGTACATGACGTAGAGAACCAGCACGAGACCGATGTAGAAGAGCCAGGGATTGGCGAGTTCGGCGCCGGCGACCTTGAAGGAGCCGCCGTTCAGGTAACGCATGTAGCAGACGCCACCGATCGCCATGATGAAGGCGCCGAGCGAGGCGAGAATCGGCCATGGGCTCGGATCGATGATGTGGTAGTCGTGGTTCTTCTGATGCGCATCGGCCATGTGGCTATCCCCGGATGTCTTCCTCACTTCGCTCCCGGCTTAGCCGGAAACGAGCCTTGATCAAAGTTTCTTTTCAATCTTTACCGCTCCACCCTCATTCGAAGCGACGGGCTTCGGACCCTCTTTCGGGTAGAACGTATATGACAGCGTCACCGTGTGGATATCCTTCGATTCCACCGCCTTGACGATTTCAGGGTCGATATAGAACACGACCGGCATTTCCAGCTTCTCGCCCGGCTTCAGGTCCGTTTCCGTAAAGCAGAAACATTGCACCTTGTTGAAATAGGCGCCCGCCTCGCCCGGCGTGACGTTGAACACCGCCTGACCGCGCTGGGTCTCGTTCGAGCGGTTCTCGGCGACGAAATTGACCTGGATGGTTTCGCCGATCTTCGGATTGACCTCGCGCTCGACCGGCTTGAAATTCCATTGCAGGCCGGGGGCGACATTGGCGTCGAAGGTGACGCGCATCTTGCGATCGAGCACGACGCTCGACATCTGCTCGACGCGCTGCGTCGTGCCGTTATAGCCGGTCACCTGGCAGAAGATGCGGTAGAGCGGCACGGCGGCATAGCTCATCGCGCCCATGCCGAAGACGAAACTCAGGCACATCAACACGACGGCGCTGTTGTTGCGGCCCTGCTTTCTCGTGGCGGCCTTTTCGCTCATCCGGCAATTCCCCCGCCGATCTTGACGATCGTGATCGCGTAGAAGAGAACGACTAGGCCGGCGAGCACCAGCCCGAGAGCGATGTTGCGATTGCGGCGCGACTTCATCTGCTTTTCGGTGAGCTTGACCAGATCCATCAGAACCAACCTCCAGCGTGCGAAACCAAGACCGAAGCCAGTCGGTCGATCATCAGGGCTGAAAATACGGCGAAGAGGTAGAAGATCGAGAAGGCGAAGAGCTTCTTGGCCGGGATCATCTTCAGATCGCCGTCCGGCATGCGCCAGACGGCGATGGAACAGGTGATGAAGATCGCGCCGAGGGCGGCGGCAATGAGGCCGTAGCCGAAGCTTGCGAAACCGAGGAAGGACGGCAGGACGGCGCAGATGGCGGTCAGCACCGCATAGGCGACGATCTGATGCTTGGTCACCCGCTCGCCGGCGACGTTCGGCAGCATCGGCACGCCGACGGCCTCGTAATCGCGCATCTTGAAGAGGGCAAGCGCCCAGAAATGCGCCGGCGTCCACAGGAAGATGATCAGGAAGAGAACGGTGCTTTCGATCGTCACCGAATTCGTCACGCAGGCCCAGCCGATCATCGGCGGAAAGGCGCCGGCGGCACCTCCGATGACGATGTTCTGCGGCGTCGAGCGCTTCAGCCACATGGTGTAGATGACGGCGTAGAAAAAGATGGTGAAGGCAAGGATGCCGGCCGACAGCCAGTTGACGGCAAGGCCGAGAATGACGACCGAAAAGCCCGACAGCACCAGCCCGAAGGCGAGCGCTTCCGACGGCGCGACCCGGCCGGCCGGGATCGGGCGCTGGGCCGTGCGGCTCATGACCGCGTCGATATCGGCGTCGTACCACATGTTCAGCGCGCCCGAGGCACCGGCGCCGACGGCGATGCAAAGGATCGCGATCAGGCCGAGGACAGGGTTGATGTGGCCCGGGGCCAGCACTAGGCCGGCAAAGGCGGTGAAGACCACGAGCGACATGACCCGTGGCTTCAAGAGCTCGAAATAATCGCGCGCGCTCGCTTCCGACATTTCGCCGTCCTCTGCAAGCGCCTCGTGATTGTCGATAACCGTCATCATTCCGTCCTGAATTTACTTATGCCGGACGCCGTTTCGAGTGCGGCGTCCGGTTTTCCGCACGTCTTACTTGATGCGCGGCAGCTGTTCCCACTGGTGATAGGGCGGCGGCGAAGGCAGCTGCCATTCCAGCGTCGTCGCACCCTCGCCCCACGGATTTTCGCCGGCGAGGCGCTTCTTGGCGAAGGCTTCGAAGACCGACACGAGGAAGATCAGCACGCCGAAGGCCGAGATGTAGGAGCCGATCGAGGAAACATAGTTCCAACCGGCAAAGGCATCCGGATAATCGATGTAGCGGCGCGGCATGCCGGCGAGACCAAGGAAGTGCTGCGGGAAGAACACCAGGTTGACGCCGATGAACATGACCCAGAAATGCAGCTTGCCGAGGAACTCGTTGTACATGTAGCCGGTCATCTTCGGGAACCAGTAATACCAGCCGGCAAAGATCGCGAAGACGGCGCCGAGCGACAGAACGTAGTGGAAGTGAGCCACGACGTAATAGGTGTCATGCAGCGAGCGGTCGAGACCGGCATTGGCAAGCTGGACGCCGGTGACGCCGCCGACCGTGAACAGGAAGATGAAGCCGATTGCCCAGATCATCGGAGTGCGGAACGAGATCGAGCCGCCCCACATCGTCGCGATCCAGGAGAAGATCTTCACGCCCGTCGGGACGGCGATGACCATCGTGGCGAAGACGAAGTAGCGCTGCGCATCGAGCGACAGACCGACCGTGTACATGTGGTGGGCCCAGACTACGAAGCCGACGGCGCCGATCGCGACCATGGCGTAAGCCATGCCAAGATAACCGAAGATCGGCTTCTTGGAAAAGGTCGAGATGATGTGGCTGATCATGCCGAAGCCCGGCAGGATGAGAATGTAGACCTCGGGATGACCGAAGAACCAGAACAGGTGCTGGTAGAGGATCGGGTCACCGCCGCCTTCCGGAGAGAAGAAGGAGGTGCCGAAGTTGCGGTCGGTCAGCAGCATGGTGATGCCGCCTGCCAGAACCGGCAGCGACAGCAAGAGCAGGAAGGCAGTGATCAGCACCGACCAGGCAAACAGCGGCATCTTGTGCAGCGTCATGCCGGGGGCGCGCATGTTGAGGATCGTTGTGATGAAGTTGATCGCGCCGAGGATCGACGAGGCGCCGGCGATATGCAGCGCGAAGATCGCCAGGTCGACCGCCGGTCCCGGCGTGCCGCTCGTTGCCAGCGGCGGATACATCGTCCAGCCGCCGCCGGTGCCGTAAGCGCCTGCCGGACCCTCGACGAACATCGACAGCAAGAGCAGCGCGAAGGCCGGAACGATCAGCCAGAAGGAGATGTTGTTCAGGCGCGGGAAGGCCATGTCGGGGGCGCCGATCATGATCGGCACCATCCAGTTGGCAAAACCGCCGATCATCGCCGGCATGACCATGAAGAAGATCATGATCAGCGCGTGCGCCGTCGTGAACATGTTGAACATCTGCTTGGCGCCGTCGATCGCGGCATCGCCCTCATAGCCGTAGACCATCGAGGCCAGGCCGTGGAAGATCTGGATGCCCGGCTCCTGCAGCTCCATGCGCATGGCCACCGACAGCGCGCCGCCGATAATGCCGGCGATGATCGCGAAGATCAGGTAGAGCGTACCGATGTCCTTGTGGTTGGTCGAGAACAGCCAGCGATTGACAAAGCTCGGCTTGTGCCCGTGATCATGGTGATCGTGATCATCATGCGCGTGATCGTGATGGGCGTGAGAATGATCGTCGTGAGCGGAAGGTCCAGCCATTGTCCCGATCCCCTTTAATTACTGTGCTTCGGCAACGTCGACGGTCTTTGCGGGACCATCGGTTGCGGCCATGAGTGTCTTGTAGGCGCCGGGCAGGTCGCTGGCGGCCGTGGTCAGCCACTGCTTGTACTTGTCCTCGGAGACGACGCGGATGGCGATCGGCATGAACGCATGGTCCTTGCCGCAAAGCTCGGAACACTGGCCATAGAACAGGCCTTCGCGCTCGGCCCTGAACCAGGTCTCGTTCAGGCGGCCCGGCACGGCGTCGATCTTGATTCCGAAGGACGGCATGGCGAAAGCGTGGATGACGTCGGTCGGTGCCGCGGTCACGAGAACGCGCACCGTCTTGTTGACCGGCAGCACCAGCTCGTTGTCGACGGCGAGCAGTCTCGGATAGACCGACTTGTCTTCCTTGCCGGCGGCGGCGCGATCCTGATCCTTCAAAAGGTAAGAATCGAAGGCCAGCGGGCTGTCGCCCGAACCCTCATATTCATAGTTCCACTGCCACTGGGTGGCGGTCGCCTTGATCGTCACGTCTGGATTTTCGGGCAGCGTCAGCTGCGCTGTCAGAAGGTTGAAGGAGGGAATGGCGAGGAAGAGCAGCACCAGGACCGGCCCCACGGTCCAGATGACCTCGATCAGCGTATTGTGGCTCGTGCGCGACGGAACCGGGTTGGCGCTGGCGCGGAACTTGAAGCAGACGACGATGAGCAGGATCAGGACGAAGAGCGTGATCGGAACGATAAACCACAGGGTATATTGTTCGAACCAATGAATTTCCCGCATGATCGGCGTCGCCGCCGGCTGCAGCGTCGCCTGCCACGGCGTCGGCTGGTCGGCATATGTGCCGGAAGCAAAAAGCAGACAGACCAGCGTGGTCAGGGCTGCATAAGCCTTCTTCATCACCTTATTATCTCCCTCGAGCGCTTGACCTGCTAAATCGAACGCAGAATCCTTGCCATCTTCAGCGCTTCAAACCACAGTTTGGCATTTGCCGCAACAGGCAGGAGCAATTGTCTATGCGGCATTTTTGCTTAAAGCACAGGCAGGCCGAACGGCAAAACATCCCAAGTTTTTCATCGGCATATGAAAAATGCCCTTTCCGGCCGATCCGCCCACCGTACATTATATGACAAAGGTCCAATTTCTGCCGCAGTCCCCCGGTTTTCACGGGGTGGGGCTTTTCATTTCCGGTGGGCAGCTTCAACAATAGCCGCAATGATTCGATATCCAGAGGTTTCCATGGGTTTCCGTTCCCTCGCGCGGTCGCTTCTCGTGACTGCAAGCATCGCGGCCGCAGCGACGACGCCCGTCTTCGCGCAGCAACCCGCCCCTTCCCCGGCCACGCCCACCACCCCTGCACCGG
>NZ_JAQJCJ010000024.1:0-67404 GCF_030182485.1 Rhizobium atlanticum
TTTCACCCGAGAGACCATCGTCCCACCAGCTGTAGAACAGACCGGCGCGGAAGCCCGCGACGTCGAGGTAAGCGGAGTCGAGCTTGGCTTCCTGGTCGGTGGCATTGTCAGCATTGAACTGCATGACGATGACGCCGGTCAGCGGACCATATTCGGTGTCGCTCTTGGCGGTGAACTGAACCTGACCGCGGGTGACTGCATCCCAGTCAGAGTCGCCGCCGACGTCTTCGCCAACGTTAACCTGGAAACGGATGTAGCCTTCGATCTTGAGGCAGGTTTCGGTGCCCGGGATGTAGAAGTAGCCGGTGCCGTAAGCGTCGCAGACGCGAACATATTCAACCGGTTCCGGCTCAGCAGCAACAATAGCGTCAGCAGCAAGAACCGGCGTCGATGCAGCAAATGCTGCTGCTGATGCGAGCAAAACCATTCTGATGTTCATTTACCAATCCATTCCTTTGTCGATCGGGGCTGACGTCTCATCGGGTAGTCAATTTGAAGCCGGCCCAGTTTGAACAGCCATCTCGGCGTGCGGATCGATCGAACCGCCGAACCGTCATCACACAGAAGGCGCATTCAAGCAATTCTCGATATATCTGAGAGGGGTTCACTGGAGCAACTTTCGCCAGCAACGTGATTTTTATACAACAATTCAAATAATTAGATGACAAACGCACAAAACGGCCCCGCAATGGAAACCTCCATCGCAAGCCGCAAACGCTATGCCGCATTCTCAAATCTCCATCGTTCGACCCCGCCGAACACAATGGTGAAGCACATAACTCTACCGCCAACTAATGAACCTATACAAGGTAGCGGTGTAGAAAATGGTGTTCTGATTTCGACACCAACGAGTCAAAATGATGACAGGATGCTCATTGATGCCACACATCATAGCCGTGCAATCGTTACCAGGCTATATATTTTTCTAGCATTTTGGTGAAACTGAAGCTTTTTTTCGCGATTTTTCCCGCTAACTTTTGCCGCTAGAGCCACAT
Source organism: Rhizobium atlanticum (assembly GCF_030182485.1). NCBI lineage: Bacteria > Pseudomonadati > Pseudomonadota > Alphaproteobacteria > Hyphomicrobiales > Rhizobiaceae > Rhizobium > Rhizobium atlanticum. The sequence continues at coordinate 996 of NZ_JAQJCJ010000024.1, forward strand.
TCTTCGAAAGCCGCTTCCAGGCGCCGCATTCCTGCGTGCGGGCGAATCGCCTCAGAGACCCGGAGGCGAACCCCACGCGGTATATGCGACTGCCGGCCAGCGGTCCGTCGCAACCTATTGGCGACTTCAATCTTCGTTGGATTTGGCGTTCTCAAGAATCATGTAGTCGAGCGGAAGCTGCGTCGAATACTTGATCTGCTCCATCGCAAAGGCGGAGGAGACGTCGCGAATCTCGATCTTGGCGATCATCCGCTTATAAAAGGCGTCGTAGGCGGCGATATCGGGCACGACGACTCGCAGGAGATAGTCGACATCACCGCTCATCCGGTAGAATTCGACAACTTCGGGGAATTCGGCGACTACCTCGGAAAAGCGGCGCAACCACTCGATCGAATGGGTGGCCGTGCGAATCGATACGAAAACCGTGACCTTGGTGTTGACCTTCTCCGGATCGAGGATGGCGACCCGACGCCTGATGACGCCATCTTCCTCCATTTTCTGAATGCGTCGCCAGCAGGGCGTCGTCGAAAGCCCCACCTTCTTGGCGAGGTCAGCAACGGCAAGGGTCGAATCTTCTTGCAGCAGACGCAGTATTTTTCGGTCGAGGCGGTCCATGCGCACGTCAGTCCTTTCGAATTATTTTCTTTGTATAACCCGATTCCGCGCGAGGAAAAGAATTTTGTTTCAGGAAAGCAGCATTTTCACCCGCTCCTGCAACACAGGAAGCAATTCTTGCTCGAACCAGGAATTGCGTCTCAGCCAGCCGCTGTTGCGCCAGCTCGGATGCGGCAGCGGCAGCACCGCCGGCGACCGGCCGGACACGAGGCTGTCACGCCAAGCCCGCACGGTCTCCGTCATATTGCCTCGTCTCTCGTCAGCCATATGCCAAGCCTGCGCATATTGGCCGACGGTCAGCACCAGCTCGATCTGCGGCATTGCCGCGATCGCCCTTTGCCGCCAGACCGGAGCGCATTCGCGGCGGGGCGGCAGGTCCGCGCCCTTGTCGTCGTAGCCAGGAAAGCAGAAGCCCATCGGCACGATGGCGAATCGGCTGCGGTCGTAAAAGCTTGCTCTGTCGACGCCGAGCCATGACCGCAGCCGGTCGCCCGATGCATCGTCAAACGGCAGACCGCTCTCATGCACCCGAAGGCCGGGCGCCTGGCCCGCGATCAGGATGCGTGCACACGAAGAGATCACCGCCACCGGCCGCGGCTCGTGCGGCAGCCGGTGCTGAGGTCCGCTTGCCGGGGCGTCGCGACAGACGCGACAGGCGGCAATTTCCCGCCGCAGAGTTTCCAGCTTGGCTTCATCTGTCATCACCTTACTCCCATCCGACGATCCGCCTGAGGAAGCGCAGCGCGTCGCCGTAACCGGATTCGTGACGGGCATGATCGCGCACATCGCGCGGCCGCTCGAAAGTCCCGGCCCACAGCCCCGCCTTCGCTCCCCTCGCCTCGGCCTCCTCCTTGCCGTAGCCACCATAGGAAACGGCCATGCCTCGGCGCACCATGCCGGCATTGATGTCGCCGCCCGTCCCGCTTCGGCAGACGACAAGCAGCCTGTCGTAGCGGTCGCGCCGATCGCCCTGGCAAAGCGTTTCCGATGCCAGAACCATCTCCTGCAACACCTCCCGCGCCACGCGCCCGCAAGCCCAGGCCTTTCCCGCCCGTTCACAGCTTTGGTTGAGCTCCGGCGCGTCAATGCCTTCGAGACGGAAGCGCTCCCCGCCCAATGTCAGACTGTCGCCATCAGCAGCATGAAAGGCGCCTGCACGCTTGATTGTTGCTCGGTCGTTGATCTTGGCGGCAATCAGCGCCAGGAGCACCAGCAGGGCAAAAGCGGTCACGCCGTCACGAATCGGGCGCAGGCCACGTGTCACGCTTTCGCCTCCTTAAAAAACAAATCCTTGGCAAAGATGGCAAACATCTTCTTAAGAATTGCCGGTTAAGCTCTTATCCACCCAGGGGTGAAGTTTCAACGTGCACATGAGTACCGGCGTAAGCACATCGACCGACAAGATTATCGTCGACAGGTCGCGCAGCCACCGCAACAAGGCCGTTTCCAAGGCTGTGCGGCAGACGCGCGAGCGCCTGCAGTCCGGTCATGCGTCCAATTCCGCCTTCGACCGTGACGTACTCAAGATGTATATAGCGTCGATGATGCAGGGCGCGACGATCATGCCGCTCTTCGTCGTCATCATCACCGCCCTCGGCGTCTATTTCACTCAAGATACCCAATTGCTCTTCTGGGCGCTGCTGACACTCACCTGTCACACCGGCAACATCCTGCTCGCCCGGCGCGCGCGCCGACAGGAGATCACCTCCGAGAGCGCCCGCAAATGGCGCCGCCTGCTGCTCGCCGGCCAATTCCTGGTCGGCTGCTGCTGGGCCGTCTTTGCGCTGCAGGGGTGCGACACCTGCGAGCCGTCGAGCTTCATTCTCTACAAGGGCGCAACATTGCTCATTGCGCTTTCCGTCACCGCGATGTCGAACTTCATGCTGACGCCAGCCGTGCTGGTGGCCTTCGCGCCGACGGTCCTGGCGCTTGGCGCCAAGAGCGGCCTGTCACGCGACCTCCTCGAAATCAGCCTGACCGGGCTCTTCACCACCACGCTCGTCTTCTTCAACTACATCAGCGACCGGCTCTTCAAATCGAACCTCAGGATCCTCTCCTACCAGTCGGAGAAGGACGACCTGATCGCCGAGCTGGAAGTGGCGAAATCGATGTCTGATGAGGCGCGCCGCCGCGCCGAAGAGGCAAACCTCGCCAAGTCCCGCTTCCTTGCCTCGATGTCTCACGAACTCAGGACGCCGCTCAATGCCATTCTCGGCTTCTCCGAAGTGATGTCGGCCGAAGTCATGGGACCACTCGCCAATCCGACCTACAAGGAATATGCCGGCGATATCCATCGCTCCGGCCAGCATCTGCTCGATCTCATCAACGAGATCCTCGACCTGTCGCGCATCGAAGCCGGCAAATACGAGCTGAGCGAGGAGGCGATCTCGCTGCTCGATATCACCGAGGATTGCATCGGCATGGTCCAGCTGCGCGCCCGCGCCAAGAACATTGCCATTTCGGATCAATTCGAGCGGCAGCTGCCGGCTATCTGGGCGGACGAGAAGTCGATGCGCCAGGTGGTGCTCAACCTCCTCTCCAATGCCGTCAAATTCACGCCGCAGGGAGGTGAAATCCACGTCAAGGTCGGCTGGACGGCCGGCGGCGGACAATACATCTCGATCAAGGACAACGGCCCCGGCATTCCGGAAGAAGAGATTCCCGTCGTCCTCTCGGCCTTCGGCCAGGGTTCGATCGCCATCAAGAGCGCCGAACAGGGCACCGGCCTCGGCCTGCCGATCGTCCAGGCGATCCTTGCCAAGCATGACGGACAGTTCCTGCTGAAATCGAAGCTGCGTGAAGGCACGGAGGTTATCGCCATCCTGCCGGCCAAGCGCGTGCTCCAGAGCCTGCCGGCCGTCGAAGAGGCTCAGGCCGTCGCGCGTAAGCGCAAGAGTTTTGCCTGATTCAGCTCGGGAATGTCACGCGGCGCCGAAGAAGAGGTGCTTGGCGATGACGAAGCCGAGATAAATAGAGCAGGCGGCGATCATGCAGGTCACCGCAAAGGAGCCGAGATCTTTGGCATGTTTGCCGACAATCGAAATCTCCGGCGAAATCCTATCGATCACCTCTTCGACGGCGGTATTCATGGCTTCCATCGAAAAAAGCCCAAGAAACAACAGCGCCGCGACGACGATCTCGCCGATGCTCGCCCCTACCAGCGCCAGCGCTGCCATTGAAATGACGAAGAAGCCGAGTTCCTGGCGGAAGGCCGCTTCTTTCAGCACGCGCAGAAAGCCTGCCCAAGAATAGCTGGCGGCGGCGATGAAATGCCGAGCCCGGTCTCTTTCGTCACCGCAGGCTTCGTCAAGACGCCCCCTCCTCTTCCCGTTGCACCACGGAGCGGGGAAAAACTGTACCATCTCCCCTTATTGACCAGCCAATAGCGAATCCACCCGGACGGCGCAAGCAAAGCCCGGTGGGTCGGCTGCGCCGGCCGCGGCCTTAATGTTTGTTGCTCACACCCGCTTGGGCAAAGGTCGCCATGCCGGAATGGCAGGCAGCAGCAGCCTTGACGATGCCGGCGGCAAGCGCCGCACCAGTGCCCTCACCGAGCCGCATACCGAGCGCCAGAAGCGGCGTCTTGCCAAGCATCTCGACCGCGCGCAGATGGCCGGGCTCGCTGGAGACATGGCCGATCAGGCAATGATCGAGCGCGGAGGGATTGGCGGCTTTCAGGATCGCCGCCGCGGCAGTCGCGACATAGCCGTCGATCAGCACCGGGATGCGCTCCATGCGGGCGGCCAGGATGGCGCCTGCCATTGCGGCAATCTCGCGTCCGCCGAGCCGGCGCATGATCTCCAGGCGATCGTCGAGATGGTCGCTATGCAGCTCGACCGCTTTTTCCACCGCCGCAATCTTGCGCTCCAGCATCTCGCCTTCCGAGCCGGTGCCGGGGCCTACCCAGTCGCGCGCCGATCCGCCGTAGAGCGCATAGTTGATCGCTGCTGCAATCGTCGTGTTGCCGATGCCCATCTCGCCAATGCAGAGCAGGTCGGTGCCGCCGGCGATCGCCTCCATGCCGAAGGCCATGGTTGCGGCGCAGTCGCGCTCGGAAAGCGCGGCTTCCTCGGTGATGTCGCCCGTGGGGTAATCGAGCGCCAGATCGAAGACTTTCAGCCCGAGATCATAAGCGACACAGATCTGGTTGATCGCAGCTCCACCGGCTGCAAAATTCTCGACCATCTGCTGCGTCACCGCGGGCGGAAAGGGTGTGATGCCCTGTCTGGTGACACCGTGATTGCCGGCGAAGATCGCCACCAGCGGCCGGTTGACGGCCGGTTGACGGCCCGTCCAGGCGGCAAGCCAGAAAGCAATCTCCTCGAGCCGTCCGAGCGCGCCCGGCGGCTTGGTCAGCTGCGCGTCGCGTTCGCGTGCGGCCACCAGCGCGCGGGCATCCGGCCCCGGCAGGTCCCGGAGCAGGGTACGGAAATCGTCGAAAGGCAGGCCTGAAACGCTCATCGGTGCGTATTCCTATGAATGGCTATTCTTGTTTTTTTGACGCAAATCAGCTTCTTTGCGGTGGCTCTCTCTTAAAGCCGGCGGGCGAAGCGAACAACACCTAAAGCGCCGTAGCCCTCCGGCAGAACGAAACAGAATGAAGATCAAGGACTATGCGGTCGACACCGCCCGCGCCGTCGCCTTTCTTAGCCGCCTTCCGATGCCGCCAGCGCTGTTCGAAGGCTATGACGGAAGGCTCGGCCGCCTGGTGCGCGCCTTTCCCCTCGCCGGTCTTGTCATCGGCTTTGTCCCGGCGCTCGCCCTCCTCCTTCTTTCAGGCCTGCGCGCCGATCCCCTGATGGCGGCCCTGCTTGCGCTCTCGATCCAAGCTCTTGCCACCGGCGCGCTGCACGAAGATGGCTTGGCTGATACGGCCGACGGCATCGGCGGCGGCAAGAACCGCGAACAAAGCCTCATCATCATGAAGGACAGCCGGATCGGCACCTATGGCGCGATAGCGCTAATCCTCTCCTTCGCGATCCGTGCGGCCGCACTCGCCGCCATTGTCCGCCAGTCCTCACCGCTCGCCGCAGCGCTTGCCGTTGCCGCCGTCGCAGCACTCAGCCGTGGCGCTATCGCCTGGCATTGGCAACGGCTGCCGGCCGCAAAGGCCGATGGCGTGGCCGCCTCGACCGGCCAGCCGAATGAGGCGGCGATGCATTTTGCGCTCGTCTCGGCCGGTCTGCTCGCAGCACTTCTGATCTGGCCGGCATTCGGCCTGCGGCCGCTCGTCGCCAGCCTGCTCGCCACCGGTGTCGCAGGATTCGCCTTCACCGCCGTCATCCGCCGCAAGCTTGCCGGCCACACCGGCGACACACTGGGCGCGACGCAGCAGATTTGCGAAATCGCCACCCTTTGCGCCCTTGCCACCACTCTTTGAAACTCCGATATATCAGCCATGCAAACACCCTGCATTCACGTCTGCTCCATGGTTTCAACCACCGGTTTTTGCGCCGGTTGCGGCCGCACTCTTCAGGAAATCGGTGGCTGGATGAACTATACCGATGCCAAAAGGCGCGGGATCATGGCGCAACTGCCGGCGAGGCTCGCAACCGCCGCGACGATGGGCCGGATGAAAACAAGCCTCGCCGAGCGGCCGGGGCGGCCTTCATGATCCGATTCACCGTCATTCTCGTCGTGATCGGCATCGGCCTTGCCGTGCTGATCCTCAACGGCGACAGCGGCCGCATTCTCGGCTTGCAAAGTGACGAGTTCGGCCGCTTCGTTTACCTGCTGCCGATCGCACTGATGTTGTCGGCCGGGATCTGGGCGCGCAGCGTCGGTGAAACCATGCGCCAGATGATGATCTGGTTGGTCATCATCCTGGCGCTCGTGACCGTCTATCTCTATCGTCAGGAAGCGATCGGCGTCGGCAACCGGGTGCTCGCTGGTCTCATTCCCGGCCGCGCTGTCGTCGTCACAACGAGCGAAGGTGGCGCGGAAATCATCCTGCACAAGCTGTTGAACGGCCATTTCGAAGCGGACGTCAATGTGAATGGCCGGACTGTCGATATGCTCGTCGACACCGGCTCCAGCATGGTCGCGCTCTCACACGAGGATGCTGAACGCATCGGCATCGATCTCACGGGCCTTACCTACTCGATGACGGTCATGACCGCCAACGGCCGCAGCCGCGCGGCCCCCATTACGCTCGACCAGGTGGCGATCGGTCCGATCGTCCGCAACAATGTTGCAGCCAGCGTCGCCGAGGACGGCCGGCTTGACCAGAGCTTGCTCGGCATGAGCTTCCTGGAGACGCTGGGCTCCTTGCAGATGCAGACGAACGAATTGCGCATGCGGGATTGATCCGACAGAACAAATCATGCCGCCGATCCGCTCTCGACCGGCTCTCCATTGGGCATACGGACCGCAAGTCGCCGGTCGATAAAAGCTGCAAAAAACGCTGCCGACAAGGCAAGTGACGCCGATGTCAGCAACATCGCGAACAGCGTCGACACTGCTCCTGCCTCTCGGAGAAACAGCCCGGCGATCGAAGCGATCAGCGCGGCGCCGGCGATCGACATGGCTGCGGCAAGGCCTGCAGCGGTGCCGGCGAGATGGGCGAACCGACATCACGCCCAGATTGGCGGCCGGAAAGGTCAAGCCATTGCCGATGCCGATGAACATACAGGGTCCGAAAAATGCCAGGACATGCGTGACGCCCGAGATCGACAAGATCAGCCCCAAAAGCAGACCCATGCACGTCGATAAACGCGCAATGACGAGCGTGGTGCTGAGCGATTTCCTCGTCAATCGGGCAGCGAGATAACTGCCCAGAATGAATCCCGCGGGAACCATTCCCATGAAGAAGCCCAGTTTCGCGCTCGACCCACCGAGTGAGGAACTGACTGCCAAGGAAGCGCCTCCGAGGAAGATATAGAGAGTGCCGGTGGAGCAGGCCATGCACAGCGTATAGGCCCAGAACCGCGCCGAACCGAGAATCTGCCTGTAGGAAGCAAGGTAATTGCCTGTTGATCTCGACGCGGGTCCGGCTGTTTCCTTCATCTCGCGCATGGAAACGGCGAGGATGGCTGCGCCTATCAGCGCAAGAGCGATGAAGATCGCCCGCCATCCGAACGCTTCGTCGAGAATGCCGCCGACGCTCGGGCCGAGCATCGGCGCGATAGCCCATCCCATGGCGGCGTAGCCGATCCTGTTGGTGGCCCCGCGTTCGCCCGCCGTCTCCTTGATGGCAACGAGAGCGACGCAGAAGCAGGCGGCGATCGACGCCTGCATCACGCGAAACAACAGGAAGATGCCGATATTGGGCGCCAGCGCGCAGCCGATCGACGCGACAATGAAAATGGAAACGGCGATCAGCGCGACCGGCCGGCGCCCATAACGATCCGACATCGCGCCGGCGACGATTTCCGTAAGGGCATTGATGATCGCGTAGCCCGCAATGGAAAGATTGACGATCGCGAAATCGGCCTGGAACGTGGCGGCGATATTTGGCAGCGCCGGCAGATATATATTGACCGGCAACACCGAGAGCGCCGTCAGCAGGAGAAGGATCGTACGTCGGGGCGCCGCAGTCGAAGTCGCCGCCGCCTTCTCGGTCAGGCGGTTGCCGGAAGTCTGCGCAGAATTGTCGCGTGACATGGTCTTGTCCATGGTGTCAGGGAGATTGTGGGAATCCGACGAGGCGCAGCGCAAATTGAGAGCACAAAAAAAGCCCCGTCAGGAGCTTGATTTACCGCGCATGGGGCTGATCGCCGGATAGTTACACCATCCTGCCCATGCGCCCTATCACCATGACAAGAACCATTGCGATCTTCATGACCGTACAGCTAGACAGAAATTTCCATCTCGTCAACGTGCGGTTTCAATGCTCGCAGAAAATGCCGCTCTCGAAACTCGCCCCGATCTGAGCGCTGCAACGTGCTGGTGACCCTAGCGATAGGCGCAGTCTTTCTCGGCGAAGCCTCCGAGCTGAACATGGCGCGGCTCGCAGCCGGCACCCTTTTCATCTGTTGCGCCCTGCTCGTCAGAAGTGCCTGACAGCCCCCGCATTGCGGCTGGATCGCCTTTGTTGATATCCTGCATTCGCGCAAATGGCGGAGCCTGACATGACCCCACGACAACTGAAGACTTTCCTGGCCGTCATCCGGCACGGAAACCTCACGCGCGCCGCTGCCGAGGTCAACCTCGCTCAGTCGAGCCTCAGTGATCAAATCCAGGCACTCGAAGAGGAGATGGGCGTTGAACTCTTCCTCCGCTCCCGGCAGGGCGTCGCTCCCACACCGGCAGGCATGACACTGAAGACCTATGCGGAAGAGATACTGGCGCTGAGCGATGAGGCGCAGACCGCCGTCCGTGTTGCCGCCGGCATTTCCGGATCCTCTATCACCCTGGGCACGCTCGAAACGATTGCCGCTGAAAGGCTGGCGCCCTGGCTCTCCCTCCTCCGCAGGCAAAATCCCGATCTCGGTCTCAAACTCAAGGTCGGTGGCAGTGGCGAATTGCATGCGAAATTGCAGCATGGCTCGGTTGATGTCGTCTTCACGTTCGATCGCGGCCAGCAGGACGAGCGCTTTGTGACACGCCGCGTCGCCAGCGAGCCGCTGGTGCTGATTGCCGCCGGCAGCTCGCAAATCTCGCCGCCGGAAAGCCTCGCAGCCCTGCACACCGCCCCGTTCATCGCAACCGCGGCCGGCTGCGTCTATCGCCACCTGCTCGATACCGCCTTTGCCGAAGCGGGTTTTGCTCCGCCGGCCGTCGCCACGGAGGCGGACAGCATCGCAACAATCATCCGTCTCGTGGCATCAGGCGCCGGCTACGGCCTGGTCCCAAGTCTTGCGGTGGGGCCGTCCATTGCGCGCGGCGATCTCGTCGAACTGCCATGGCCCGGCCGACCACTTGCTACCTCGCTGGTGATGATGTGGCGACGTCGGCGCGTCCAGCCGCCGCACATCGCTTTCCTTCTGCAATCGGCCAGCGAAAATCTTTCGCCAGTCAGACCAGCCGATGCCCGCCTTCGACATGCAGGGTAATGCCCGTGGTGAAACCGTTGCCGATCAGGAAACGGATCGCATCGGCTATATCCTCGGGCTGCCCAACCCGCCCAACCGGCAGGCGCTGCGACATCGCATCCAGCCTCGCCTGCTTGGCATCACCGGCAACGAAGCTCCAGATCGGCGTGTCAACCCAGCCCGGCGAGACCGCGTTGACGCGGATGGGCGCCAGTTCAACGGCAAGCGCCCTGACCAAGCCTTCGAGTGCCGCATTGACGGCCGCGACCATCGATCCGCGCGCGAGCGGCCGATAGGCCGCAATACCTGAAGTGTAAGTGATCGAACCTGACGACGGCAGTCGGGAGGCGCCATATTTCGCCAGCAGCAGCGGCCCGTATAACTTGCTCTGGACCACCTTTTCTGCCGCCGCCAGCTCGAGCGACGACAGCAGCTGATAGGCTCCTTCGATTTCCGCCGCCGTGCTGACGATATGATCGACCGGTCCGCACTCCCGGAACAGCGCCGCGACCTCCTCCTCCCGGCCTATATCGATGACATGGGTTCGGAGTTTCGGGTGGTCGCCGAGATGACGGCAAGCTGTCGCAAGCTTCTCCTGACCGCGCCCGGCAATCGTCACCGACGCCCCCTCCTCGAGCAGACGCCCGGCAAGTGCCAGCCCCATGCCCGAACTGCCGCCGACAATTATCACCTTCTGACCTTCGATGCTCATAACAGCTGTCTCGCCACTTCATTGGAATGAGACAGCAGATGCCTCCGCCGGACGCGAAAGAAAAACGGAAGAAGCCGATAGCACTATCGGCTTCTCCGATCATCGACGTTCAAGCGGTCAGTTGCGCAGCCGATACCCCGTCTTGAAGATCCAGCCGAGCGTTCCCAGGCAGATTGCCAGGAACATGGTGATCATCGCCAAGCTGATCGCCGGGTTGACATCGGCGATCCCGTAAAAACTCCAGCGGAAGCCGCTGACGAGGTAGAGCACCGGGTTGAAGTGGCTGACCGCCTGCCAGAATGGCGGCAGCATGCTGACGGAATAGAAACTGCCGCCGAGAAAGGTCAGCGGCGGCACCACAAGCATGGGAATGAGGTTCAGCTGCTCGAAATTCCCGGCCCAGATACCGATCATAAAGCCGAACAGGCTGAAAGTGATCGCGGTCAGCAGGAAGAACAGGATCATCATGAAGGGATGTTGGATCCTGACATCGACGAAGAGATTGGCGGTCAAGAGAATGATGACCCCGATAATCAGGCCCTTGGTGGCCGCCGCCCCGACATAACCGAGCAGTATCTCCGTCATCGCCACCGGCGCCGACAGCACCTCATAGATCGTGCCGGTGAACTTCGGGAAGTAGATCCCGAAGGAGCCGTTGCTGATACACTGGCCGAGCAGCGTCAGCATGATGAGGCCCGGCGTGATGAAAGCACCGTAGGATACACCCTCCACTTCCTGAATACGCGAACCGACTGCCGCTCCGAAGACGATGAAATAAAGTGAGGTCGAGATGACCGGCGAGATGACGCTCTGCAGCAGCGTGCGGCGCGTGCGCGCCATCTCGAAGAAGTAGATCGATTTGACCGCTTCGAAGTTCATTTGCCCGCTCCCACCAGCGCTACGAAGATATCTTCGAGCGAACTCTGCCGCGTCGAGAGATCCTTGAAATGGATATTGTTCTCGCCGAGCCGGGTTAGCAGCGTCGCGATGCTATCCTGCTCGTTATCGGCGTCGAAATCATAAGTCAGGCGGCTTCCGTCGGCTTCGAGAGTGAGGCCATTGCCTGCAAAGCAGTCTGGCAGCCGGCTTAGCGGTTCCGCCAAATCGAGGATGAGCTGCTTGCGGCCGAGCTTGGCCATCAACGCCGCCTTTTCCTCGACGAGCAGCAGCTCGCCGCCATTGATGACGCCGACACGGTCGGCGATTTCCTCGGCCTCTTCGATATAATGGGTAGTCAGTATGATGGTGACGCCCGAAGCCCGGAGTTCTTCGACGACATGCCACATGTCCTTGCGCAGAGTCACGTCGACGCCAGCGGTCGGCTCGTCAAGGAAAAGAATATCCGGCTCGTGGGAAAGCGCCTTGGCGATCAGCACCCGTCGTTTCATGCCGCCGGAGAGCTGACGCAGCGTATTGTCCTTCTTGTCCCAAAGCGAGAGCGCCCGCAGCACCTTCTCAATATGCGCTGGATTGGCCTTCTTGCCATGCAGCCCGCGCGAAAAGCTCACCGTGTTGAACACCGTCTCGAACTGGTCGGTCGTCAACTCCTGCGGCACCAGCCCGATCATCGAGCGGGTCGCGCGGAAATCCTTTACGACATCCTGGCCGGCCACCAGCACGCGACCGCCGCTCGGATTGGCGATGCCGCAGATGATCGAGATCAGGGTCGTCTTGCCGGCGCCGTTTGGCCCGAGCAGAGCCAGGATCTCGCCCTTCTCGACATCGAGGTTGATGCCCTTCAGGGCCTCGAACCCGTTGGCATAAGTCTTCGTCAGGTTCTGAACGGAAATAATGGGGGTCATGCAGGACTCTTGCAGATGCTCGAAGTATTTCGGCCCGCTATATAGTCACTCTGTGACGCTTTGACATCCTTCGGGAACATGAACACTGAATTCACGCCTCGCCAACACCCTCGCCTTCGTGAAGCCGATCATCCATCGGCGACAAGCCGGCGATAGCCGGCTTCCGATTGCCGTCGCCCGCCGGCAATTCTCCCTGAAAGAAAGGCATCGGTCCGCTCCGGATGTCATCATCCGGTGATATTCATGCTTGATAAGAGAGCCGAGGCAAGCACCGGCATCCGCCCCGCCGCCCATTCCTTTGCGGAGCCGTCTTACCGGCGTTCTCGTTGCGCCCTTTTCCGCTGCCTCGGCATGTAATGAAAGTTATTGTTCAGTCACCAAGCGTTTGGAACCGGCCAGTATCCCTGTGCAGCCGCGTTCGTCTCAGCCGGCCTCTGCGCCGGCTTTTCTTTTTGATGTGTCGTTGCAGCAGGTGGCCGCCCTCGTGCTTCGAGGCGTCGGCCAAAACCCGAAGCCTCGAAGCACGAGGGCGGTCGGGAGGCAGTAGATGCTAACCCTCACAATTCATCATAATTGAACCAATCGAAATCCGCCGTCTTCCCTCGCCCCGACGTATCGAAGGCGAACACGCCGGCAAAGGCGCCTGTGAAGGAGCCGTGCTCGCCGCGTCCGCCCTCGTCGGAAATCACGCCGGCGTCGAGGACAGGGCCGATCGGCTGCCAGGCGCCCTTGCCTTCCGTCTGCCAGAAGAATTGCAGGTCATTCTCGCGGATTTCCATCGCAAGCTGGACACGGCCCTCGGCCGGGATCGCTACACCGCTTTCAGCGGGAAAGCTCAGGCGACCGTTCGGATAGTCGCCATTGCAGGAGAGGATCGTCACGCAGCGGCCGAGCGTTTCGTGCAGCGTCACGGCAATCGCGTGGAACTTATGGCGATTGTAGTACTGCGTCAGCCCCGCAACCTGCTGATAGGTGTCGGGCGAAAATTCGATCACAGTCTCAGCGCGGAAACTATGATGCTCCTGCCGGCGCGCGACCAGCGACTGCTCGAACCAGGAGCCGATGCTCTCGCGTCCGATCAGCCTGAGATGGCCGGGTCGATCCGTCAGGCTGAAGATGCGCCCGGGCTCGGGCGTGCGCAGCCACTGGAAATCAGCCGGCAGCTTGCCTCCATCGAAACTGTACTCGCTGCGCATCGGCTTCTCCACCGGCACAGCACCGAAGGGAGCCGGCACATCGACATCGGGCACTGAGGTGCCGTTTTCCAAATAGAGCCAATCGTCGTCGCGCCAGACGCATTTCTGCAGGGACGTTTCGCGCCCCAGCGTGCATCGCCGTTTCGGCGGCAGCGGCCGGCCGCTGAGATGAGTGTGATAGGCCTGACCATTGGGCGTCTCGACATATTGGCCGTGCCCTGCCCGCTGCAGCACCGCACCCGGATGATCCTTCGAGGTGATCAGATGCATGTTTGGATGCATCTCATAGGGCCCGTCGATGAGGCGCGAACGCGCCATGGTGACGGCGTGGTCATAGCCTGTGCCGCCCTCGGCGGTCGTCAGGTAATACCAGCCGTTCTTTTTGAAGAGATGCGGGCCTTCGACGAGGCCGAGCGGGCTCCCGGCGAAGATGTTGCGGATCGGGCCTTTCAGCACCTTCGCCTCCGGATCCCATTCCTGCAGCAGGATGCCGTCGAAGGCCGGCGATTTCGGCGAGCCACCGAAGCTTTCGGTACGGTGGTTCCACTGCATGTTGACGAACCATTTGCGGCCGTCATCGTCGTGGAAGAGCGAGGGATCGAAGCCGGAAGAATTTACATAGACCGGCTCGGACCATTCTCCCTCGATCGAGGGAGAGGTCACGATGTAATTATGCGCATCCTTGAAATTGCCGTCGAAACGCTTAACGTCGGTATAGACCAGCCAGAACTGCCCGTCGGCATAGGAAAGGCACGGGGCCCAGATGCCGCAGCTATCGGGATTTCCGCGCATGTCGAGCTGCGAGGCGCGCTCCAGCGGCCGGCGCACCAGAGTCCAGTTCACCAGGTCTCGCGAATGATGAATCTGCACACCCGGATACCATTCGAAAGTCGAGGTGGCGATGTAATAATCGTCGCCGACACGGCAGATCGACGGATCCGGATTGAACCCGGGCAGGATGGGATTGCGGATCATGGCGGCTCCTCCGAAATAAAATGTGGTACGTACGTCAGATTGGCGTGGCTATCTCGCCTTCCCCTTCTCCCCAGCGGGGGGAAGAGGGAGCAAGCAGCACTCCCATCTCTCTCTTAGTCCCGCTCCGCTGACTTCGCCCAGAGATTGATATCGGCCTCCTTGGCATAGACATCAATCTCCTTCAGTTCCTCAGCCGAGAACTCGATATTATCCAGCGCCTTGACGCAATCGACGATCTGCGAGGAGCGGCTGGCGCCAATTAGCGCCGAAGTCACGCGTCCGCCGCGCAGCACCCAGGAAATCGCCATCTGCGCCAGCGTCTGGCCGCGCCGTTCGGCGATCTCGTTCAGCTTCCTGATATTGTCGATGATCGAGGGACGGATGAAATCGCGCTTGAGGAAATGATTCTGCGCCGCTCGGCTGTCGTCGGGAATGCCGGCGAGATATTTGGTCGTCAGCATGCCCTGGGCGAGCGGCGAGAATACGATCGAACCCATGCCGACGTCATCGAGCGTATTGAGCAGCTTGTCATCCTCGACCCAGCGGTTGAGCATCGAATAGCTCGGCTGGTGGATCAGGCAGGGCGTGCCGAGGCTCTTGAGGATCGCGGCGGCTTCGCGGGTGCGCTGCGAATTGTAGGAGGAGATGCCGACATAGAGCGCCCGGCCGGAGCGGACGATATGATCGAGCGCGCCGCAGGTTTCCTCGAGCGGCGTCTCCGGATCGAAGCGATGCGAATAGAAGATATCGACATAATCAAGGCCCATGCGCTTCAGGCTCTGGTCGCAGGAAGCGATCAGGTACTTGCGGCTGCCCCACTCGCCGTAGGGACCCGGCCACATATCGTAGCCGGCCTTCGAGGAGATAATCAGCTCGTCGCGAAGCCCGGAAAATTCGGTGCGCAGTATCTCGCCGAAAGCGGTCTCCGCGCTTCCAGGAGGCGGCCCATAATTGTTGGCGAGGTCAAAATGGGTGATGCCGAGGTCGAAGGCCGTGCGGCACATATCGATCTTGCGGTCATGCGGCGTATCGCCGCCGAAATTGTGCCAGAGGCCGAGGGAGACGGCCGGCAGCTTCAGGCCGGAACGGCCTGTGCGGTTATATTTCATCTTCGAATAACGGTCTGCGGCCGGTTGCCAGCTCATGGGATTTTCCTTCGTGCGATATCATTAATTGTCATGCGACAGCCTCGGCCCAAAGAGAACGCCCGACATCTGCCCCTCATCCGCCCGCCGGCACCTTTCTCCCCGCAAGCGGGGCGAAGGGACATGCCGCACCGTTTCCACTTTCTCAAGCACTCGTTTGGCCAGTACCCTCTCCCCGCATGCGGGAAGAGGGTTAGGGTGCGGGGCAGCCATGAAACGAACCGATCACAGCGGCATATGCCCCGCCGGATTATTGAGACAACCGCGCCGATCCGGCAAGCGCCAAGGCGCACGCGCTCTACCTCAACAGCGCCTGCGCCTCTTCGATACCAAGCGCGGCCGGCTGCGTGCAGGTCGTCGTGAGCTCGATGAAACGGCCCTCCTCGCCCGATTTCAGGATCGAAGTCATGACGTCGACCCCGTGCAGCGTGCGGTCGAGCGAGCAGCGCGCGTCGCGTCCCTCGATCAGCGCCATCGCCATATCGGCAAGGCCGGCCGTGCGATAGTTAGCGCGCGCCCCGTTCGGGTTTTCCTGGTTGATCTTGCCAAAGGGATGATCCCAGTTTTCCAGCGGTTTGATGTCCTTGTCGCGGCCGCTGGCTTCGACGGTGCCGCCGAAAAAGTTCGGGTCCGGCACGTAAAGCGAGCCGTCGGTGCCGTAGAGCTCCATATTGGCATGGCGGTGCGACCACACATCCCAGCTCGCCGACAGCGTCACGGTGGCGCCGCTGACGAATTCAAGCAGCGCCTGGATCGTTGTCGGCGTCTTCACCGGGATGATCTCACCATAGCGCGGCTGGCTGGTGATCGTGCGGGTTTCCGATGCCATCGAGGTCATCGCGCCGACGCGCTTCACAGGGCCGATCAGGTTGATCAGATTGGCAATGTAATAGGGGCCGAGATCGAGGATCGGACCGCCGCCCGGCAGGAAGAAGAAATCAGGGTTCGGATGCCACATCTCCATGCCGGGGCTCATGACATAGCAGGCGCCCGAAGTAACCCGGCCGATGCCGCCGTCATCGATGAACTTGCGGGCAAGCTGGTGGGCGCCGCCGAGGAAAGTGTCCGGCGCGCAGCCGATGGCTAGATTCTTCGCCTTGGCGATGCGGCGAAGCTCCTCGCCCTGCTCGAGCGAAAGCACCAGCGGCTTTTCCGAATAGACGTGTTTGCCGGCCTCGAGGATCGCCTTCGATACCGGAAAATGCGCATCCGGAATCGTCAGGTTGACGACGACGTCAATCTCGTCATTGGCGAGCAGTTCGTCGATCGTCTGCGCTTTGACGTCGTATTCCTTGGCGCGCGCCTCGGCAGCCTGAATATTGATATCGGCGCAGGCCAGCACCTTCAGCCCCTTGAAGAGCGGTGCCAGCGAGAAGTAGGTGGTGGAGATGTTGCCGCATCCGATGATGCCGACGCCAAGTTCCCTGGTCATGATGTACCTCAATAAGTCTGGAAGGATGCAATCGAACGGCTGATGTTGCGGTCGATGTCTTTCGGATTGTCATGTTCGACGACGAAGTGCTTCGCCTTGGTGCCACGAAGTGCGGCAATCAGCTTGGCCCACTCGACCCTGCCATGGCCGACATCGGCCCAGCCATCTTCATCTGTCGCCTCGCCGGCCGGCGCGATGTCCTTGACGTGAACTGCGGTGATGCGCGAGCCGAGCTTGTCGATCCAGGCGAAGGGATCGGCGCCGCCGCGGATGACCCAGGCGATATCGGCTTCCCAGGAGATGTCCGGCGCGCCTTCGAAGATGCGCTCAATCGGCAGCGAGCCGTCAGCCAGCTTGACGAATTCGAAATCGTGATTGTGCCAGCCGAACTCGTAGCCGGCATCTTTATAGGGCTTGCTCATTTCCTGCAGACGCTTGCCAAAGGCCAGCCAACCGGCTCCGTCCGAGGGGCGCTGGTCTGCCGCCAGATGCGGGGCATAGATCGAATCCATGCCAAGTATTCTGGCGATGTTGAGCGACTTCTGAACTTCCTTATCCAGGAAGTCGGGGCTGAAATGGCCGCTCGCCATCACGAGGCCGTTCTTGTCGAGATCGGCGCGAAGGCTCTTCAGTCCCGCATCGTCGAGATCGGCGTAGATGCCGCCGAAGCCTTCGACTTCGGCATAGCCTGATTTGCCGAGCTTTTCGAAAATCACAGAATAGGGCTGGAAGTTGCGCGCGCTGTAGAGCTGGTAGCTGAGTTTCGTCATCTTATTCTCCTTGGGCGTCGTACCCGTTTCTTGGAAGGATCAATCCGCCGATTGGCAGGAATGCAGGTCGTAGAAGCGGAATTCCGGCAGCTTGCCGCGTTCGAGTTGACGTGCCGGGGTGAAGGTGATGCGGCGGCTCTCGCCTGCCGCCAGATCGAACGCATTGTCGGAATATTTGCCGTCCGTCTCGCTCTCGATCATCACGAAGAGCGCAAGTCCCTTAGCGGTGATGTTGATGTCGACGACGCCGCTCTTCTCGACATATTCATGGGTAACGGTCAGGCCCGACGGATCCAGCTCCAGCGCCTTATAGGTGCCGTTGACATAGTGCCCCTCGCCGCCCATGCCGTTCGACGCGGTGAAATGCCAGGCAAGCAATGTTCCCTCGGCAATCTCGGACACATCGATTGTCGCAGCCGTCACCGCCGCATCCGGCGAACACATGGCCTGCACGTCTTTCAAATGCTTCCGCTCGCCTTTCATCGTCAGAAGCGATATCGACAGATCGATGCTGACATCTGAAAGCGTGTCGTTAACGAGCGAGAAGCGGATCGTCTTGCCGTCCTCGGCGGGAATGGCGGCGACCGCGACCGGCTGGAAGAAACGTTTGACGAGATAATGCATCGCCTTCCAGCGGCCGCCATAATCGAGGCTCGACCAGGAGGCGACCGGCCAGGTGTCGTTGAGCTGCCAATAGATCGTGCCCATGCAATGGGGCTTCAGCGATCGCCAATATTCCACCGCCGTCTTGATCGCCAACCCCTGCTGGATCTGGGAGAGGTAGACGAAATTCGGGAAATCTTTGGGAAAGCGGAAATAGCGGAACATCGTGCCGGCGATGCGCTCGTTGCCGCCAGCATTCTTCTGGTGCAGCTCCATGACGGGAGAAGCTATATTCATATCCTTCTCCTCGGCATAAGTCCTGATGACAGGCAGCGAGGTATAGGACTGGAAGCCGAATTCCGAGCAGAAGCGCGGTCGTACCGACCGGTAATTATCGAATGACTTGTTCTCGTGCCAGACCGACCAGTAGTGCATGTCGCCGGACCCGTCCGCATGCCAGGCATCGCCGAAATCGAGATAGCCGGAAGCCGGGCTCGAAGGCCACCACAGCGCACCGGGCAGCGCCTTCTTCACCGCCTGCTCGATCGTCCGGTTGAGGCGGTCGTAGGAGACGAGGTAGCGGTCGCGGTCTTTCCGTGATTCCTCGAACCAGGTCAGCGCGCCGACAAGCTCATTGTCGCCGCACCATAGCGCGATGGAAGGATGCGAGGAGAGCCGCCGCACCTGGTAATCCACCTCGAACGCCACATTGTCGAGGAAGTCGTCGGTCGAGGGATAGAGATTGCAGGCGAACATAAAGTCCTGCCAGACCAGGAGGCCGAGCCGGTCGCAGAGATCGTAGAAATAATCCTGCTCGTAGAAACCGCCACCCCAGACACGGATCATGTTCATGTTGGCGGCTTTTGCCGATTGCAGCAGATCTTCAGTCTTCTCGGGCGAAGACAGCGAATAGAGCGCATCGGCCGGAATCCAGTTGGCGCCGCGGCAAAAGATCTCGCGGCCGTTGATCCTGAAGGCGAAGCGGGCGCCTGCTGCATCCGGCGTAGTGACCAGCTCGATGGTGCGAAGGCCGATTTGCCTGGTCACCACCTCGTCGGACACTTCCACCGACAGCGTGTAGAGCGCCTGCTCGCCACTGCCGGAAGGCCACCAGAGCCGCGGCTCGTCGATATGGAAGAGATAATTGACATCAGTGTCGCCCTTGACGCCGACGTCGAGGCGCACCCGTTCGCCGTCGAACTCGAAATAGATCTGGGCGACGCCGGCGTGCTTGGAATAGAGGCTCGCGGTGACCGTCAGGTCGACCGAGCCGTCATTATTGTGGACCTGGCGGGTGACGACATGTTCGATGCGCGCAGTTTCGAGCTTCTTCAGAGCAACCGTGCCGTAGAGGCCGAGCGGCGCAATGGCGATATTCCAGTCCCAGCCGAAATGGCATTGCGGCTTGCGCAGCATGTTGCCATCGGGGATCGGCGAATTGCCGGTGCTGTAGGGAATGTAGAAGGGCTGCTTTTTCTGCCGTTCGGCGCCGACGCCGGGGTTGGAGGCGAAGACGATGCGGATGGAGTTGTCGCCCGCTTTCAGCATGCTCGAGACATCCGGCCGGTAGCGGCGGAAGCTATTGTCAGCTTCGAGCACCAGAAAGCCGTTGACGTGGACGCTGGCGACCGTGTCGAGATAGTCGATATCGAGATACCAGTCGCCTTCGACCTCCTGCAGCGTAAAACTGCGCTCGACCGCCCATTCACGCTGGGCAACCCACTGCACCTTCTCCTCGTTGCGACCGAAATAGGGATCGGGGATCAGGCCGGCCCGATGCAGCGCCGTGTGCACGTCGCCTGGTAGGGTGATGAGGCTTTTGATCTCGCCATCAACGGAGGTGAGCTGCCACGAACCGGAAAGGTCGATGCTGGAAGGAGTCGATTGTTGCGTCACGATTTCATTTCCGAATTGCAGTTTTTGAAGAGGACGGCGCATGATCGCCATCCGTTAGCTGTCGTTCGTCAGTGGCCGGCTTGGCGCCCTTTTCTCGCCGCTGGGGAGAAGTGAGGTGTAAGCAGCGCCTTGGTCTCCTTCCGTCCACCGCACACTCCGTCTTCCTCGGGCTTAACCCGAGGATCCAAACTGCATCCATCAGCAGCAGCGGGCATAGATCCTCGGGTCAAGCCCGAGGAAGACGGAGTGTGGTTGGGCTTCTCGCCATACTCGCCCCGGCCTATTGGCCTCACATCGAGCAGGCGCACCATCTCCGGCCCGCCGCAGAACTCGTTAGAGACGCAGCTCGCTCTCCGCATCGAACACCGAAGCCAGCGCCATGTCGAAGCTCAGCTTCACCTTGGCGCCGACATCAAAGCGGCGTGCGCCGTTGACGCGGACCGACATCGTGTGGCCCGCATGTTTCAGCCACAGAAGATTGTCCGCCCCCATCGGTTCCTCGATATCGACGGTAGCGTCATGTTCTTCGCCGCCGGCATTCTCGTTGACCTTGATGTGTTCGGGGCGGACGCCGAGCACCACCTTGTGGCCGGGCTGCAGCGTCTCGTTGGCGTCGTAGGCCGCGAGCGAGAAGTTGACGCCGTTTGCGGTAAAAGCGATGCCGTCACCTGTTTTGACCAGTTCGCCGCGCAGAAAATTCATCGACGGCGAGCCGATGAAGCCGGCGACGAAGAGGTTGCGCGGCCGGTTGTAGATCGTCGTCGGATCATCGAGCTGCTGGATGATGCCGCTCTTCATAATGGCGATGCGGTCGGCCAGCGTCAGCGCCTCGATCTGGTCGTGCGTCACGTAGATCATCGTGTTCTGCAGCGACTGGTGCAGGCGTTTGATTTCGACACGCAGTTCTGAACGCAGCTTGGCGTCGAGGTTGGACAGCGGCTCGTCGAACAGGAAGACGTCGACATCGCGCACCAGCGCCCGGCCGATTGCCACGCGCTGGCGCTGGCCGCCGGATAGTTCGGCGGGCTTGCGCTTCAGAAGCGGCTGGATCTGCAGGATCTCGGCCGCACGCGCCACGCGTTTGTCGATCTCGGCCTGCGGCACCTTGGCGACGCGAAGGCCGAAGGAGAGGTTCTTCTCGACGGTCATCTGCGGATAGAGCGCATAGGACTGGAAGACCATGCCGATGCCGCGATCCTTCGGCTCTTCCCAGGTGACGTTCTTGCCCTTGATGAAGATCTGCCCTTCCGAGGCGTCGAGCAGGCCGGCGATGCAGTTGAGCAAGGTCGACTTGCCGCAGCCGGACGATCCGAGCAGCACTAAGAATTCGCCGTCGTTGATCTCAAGGTTGAGATCCTTGAGCACGCTGACTGATCCGAAGTTCAGCGACAGATCTTTGATCGAGACGCTGGAATTGGAGACAGTTGAATTCATGTTCATGTGATCACCCCTTCACTGCGCCAGCGGCGATGCCGCGAACGAAAAGCCGCCCGGAGACGAAATAGACGATCAGCGGCACCAGACCGGTGAGGATCGTCGCTGCCATGTTGACGTTGTATTCCTTCACACCCTGGACGGAATTGACGATGTTGTTGAGCTGCACGGTCATCGGATAGGTATCCGGCCGGGTGAAAACCACGCCGAACAGGAAGTCGTTCCAGATGCCGGTGACCTGCAGGATCATGGCGACAACGAAGATCGGCAGCGACATCGGCAGCATGATCTTCAGGAATATCTGCCAGAAGCCCGCCCCGTCGACGCGCGCCGCCTTGAACAGCTCCTCCGGCAGCGACACGAAGTAGTTGCGGAAGAGCAGCGTCAGGATCGGCATCCCGAAGATCGAATGCACGATGACGAGGCCGGTCAGCGTGCCGTAGATGCCGATTTCACGCAGGATGATGACGATCGGATAGATCATCACCTGATAGGGAATGAACGCTCCGATGATCAGGATCGAGAAGAAGAGCTCCGAACCCTTGAATCGCCAGTTTGCCAGCGCATAGCCGTTCACCGAAGCGATGGCGATCGAGATGATGACAGACGGCACCGTGATGCGCACCGAGTTCCAGAAACCGCGCGAAAGGCCGTCGCAGTTGAGGCCCGTGCAGGCCTCCGCCCAGGCCTTGACCCAAGGTTGGAAGGTGATCTCCACCGGCGGCGAGAAAATGTTGCCGAGACGGATCTCCGGCATGCCCTTCAGTGAAGTCACGACCATCACATAGAGCGGCAGCAGATAATAGAGCGCTGCAACCGTCAACGTTCCGTAGAGCATGATGTTGCGCGCTGACAGCGTCGGGCGCGGCTTCGGACCGCTCGGCCCGTCGCCGAGCCTCCGTGAGACGGCGTCGAGGCCGACAGCCGTGGTGTTGAGAGTTTCGATATCAGCCACGCTTGCGCCCTCCTCCGAACTCCAGATAGGCCCACGGAACGATGATGATCGCGACTGTGACCAGCATCATCGTCGATGCGGCGAAGCCCTGACCGAGATTCTGCGCCTGGAACATGTAATCGTAGACGTATTTGGCCGGCACTTCCGATGATATGCCGGGACCGCCCGAAGTCTGCGCCACCACGAGGTCGTAGACCTTGACGATGCCGGAGGCGATGATGACGATCGTCGTGATGAACACGGGCCGCATCATCGGAATGACGACGAGCAGGTAGGTCTTCCACATCGGGATGCCGTCGACGCGGGCCGCTTTCCAGATATCCTCGTCGATGCCCCGCAGACCGGCAAGCATCAGGCACATGACGAGGCCCGTTCCCTGCCAAAGCGCCGCGATCAGAATCCCGTAGATGACGATTTCGGGCGTATAGAGCGGATTGAAGGTGAAGCTTGTCCAGCCGAGCGAACGCACCACCGACTGGACGCCGAAATCCGGGTTCAGAACCCATTGCCAGACGAGACCGGTCACGATGAAGGACAGCGCGAAGGGGTAGAGAAAGATGGTGCGAAAAGTGTTTTCGAAACGGATCTTCTGATCCATGAGTGCGGCGAGCACAAATCCGATGACAAGGCTGAAGATCAGCGAGAGGACGCCGTAGAGCGCCAGATTTTCGATCGCAGTAACCCAGCGGGGTGCCGCCCAGAGACGGTGATACTGGTCAAAGCCGACGAAGCTCAACCGCGGGAGGAGCTTGGAATTGGTGAAAGAATAAAAGACCGTCCAGAACGTGCCGCCGACAAAGATCACCAGCGCTGTCAGGATCATTGGGATGGACGCAATCTTGGCGTTCAGATTGCGCAGTAACTTGTTTGGCCGGCCTGCTTGCGCTTGACCCGTCATGAACACTTCTCCTCAAATCGCAGCTGCGGCCGGTGACGGCCGTCTCTCACCCCTGCCCGCTGGATCGGCCGGATGGGCCGGCAAGACCATCGAAACTTGCGGGAGGATCCGGCTCCGCGGAGCCGGATCGCAAGGGCAGTGATTCTGCCGATCAGTCAGCCGAGGCGATGATTTCGGCGAAACGCTTCTGCGCGGCCTCCGGCGTCATCGACGGGTTGGCGAAGAATTCGGAGAAGAGGTCCTCCTTCTGCTTCTGGCTGTCGGCCGAAAGCAGCTGGTCGGTGCCCTGGATCACATTGCCCTTCGCCAGGATGTCGAGACCCTTCTTCATGCAATCGTTGGCGGCGGCAAGATCGACGTCGCCACGAACCGGCAGCGAACCCTTCTTCAGGTTGAAGGCAACCTGGGTCTTGGGATCGAGCAGGGTTTTGGCGAGCACGGCCTGTGCCTTGGACTTTTCCTCATCCTTCAGCAGCGGGAAATAGAAGGCGTCGCCGCCGGTCGAGATGATCTCGTTGACGCCGAGGCCCGGAAGGCAGGTATAGTCGGTGCCGGCCTTCTGACCGGCGAGTGCGAATTCGCCCTGCGCCCAGTCACCCATGATCTGGCCGCCGGCCTTGCCCGTGATGACGAGATTGGTTGCCTGGTTCCAATCCTGGACATTGCTGCCCTTGGACATGCGGCGGGCGTCATCGGCAGCCTTGAAGACCTTGGCGATCTCGGGTCCGGCGGCGACCTCTGCATCCTTGTCCTTGAAGACCTTGTTGAACACGTCCTTGCCGGCGACCGCGACCATAAGCACGTCGAAGGCGCCTGTCGCCTGCCATGGCTGACCGCCGACAGCGAGCGGAATGATACCCGCCTTTTCGAGAGCCGGAGCGGCAGCGACGAATTCGTCCCAGTTCTTCGGAACCTCGACACCGGCCTTCTTGAAGGCAGCGTTCGAAAGCCACAGCCACTGCCAGGAGTGGATGTTGACCGGAGCGCAGTAGATCTTGCCGTCGATCGTGCAGGAATCGAGCAGGCTAGACGGACGAATAATGTCCTTCCAGTGCTCCGCGGTCGCGACATCGGTCAGGTCGCGCATCAGGCCCGCCTGGACAAGCTCTTCCGCCTGGCGGCCATGGTTGAACTGGGTGGCGCCCATCGGGTCGCCGCCGGTGATGCGGCTGATCATGATCGGGCGCGCAGTTCCGCCGGAACCGGCGATAGCGCCGTCAACCCAGTGGTTGCCGGTGGCGTCGAATGCCTTTGCCAGCTCGGCGACAGCAGCGGACTCGCCGCCGGACGTCCACCAATGGGTGACTTCAAGGTCGGTGGCGCTGGCGCTGATCGGAAGTGCTGCTGAAGCGGCGAGCATAGCCGCCATCATACGGATTTTCATGAGTTCTCCTCCCTCACTGAAACGTTGCCGGAAAAACTTAGATCAATCGATTTCCCCACGCAACTGCCCGCCCGTAAATTTTTCTTTAAAGATCCTGATTGCTACGTCTGACTGTTTCGGAAGGCGGCTTCACACCCGTTGAAACGGCGGACGAGCAGACTTTTCCGCAGGCGCTGTGTCTAACCAGTGCGATGAAATTTAACATTAATTTTTATAAATCAATCTCGAGATCCCCATTACCTTTTTCGCAGCTGCAGAAAAATCCTATAGGAATCACCGATTCAACCTGTGCGAATAATGTTGCGACGCACACAAGAAAAACCACTCGACATTTCTACTGTATCGTTACAGATTGAATTCCTCAGGGAGGCGCGATTTTGGCAGGCGGCGGGCTTACGGCGCCTGAAAAAGCCTCTATAAGCGAGACCAATTCGCGCAAGGCGGCCTACAGGGATGGAAAACAAGGGAAATTTCGGACAGGCGACATCGACGGCGGTGACGCGCGAGCGCCCGACATTGAAGACGATCGCCTTCATGACCGGCCTCGGCGTAACCACGGTATCGCGTGCGCTGAAGGACGCGCCGGATATCGGTGCCGAAACCAAGGAGCGGGTGCGCATGGTCGCCCGCCAGCTCGGCTACCAGCCGAACCGGGCGGGCGTGCGCCTGCGCACTGGCAAGACCAACGTCATCGCCCTCGTTCTCAGCATCGACGAGGAGATCATGGGCTTCTCCAGCCAGATGGTCTTCGGCATATCCGAAGTGTTGTCTGGCACGCCTTATCATATCGTCGTGACACCGCATTCGCACAGCAAGGACCCGATGCTGCCGGTGCGCTATATTATTGAAACCGGCTCGGCCGACGGCGTTATCATCTCGCGCATCGAACCGGACGACCCGCGCGTGCGGCTCTTGTCCGAACGTGGCATGCCCTTTGCCACGCATGGGCGCACCGATGCAGGACTCGTCCACCCCTTCCACGATTTCGACAACGAGGCCTTCGCCCATCAGGCGGTGGAACGCCTCGTCCAACGAGACCGGCGCCGCATCGCCCTGCTGCAGCCGCCGAGCAAGCTCACCTATTACGCCCATATTCGCATCGGCTTTCAGACCGGCCTGCACGACTACGGCGCGGAGGAAGTGCCGCTGCGCGTCAACACCGACGCGCCGCTCGCCGACATTCGTGACGCCGTCGAATTGATGATGCGTTCGGCCAATGCACCTGACGGCATCGTCTGCTCGGCCGGCAGCGCCGCGATCGCCGTCAATGCGGGCATAGAGGCCGCCGGCAAGGCGCTCGGCCGCGATCTCGACATGGTCTCCAAGCAGTCGGTACCGATCCTCAACTGGATCCGCCCCGAAATCATCACCGCCCAGGAGGACGTGCGCCAGGCCGGCCGCGAAATGGCCAAGGCCGTCATCGCCCGCATCGACGGCGTCGAACCGGAACTGCTCCAGAGCATCAGCCAGCCGATCTGGCCGGAAAACACCAGATAGGGCGATGGCGGAATAAGAGCGGAGAAAAGCCGCGGCGCGGTTGACTGGCGGCTGCGGTGTAGTTCACCGGCCGTTAGTGGTAAAACCCGCCTGTGGCTACTCTCGGCCCGAGGCGGACTGCTCAGTCCGAATGAGACGGAAATTTAAACCCTGCCCATTCAACCCGTTCCTGCCAGTCCGGAAGACCAGCAGTTCGGATACGGTCAATCTGTCTGTGCTTCCGAGCAATTTGGCGTGGGTCACCACCATCCCTTTTCATGTGACGTAGCTGCTCACGGGCGACCCAGAGTGCGTCACGCCAAACTTCTTCTGAAATCCATTTGCCACCCATGGCTTTCTACCTGTTATTTTCATCCCTGTATCGATGCACCAGACCACACTGTCCGCTACTGGCGCAAACGGACCATCGCCAGATCGCAATGATCGGCTTTCATCGACGTCAAGGCCGACCTGGAAACCCTATATCAACCTCGCCTGCATCCCTCGATCCGCTCCTCGCCAATTGCTCCTGCACAGCCTTGATCTTCGGATTGCAGCCCTCGCCGCGGCGTCGCGTGATCGAGTGGATGCCGCGATAAGCAGGTGGGGCAAGCGGTTTGACGATCACCCTGCCGCGGAAATCGCGAAGCGCCAGGCCCGGCACCACCAAAATCGAGCAGCCGGCTTCGACAAGCGCGAAAAAAGCCTTGATTGCCAGCCATCCCGCATACGAGCCACGGGGAAATCGACAGAATGCATGAAAGCAGCGTGCCCTATTTCAGCCAATGGGAAACACCCGGCATGACGCTGCCGGTGCTTGCCGAGGGATCGCAAGCGCTGCTCAGCGACCCGCTCTGGCGCCATTCGGGAGCCGTGACCATCGAGGAATATGCGTGCTGGGCGGTGAATATCTGCGGCATGGCCTGCCTGAAGATGATCCTTGCTGCGCGCGGTGAGATCCATCCTACTCTTGAGCTTGCCCGCGCCTGCACGGTTTACGGCGGCTATGTCGTCAACGAGATCGACGCCTCGATCAAGGGACTGATCTACGCTCCCTTCGTCCGCTTCGTGAGCGAACGTTTCGGCCTCGGCGCCGAGACGATGACCAATGTCGAGACGTCAGCCATCCCGGAACTTTTGTCGAAACGCCGCTTCTTCATCGCCTCGGTGCATTCGGCCATCCGCTGGCCGGAGCAGGAGCCGCCGGCAAAGGGCGGTCATCTCGTGCTGGTGACATCAGCCTCGCAGGAGACGATCCGATTCCACAATCCGTCCGGCCATGACGCGGCGAGCCAGGCCGATGTCACGCTGCCGCTTGCCGTCTTCGATCGTTTCTTTGCCAAGCGCGGCATATCGATCGAGGCCTGATCTCTCAGACATCCCATCGCTTCGGAGGCTTTCATGACCCCTTCTCCCAACAGGCTGCGCATCGCCGTGCTCTTCGGCGGGCGTTCGGCCGAGCACGAAGTTTCCATCCTCTCGGCGACCAACGTGATGGCCGCCCTGGAGCCTGAGAAATACGATGCCTTTCCCGTCTTCGTCACCCGCCAGGGACAATGGCTGCTGAGCAGTTTCAAGGACGGTAGGCTCGCCACGCCCTCGTCAGGCACGGAAATCTGCCTCATGCCGGGCGGCCGCGGGCGTATGCTGGCCACCCCCTCTCATGGCGCGCCGCATGAATTGCCAAAAATCGATGTCCTGTTTCCCGTGCTGCACGGCCCGCATGGTGAGGACGGATCGGTGCAGGGCGCAGCTGAAGTGGCGCGCGTGCCGCTCGCCGGCTGCGGCATTCTCGGTTCGGCCACGGCCCTTGACAAGGATATCGCCAAGCGCCTGCTGCGGGCGGCAGGCCTGCCGGTGGCGCGCGCCGTGACGATCCACGAGGGTGCGGCCCCTTGATTCTCCGCGCTCGAAGGCGAACTCGGCCTGCCGCTCTTCATCAAGCCGGCACGGCAGGGATCGTCGGTCGGCGTCGCCAAGGTCCATGCCAGCCAGGAATTCGCCGCAGCGCTCGAGCAGGCCTTCCGCCACGACCGCACTCTGCTCGCCGAGGAATTCGTCGCCGGTCGCGAAATCGAATTCAGCGTGCTCGAGGATACCGACGGCAAGCTCTTCGTCTCCCGCCCGGGCGAGATTGTGCCGGCCGAAAGCCATGGCTTCTACAATTACAACGCCAAATATATCGATGAGAACGGCGCCGCCTTGAAAGTGCCGGCCGACCTGCCGGCGGAGATCGAGGCCGCCATGCGCGACGTGGCCGCAAGGGCTTTCCGGGCCGTCGGCTGCGACGGCATGGCACGCGTCGATTTCTTCCTGACATCGGACATGCGCTTCGTCATCAACGAGCTCAACACCATTCCCGGTTTCACCGATATCAGTATGTATTCCAAGGCGATGGCGGCAAGCGGCGTCAGCTATGCCGAGATCATCGACCGGCTGGTGGACCATGGAATGGCGCGCGCCCACAGGGAAGGCTAGTGTCGGTTCTGATTTCCGGATGTTCCGGCGGCGGAAAATCGACGCTGCTTGCTGAGCTTGGCCGTCGCGGTCATAGGATCGTCGAAAAGCCTGGCCGGCGGATCGTCAAGCAGGAGCTCGAGAGTAGTGGAACCGCCCTGCCCTGGATCGACGCGATTGCCTTTGCCCGCCGCGCGATCGAGATGGCGATGGCCGACTACACGGCAGCGTGCGAATGGACGGGCTGGAGGTTTTTCGACCGCGGGCTGATCGATGCCGCCTCGGCCTGCAGCACATGACCGGCGAACCGGTCCTGGAACGAATGACCGCCGCCCATCGATATAACGGAAGCGCTTTTCTGACGCCGCCATGGCCCGAGATCTACACGACCGACCCCGAGCGCCGCCGTGGCTTCGAAGAGCCGTCGCAGAATATGATCGGCTCGCCGCGACCTATCCGACACTCGGTTACGAGGTCGTCATACTGCAAAAATCGGGGTTGCCGAACGGGCCGATTTCATCCTCGATTGCCTTGGGGCGAATCAGAGCTTTTCCGGGTTAGATTGAAGCATTCTGTTGGCTCAAACGGAGTCGGATGGTCGACCGGCAGGCGCGTGTCGTAGCCCAGTTCTACGGCCAAGCCGGCCGGTCGATCAGCCGGCCCGTTTCAGCCAGCCCTCCCGCAGATTTGCCTGGCAAATCTGCAAGACTTCAGAATCGCCGGATGCACTTATCGCTTCGCCACGGCGAAGCGGTGCGGCCGGTGGGTCGGGCATCTCTAGCCAGGATCAAAGGCGATCGGCTCGGACGTACCTCGGGGGTATGCCCGTCGCCAATCGCCTTTACCCTGACGAAAACCTGCTCCGGCAGAATGCTTCAATCTAGCCCGGAAAGGCTCTAGTCGCCTTAACGCCGACGAAAGACGCACCACTGAAACGACTGCCGGCCCCCGGCAGGCGTCCTATGCTCCTCACGCCACTCGCTTTCCAGGACGAATGCGGAAGAGAATTCCGACGCGAGCGCCGCCGCATCGTAACGCTGAACCGGCAGACCGCTGCACCGCTCCGGCCCGTCAGGTGCGAAGGTGGCGATGATCACGACGCTGCCCGGCGCCGTGCCGGTTTCCAGGGCGCGGCGATAGGCGATCCGCTGCTCCGGCTCGGTGAGGAAATGAAAGACGGCGCGGTCGTGCCATATGTCGTAGCACCGCCCTGGTCGCCATTCGGTGACATCGGCCATGAGCCAGGCGACCCGGGCGGCGTCACCATGCAGCCGTGCCTTGGCGACATCCAACGCCGGCGCAGCGATATCGAGAACCGTGAGGTCGGACCAGCCGCGCTCGAGGAGACGGTCGACAAGGCTCGACGCGCCGCCGCCGACATCGATCAGCGCGGCCGTAACCGGCACATGCAGCTCGTCAAGCGCCCTGAGCGAAGGCACGGGCGTCGGCTGATACCAGCTGACTTTGTCAGCTGCTTTCGTGCGGTGAACCTCGTCCCAATGTTCCTGTTTTGCGGCCGTCATCCGCTATTCCCATTTCTTGCAGCACCGATCCTGACCTATCAAGATGTAAGGATTGAGACATGCCTCATCGCTTACCGCCCGGTCTTAGGAAGTAGGTGACGATAGACGAGATCGGCAGGATCAGTTCGAGGCGCTGCCGGATCAAGACGCGCCCCCAGCCGTTCGGCAACGGCAACGGATGCAGAATTGTCAGGCGCGATATAACTGACGAGCGACTACAGTTTGAGCGTCTGGAAGGCCCTCCCGCAGCGCCGAAGCCTCCTCGGTCGCATAGCCGCGGCCCTCGAACCCGTCATAAGCGAACCAGCCCAGCTCCTTTTCCGGAAAGAGCGGCCCATGGTTGATCCCCACCTGGCCGATGCATTGGCCGGTTTCGCTGAGGTCGATCATCATCGCGCCGTGCCCGAAAAGCTGCCAGAGAGCGACGTCGTGACAGAACATCCCCCACGCCGCCCGCAGATCAAAGGGGCCGCCCATCCCGGCGGACCGTGGCGAGGCCCATTATCGGGGCGTAGGCATCGAAGTCGTCGATGTCAGGCATACGAAGCTTCAGACGCTTGGTTCGGAGGCTAATAGCGCCCGCCTCTGACATGTCTCGCCCTTTCGCTAGTTTTCGAACGCCGGAGCGAACCGAAGCACCCCGCTTGGCGGCGGTCCGTGAAAAACAATCCGCTGCACAAGCCGCGTATCGAGATCCTGATATGTTAATTGGCCGTCGCTGCTGAAGCCCGCACCGCTGTAGACCTCGGGATTGCCGATCAGCGCGCACCCCCTCGCGCCCATCTCCTTCAGCAATTCGAGCCCCTTCGCCGTAAGCGCCCTTCCGATGCCCTGCCGCTGTCTCTCCGGCGTGACCGCTATCGGCCCCAGCCCGAACCAGCCGTCATGTACTCCGTTGACCGTCACCGGCGAGAACGCGACGTGCCCCAGGATCTCGCCATCCTCCTCGGCAATCAGCGATATCGCCAGATCGCCGCTCAAGCGAAGCCTCCGGATGATCTCCGCTTCCGTACCCTCGCTATAGGGCATCGGCTTGAAGGCGGCCGAGGTCAAATTCTGAATCGCTTCGATATCTGCCGGCGTCTCGTATCGGATGAGCATTCCTTTAGTTCTCCGGAACGGTCTTCCGCAAATGCTATGAAGGGAAAGTCGGAAATCAACAAGCCAGTTTGCACAGGCAGAAACAACACAGTTGTCGGGTCAGGCAGCGATCTCACAAGAAAGCCCGGCGCAACGCCGGGCTTCCTCGATGTCTTTCTCCGCAAACCTCAGAAGGTCGCAGCACCGCTGCCCCAGGGGCCGTGGTGGAAGTCCTTGCCATCGAGGCGGTCGAAGCCGTGAGCGCCGAAGAAGTCGCGCTGGGCCTGGATGAGGTTGGCCGTCCCCCTGCCCTGGCGGTAGGCGTCGAAATAGCTGAGCGCCGAGGTCAGCGCCGGCACCGGCAGGCCGGCGGCGAGAGCGGCGGTCACGACGCGGCGAAGCGCCGGGATCGATTCCTTGACCATGGATGAGAAGGCCGGCGTGACGATGAGGTTCGCCGCATCGGGCGCATCGGTGAAAGCCTTGGTGATCTCATCGAGGAACTGCGAGCGGATGATGCAGCCGGCACGCCAGATCTTCGCGATAACAGGCATCGGCAGCGACCAGTTGAACTCCTTGGAAGCTTCCGCCATCACGGCGAAGCCCTGCGCATAGGCGCCGATCTTGCCGGCAAACAGTGCCAGTTCCAGATCCTTGTTGAGCTCGGGCCCGTAGGCGGTCGGGAAGACGCTGCCGAGATTACCGAAGATCTTTTCGGCGGCTTCGCGCTCAGACTTCATTGAGGAGAGGCTGCGGGCGGCAACCGCGGCCTCGATCGCCGTTGCCGGAATGCCCATGTTCTGCGCCTCGATCGCCGACCACTTGCCGGTGCCCTTCTGGCCTGCCTTGTCGAGGATCATGTCGACCATCGGCCCCCCGGAGACGGGATCGCTCGCCGCAAGCACCTTCTCGGAGATCTCGATCAGATAGGAGTTCAGCCGGCCCTTGTTCCACTCGCCGAAGATGCCGGAGATTTCGGAGGCACTCTTGCCGAGACCGTCTCGCAGGATGCCGTAGATCTCGGCGATCATCTGCATGTCGGCATATTCGATGCCGTTATGGATGGTCTTGACGAAATGGCCGGCGCCGTCATTGCCGAGCCAGGCGACGCAGGGCTCGTCATTGTAGCGGGCGGCAATCGACGTCAGCACCTTCTCGACGCGCTTCCAGGACTCTTCGGTACCGCCGACCATGATCGACGGGCCGTGGCGCGCACCCTCTTCGCCGCCGGAAACCCCCATGCCGATGAATGTCAGTTCAGTATCCTTGAGACGGCCGAAGCGGGCGACGGTGTCGCGGAAATTGGCGTTGCCGGCATCGATCATGATGTCGCCCTTGGCAAGATGCGGGCGCAACGCCTCCATCTGCTGGTCGACAGCGTCACCGGCCTTGATCATGATAATGATCGGACGCGGCGGCCGGATTGCATCGACGAACTCCTCGATGGTCTTGCAGGGAATGATCTGCTTCTTCAGATCGCCGGCGCTTTCGTAGAATTCGTCGGTTTTCTCAGGCGTGCGGTTGAAGACCGCGATTTTATTGCCTTTCTCCGCGATGTTGAGCGCCAGGTTGGAGCCCATGACCGCAAGGCCGATCAGTCCGATTTCTGCCTTTTCCACGACAAACCTCCGATGTGTCATTTGGACCGGTGTTGTGGCACTGTCTCGCTCAAACGGCAAGTCTCGCGAGGGTCTAATCGGTTCGCAAAAGCCATTGAAATGCAGCTTTGATCGTCTGACTTGTCCGACAACTTTTCATCTGCAGCCCGATCCGGAAGCCGCAAAATATTCGCGATCGCCCGTACTGCCCTATCTCATGTTATCATGCGGACCTCGGGAGATATCGTTTGGTTTCGAAAAGACGAAAAGACATGGCGATGCTTGCGCCCCGCGCCGGCCGCTACCGCGAATATGCGCCGCCGCCAGCGCTACGGCGCCATTTCAGCTGCCTCTGGTCGCATACACTTAGGGACGGGGCGGCGGCCACGGTGGCGATCGTGCCGGATGGCTATTGTGATCTCCTCTGGATGGACGGACGGCTTGTCGTCGCCGGTCCTGACCGGATCGCGGCCTTCCCGATCATAAGGCCGGGCGCGACCGTCATCGGCGCGCGCTTTGCGCCGGGCGCCGCAGCATCCTGGCTGAAGACGCCGCTCTCGGCGCTGGTCGGCCTGTCGGTGCCGCTTGCCGATATCGGACGGAAGGATACCAGCGAATTCGAGGCGCGGCTGCGGGATTGCCCGGACCCCGCGGCCGCCGCGACGCTGTTCGGCCGTCTGCTTGAAGGGGCCGCGCGCGATGAGGAGGAGCCCGCCCAAGACGCCGCCGTGATCTTCGCCGCCGCCGACAGCGGCCGCCCAACCTCCGGCCTGCCCGACCAGCTCGGCATGAGCGAAAGGCAACTGCGCCGCCGCTGCCACCATCATTTCGGCTATGGCGCAAAGACACTGGAACGCATCCGCCGGTTCCAGCGTTTCCTCGACCTCTGCCGCAGGGTGGACACGATGCCACTCGCCCGCATCGCGCTCGAAGCGGGCTTTGCCGACCAGGCCCACATGACACGCGAGGTCGCAGAACTCTCGACTCTCACCCCTGCGATCATTCTTAACCAACTCGGCACGCGGGAAGGATCCGGCTGACCGTTTTGTTCAAGACACCGCCGGCCGGCCTTATTATTCAGGGAAACCCAAATACAAGGACCTGCACCATGGCGACAATGCCTGCAAAAGTCATCCACCAGTCGATAGAGCGCGACTGGCGGGATGTCTACGACTTCGCCCGCAAGCCGGAGAACATGCCGCTCTGGGCCTCCGGCCTTGCCACCGGTTTCGAGCCCGACGGCGCCGACTGGATCGCCCACGGTCCCCTCGGCACCATCAAAGTCAGCTTCGTTCCCGCCAATGAATTCGGCGTGATCGATCATACGGTGACGATCGAATCCGGGCTCCGGGTTTATAATGCCCTGCGCATCGTACCGAACGGCGATGGCTGCGAGGTCATGTTCACGCTGCTGCGTCTGCCCGGCATGACAGATGCGCAATTTGCCGCTGATGCCGCGCATATCGAGAAGGATCTCGTCATGCTGAAAGCCCTGATGGAGAGATAGATGTCTGAAAACTCCGAACACAACGACCGCCGCATCGACTATGTTGAATTCAACGTCTCCGACATCGCCGCCGCCAAAGCCTTTTACGGCTCGGCCTTCGGCTGGCGTTTCACCGATTACGGCCCGAATTACTGCGAATTTGACGACGGCCGGCTGAAAGGCGGCTTCACCGATTTCGGTCCCGTCCGGCCGGGCGGACCGCTCGTCGTCGTCTATGCCAGGGATCTGGAAGAAGTGCTGACTTCGGTCGAAAGGGCCGGCGGCACGATCTGCCGGCCGATCACCGATTTTCCCGGCGGCCGCCGCTTCCATTTCCTCGACCGCGACGGCTACGAGCTCGCCGTCTGGGCGACGGCGTAAATTAGAGCAATTCCAGCAAAAGTGTGCAGCGGTTTTGCGTCCGGAGTTGCGTTAAAACAAAGAGATAGAACAATTCCGTGGTTCGAAGAAAAACGGAATTGCTGTAGACTACCGATCCATCACGATCAGAGCGCCGATGACAATGCCGCCCGCATCGCGCAGCGGCGACATGCGACAGCGCACCTGGCGGGATACGCCGCCGCCGGTCCGGCGCTCATAAGTGTAGTCGACCTCCCCGCCGGCAAAACAGACGTCCAGCTTATGCTTGGCGCATTCGGCGAATCGCTCCTCGCCGATGAATTCGGAAAGGTGACGCCCGATCAGTTCCATCGGCTTCCTGTCCAGATGGGCACTGTTGGCCGCGTTGGAATAGAGGTAGCGGTAGTCCCTGGTCAGCACCGCCACCCGATCCGGCAGGCTTTCGAGGATCGCGGCGTTGAGGAAGTGGCCATTGTCGGTGTCGGGCACATAGGCTGCCGGCGGCTCGATGCGCACATCCTGCGGCGAAGGCACCCGCCAATCCGGCGCATGCGTGCCGAAATAACAGTCGAGCAGATAGGAAAGCACCGCCGCATGTTCTCTGACACTGGCGCTGTCGTCCGCGTCCCGGGCGACAAGATGGCTGACGAACTGCAATTGCATGTAGACTTCGAGCAGATTGGCCGCCCGGCAGGCCAGGATGGCCTCGACCAGCGGCTCGACATGACGGTCGAGCAACATGACGCGCTGATCGTCGCCTTGGCGTATGGCTTCCTCTATTTGCGCGCAGCGCAAGGAAAAGGCTCGAAAAAGCTCCAGCAAGACGCCTCCCACTCCCATTGTCCCAAGTGGCGTGTCCAAAGTGTGTGGCTGCATTTCCCAAATGCGCCCTGAGGTGGATATTATTCTCGCCTTGGTAGTGACGGCTAACATGAAGTTTACTCGTTTTCAATCCGAGAGCACCTGCCGCTTTTCATCGCTGATAAATCAGGGTTTGATTTTCAAGGCGCGAGCGTCTTCTTGATCTGCCAGCGGTCGTGATACCAAAGCCACTGTTCCGGATATTCCCGCACCCAACTTTCCACCTTGTCATTGAGTAGCTGGGCGGCGGCAGGCAGGTCGAGATTGCCTTTGGCGTCGCGCGGCATCTCCAGCCGCGGCTCAATTTCCAGCCGGTAGCGATTCTCCGGAAGGCGGATGCAGCGCGCCGGATAGACCTCGCAATCGAACTGGCGCACCAGCTTCGGCAACAACGGATTGGTCTTCACCTCTCGCCCGAAGAAGGTGCCTTTCAGCCCCTTGCCGAATTTCTGGTCGACGAGCACGCCCACCCCCTGACCCGCTTCCAGCTGGCGCGCGAGCGCGAAGGAGGAGCCGGCATGCGAGGGCACCAGCTTGCCCATGCGTGCACTGCGGAAGTCGAACACCTTCTTGGCGACATAGGGATTGTTCGGCGGCCGGAAAAGTACGGTGACGGTGAGCCCGAAGGCCGCGCCCGCCACCGGCAGTAGCTCGAAATTGGCGGTATGCCCCGTAAAGACGATGAAGGGGCGCGGATTGTCGCGCAGGTCGAGGAAGATGGAAACGCCAGACACCTCTACCCTGCCTGGCTCCGGCCGTTCGGGATCATAGTCGAACAACTCGTCGAGGAAGACGTATTCGGCCGCGAGCCGGCCCATATTGCCCCAGCTGCCGAGTGCGATCTCCTCGATCTCGGCCTCGCTCTTCTCCGGAAAGGCGTTGCGCAGATTGACGAGCATCAGTCTGTGGCGGCGGGTCCGCCGACCGAGGCGGCGCATCACCTTGTCGGCAAAGCGGATCGCGCCATCGGCCGGAAGCAGTTTCAGCACATTTAGGAAGCCGAACATCGCCTGCGCCACCAGCCATTGCTGGAAATTCCTGAGCGCCAGAACGACCCGGGTAATGAACAGCTTCACGTGAGGTCAGTCCATCTTCAGAATGATTTTGCCGAAGATCTGGCGCGATTCCATCCGCTCCAGCGCCCGGTCGATATCGTCGAATCCGACTTCGGTGTCGATGACGGGATGGACGAGCCCGCGACCCATCTTCTGCATCGCATCGGCCATGTTCTCCATGCGGCAGCCGAAGGAGCCAAGCAGCTTCAATTGCTGCTGGAACAGCATCATCAGGTTCATCTCTGTCGAGACGCCCGAGGTCGAGCCGCAGGTAACGAGGCGCCCGCCGCGCTTCATGCAGAGCATCGAGCCTGCCCAGGTGTCCTTGCCGACATGTTCGAAGACGACGTCGACGCCCTTCTTCTTGGTCAGCTTGCGCACCACGCCTTCGAAGCGGTCGGTGCGGTAGTTGATGACGTGATCGGCGCCGAGAGCCTTGGCCCTCTCGATCTTGTCATCGGAACCGACCGTGGTAATCACGGTGCAGCCGATCTTCTTGGCAAGCTGGATCGCCGCAGTGCCAATGCCGGAGCCGCCGGCATGAACGAGGATCGTTTCGCCGGGCTCGAGCTTGGCATTATCGAACAGCATATGCTCGACCGTGCCGAAGGTGACGGGTGCCAATGCTGCGCCGATCGCATCGACACCGGGAGGTGCGGGAACGAGCAGACGCGCCGGCAGGTTCACCTTTTCCTGCGCGAAACCATCGAGATGGAAACCATGCACGCCGGAGACATGTTCGCAGAGATTGTCTCGGCCTTCGCGGCAGGGTCGGCAGAGGCCGCAGGTGCGCGCGCCATAGATCGAAACCAGTTGACCCGGCAGAACATTGGCCACACCCGGCCCGATCGCTTCCACGACGCCTGAGGCTTCCGCGCCGATGACCAGCGGCATCTTGCGCTTGGCGAAAGCCATGCCGCGCCAGCCCCAGACGTCGATATGGTTGAGGGCCACCGCCTTGACGCGCAGCGTCACCTCACCTGAAGCGGGTGCGTCCGGTTCCGGCAGGTCGGTGATCTCAAGCTTGCGGTCATCGATCAGTTGCAAAGCGCGCATGGCAAAATCCCTCGCCTCGAAGGCGTTCGTCTCGTCTTAAATTTGTCGGGAACCGCTTAAGCCGGTTCGAGCGCCATGACAAGGCTGGCATTCTGCCCGCCGAAGCCGAAGGAGTTGGAAAGCACGGCCGAAACCTGGGCTTCCCGCTTCTTGTTCGGCACGACATCAAGCACGATCGACGGATCGGGATTGGTGTAGTTGATCGTCGGCGGCAACGTGCCCGTCAGCATCGTCTGCAGCGAGAACACCGCTTCGACCGCACCCGCTGCCGTCAGCGTATGGCCGATCATCGATTTGTTCGACGAGACGGGAATGCCGACGAGTCGTTCGCCGAAGACAGCCGACATCGCGCCGTATTCCATCTTGTCGTTTTCGGGCGTCGAGGTGCCGTGCGCATTGATGTAGCCGATGCCGCTCTCGTCGATGCCGGCGTCGGCAAGGGCCGCGCGGATCGTCGAGATAGCCGGTCCGCCGTCGGGCGAGGAGCGAGTGCGGTGG
Source organism: Rhizobium atlanticum (assembly GCF_030182485.1). Classification (NCBI taxonomy): domain Bacteria; kingdom Pseudomonadati; phylum Pseudomonadota; class Alphaproteobacteria; order Hyphomicrobiales; family Rhizobiaceae; genus Rhizobium; species Rhizobium atlanticum. The sequence goes on from NZ_JAQJCJ010000024.1 coordinate 39,235, forward strand.
AAGCTATCGGCCTTGTCGCCGGCGCCCTTCATGATGCCGAGCACCCTGGCACCGCGGGCGACCGCCGCTTCCAGCGATTCCAGCACCAGCGTCGCCGCACCCTCGGCGATGACGAAGCCGTCGCGGTCCTTGCTGAACGGCTTGGAGGCCTTGGTCGGCGGATCGTTCTGCGTCGAAAGAGCCGACAGAAGCGAGAAGCGGATCAGCGCTTCGGCGCTGAGCGACCCATCGGTCGCAACCGTCAACGCGCGATCGGTGCGCCCCTGACGAATCGCCTCGATGCCGAGCTGGATCGCGGTGACGCCGGAAGCGCAGGCCGTCGACAGCGTCACGGGAAGGCCGCGTGTGCCGAACCGGTCGGCCAGACGCTCGGAAATCGCACCGAACAGCGCCGCCTCGTGGAAGGCCGGGTCGGGCCGCTGGCGCAGCGCGGTCAGGAAGCGCTCATAGGCGTCGCCTGGATGATCGGCGGCCGGCGAACGGTCTGCAAGTTCGAAGCGGGCGCTCCATTCCGGCTCGATCGGCGGCGCGGCAAGGAACAGCGGACCGTTGAAATCGCCTGAAAGACCTGCGTCGGCCAATGCTTCGATGGTGGTCTCGCGGGCAAAGGCATAGGAACGCTCGACGGCGTTCGGCACCGGAATTTCGATGAAATCGACGGTGCCGGCGATGCGTGTCGACAGGCCTTCGGTCGGAAAGCGGTTGATTGCGTGGATACCAGAGGTGCCCGAGGAAAGGGCCGCCCAGTTGTCCTTCAGGCCCTGGCCGAGCGAGGTGATGATGCCCATGCCGGTCACTGCGACGATCGGTCGGCCGAGATGATCTCTGTAAGCGGAAGCTGTCATATCTCTCTCCTCACGCCTCTGCGGAAAGAACGGCGACGCCCTCGCCGCGCTGATGTCCGACCGTAGTTACGACGGCCGCCTTCGTTCCCGCCTTCATCGGCGCTTCATGGGCGACGTCGAAGGGCGGAACCTTGGCCTCGGCATCGATTGCAAGGGCTGCGAGCGCCAGCCCTAGCGGGAATTGCGCTTCGATCGTGTGACCGGAAACGCCGCCGAAGCCGCGGATCGCCGCACCCGGAAGCTGATGTTCCAGCACCGCCTTTTCGCGGGCGGCGATGTCATGCATGCCGGTCGAACCGGAGAAGATCGCCATGCTCTCTGCCGGCAGCTCGGCGGCAGGCTTCAGCAGCCGTTCCATCCGCACTTCGAAATTGCCGGCAGCGCGGTTGCCGCGATCGCCTTCAACGGCGCTGATCGTCGCATAGATGTGCGCGCCGCGCTCTTCCGCGTGCTTGCGCGATTCCAGCACCAGGAAAGCGCCGGCCGAACCGGTGATCATGCCGCCGCCCTCGAGGTCCGAGCGCGACCAGAGCGGCGCCCATTCGCCGCGCGTATGCGCGCCGATTGCTTCAGTGAGCAGGATCATGTCCGGACGCTCGGCAGCAAAGGCGCCGCCGACCAGCGCATGGGTGGATTCGCCGGAGCGAATGCGCCAGAACGCCGTCTCGACGGCGGAAACACCCGACGCTTCTTCGCCCATGAAGGTCCGCGAGGAGCCAGTGACCTTGTGAACGATGGAGATATTGCCGGCAAGCAGATTGGAAAGCTGCGCCAGGAACAGCGTCGGCCTCAGCTCCGTCGTCAGCTTCTCATTGAGCAGCAGTTCGCGGTCGTTGCGCTTCAAGCCCTCGTCGACGATCAGCGTGTCGACGTTGATGTCGCGCTCGCCGCCGCCGGCCGCTACGATCATGTCCATCGTGCCGCAGGCCTCGATATTGTCCTTGAATCCGGCATCGTCGAGCGCAAGACCCGCGGCGAAGACGCCGATGCGCTGCCAGTTTTCCATCTGGCGCTGGTCGCCGCGCTTGGCAATCTGCTGCGACCAGTCGATCTCAGGCAGCGGATGCACCGGATAGGGTTTGAATTTCTCTGTCTCGACGATCGCCCTCGGCGTGCTGTCGGCCGAAAGCAGCGCGACATGCGCCTCCTTGCCGACGCCCTGACAGGTAACGATACCGACGCCTGAAATGACGACGTCGTTTGCGGCCTTGCTCATCCAACCACTCCCTGCGCTGCGATCGCTTCGAGAAGCCCGACCTCGCCGGCGCGTTTTTTCACGATATCGCCGAGCGGAACTTCGCTGAAGGGCATGGTACGCAGTTTCAGCTGCGCATCGCAGACCTTCTTGCCGCCGCTGGTGATCTTGGCTTTGGTGACCGCAAAACCCGACCCGTCATGCTCCAACACCGCCTCGATATCGAGCACGGCTTCCGGCTCGACAAAAGTGCGCATCTTGGCGCCGTCGACGGACATCAGGAAGGGCATGGCGGCAAAGTCGGAGGCGGCAAGCACCAGCATGCCGGAAGCCTGCGCCATGGTTTCGATCAGGAGCACGCCGGGAACGAGCGGCATACCGGGAAAATGGCCTTCGAAAACGGGGCTCTTGGCCGGCACGACGGATCGCGCCGTCAGCGTAGCCTTCTTCAGGTCCACCGCTTCGACGCGGTCAATCATCTGGAAATATTCCAGCAGCATTCGGATCCTCCGGCCCGGAAGGCCAAATCCGCCCGCCGGTGACGCCTAATTAGGAACGAAACCGCCCGGCCGCCATAGTCAGGGCGGCAGGGCGTTCGAAAAAGACTGATGTGTCGCTCAGGCCTTGGCCGCTTTGAGCTCGTCGATCTTGGCACAGAGGTTCTTCAGCACGAAATATTCTTCGGTGGAAACCTTGCCTTCGTTGACCTCCTGCGTCCACTTTTCGAGCGGAATCTTGATGCCGAATTCCTTGTCGATCGCAAAGACGATATCGAGGAAATCGAGGCTGTCGATACCGAGGTCGTCGATCGTATGGCTCTCCGGCGTGATCGTGGCGCGATCGATCTCGCTGGTTTCTGCAATAATGTCGGCAACTTTGTCGAATGTAGCGGTCACGCGCTGTACCTCATGAAATGACGATTTAAACCTCCTCATAGGCAAATCCTTTTCAAAAGCCAATGCTTTCGTCCGGGCGTCGCGGCAATTTGACAATAAGGTGTTGCCTAAACAGCAATGGAACGCCGGCGAGTGCTGGCGCCGAAAACAGGATGCGGCTGTCCAACATCCGCACCGGTCTTTGATCTGAATCAAATTATGCGCGCCGGCATTTGATAATCATCAAGCTGGGCTGGAAGGAATTGCGATCGCGTTCCAGCATGTCCGGCTATTTGAAGGATCGCGACGATCGACGTTGCCAACATTGAGATTTTTGAAACAGGCACGCCCGTTGCACGTCCTTCCCGCCAGGCGCGGCACGGCGTCGTCTGCGGTCCGACGCCAAATTCAGGTTCACGCGCTGATCCGGGATCAACGCGTGATGACGACGCGGGTATTGGCAAGACCTGCCTGCCGCGCCAGTGAGAAGAACTCGGCCGCATTGTCGGGATGCAAGCGAACGCAGCCATGCGAGGCCGGTGTGCCGAGACGCTTCAGATCGAAGGTGGCATGAACGGCGTAACCGCCGTTGAAAAATACAGCATACGGCATCGGCGCATTGTCGTATTTGCGCGAACGGTGATCGCGCGATAGCCATTTGGCGCTCCAGGAGCCGGTGGGCGTGACATAACCATTGCGCGCGGTCGAAACCTTCCAGCGATATTTGACAAAGCCGTCCTCGGTGACGGTCATGGTCTGTTTGCCGATGCTGATATTGGCAACCAGCGTTGCTGCTTCAGCGGCAACCGGAGAAAACTGCAGCAATAAGCTTACCGCCGCGGCGGCAAAAATCGTCTTCATGATAATCCCTCTTCGCACCCGCGCATTTGATTGCGCCCTCACGCCAGAGAGACTACGACGATACTTGATTATATAGCTTTAACCCGAATGGTAATCACAATTCTAACAGGGCAATGACGGATTTGAGCGACGCAGGACGGCCGCTCCGCCTCACTGAAGCTTGCGCGCCGCCGGCCTCTGCTTGAGCTGCTGATAGGCCTTGTTCATCCTTTCGCGGATGGAGGCCATGGTGCCGAGATTATGGCCGCAAGCCGCGCAGCTTATGATATCCGTCTCCCGGATCTCCGGACGCTCGAATTTCATCTTGGTGCTTTTGCACTTCGGGCACGGTAGTTCAATCTGAACTGTCATCGCTCTGCTTCCGGTCTGATGGAGATATGAGGCGTTTCGCATAAACGTTTGGCACGGGACTGTCCACTGGGGCGTGAGCTCTACCGCAAGCCCCTCACAGAAAGCACAAAAACAATCCGAACGTCACGCCGGCAAGCACCACGCAGCTCGCCTGATACACTGAGACCCCGTCTTCGATGTCGCCGGATGTCGCGACATCGCGTCCGGGATTGTTGATCATCGGCTCGGTAACGAGCACACCGCCATAGATGCGCGGTCCTGCGAGCTGGACATTCAGCGCACCAGCCATTGCCGCTTCCGGCCGGCCGGAATTCGGCGAACGGTGCAAGCCGCCGTCGCGCATAGCCACCCGGATCGCCTCGCGGCAGGCGCTGGTGCCGCGCCGGATCCAGGCGCCTGCAGCAATCAGCAGGATCGAAAGGCGCGCGGCCGGCCAGTTGGCGAGATCGTCGAGCCGAGCGGCCGCCCAGCCGAAATCGATATATTTTTCCGATTTATGGCCGATCATCGAGTCCGCCGTGTTCAGCATCTTGTAAGCGAAAAGCCCTGGCAGGCCGAAGATAGCGTACCAAATCGCCGGCGCAACGACGCCATCGGAGAAGTTCTCGGCAAGGCTTTCGATCGCAGCACGGCAGACGGCCGGCTCATCCAGCGTCTCGGGATCGCGCCCGACAATGCGGGAGACGGCGGCCCGTCCACCGGCAAGCCCCTCTTCGCGCAGGGCGACGGCAACGGCAGCGACATGGTCGGCAAGGCTCTTCTGCGCCAGAAAGACCGCCACCAGTCCGGTCTCCAGCAGGATGCCGCCGAGGCCGAACAGCGCGAAAAACCGGTTGAACACGAAGCCGGCCGCCACAGCGAGCAGCAGCAGCGCCAGTATGGCGGCAACGCCGTTCATCCGCCGTTGATGCCCCGTAAGGCTTGAAGGATTGAGCTGCTGGTCGGCATAGGAGATCACCGCTCCAAAAATCGCGACAGGATGCGGCACGCGCGACCAGAGCCATTGCGGATCGCCGACAATCCGGTCGAGCAGCAGCGCCAGAAGCAGCACGAGAAGGTTTAGGTCGATCGTCATCGCTCAAATCTCTGAAGGACTTCGCCAAGCCGCCGGTCCGCCGCCGGATCGGGCGCCAGCCCGAAACGCAGCCATTCGGGCGCATAGTCGAACTTGCGGACGAGAATATGATGCCGGCAGAGATGCGTGTAAATGTCGCTCGCCCTGGCATCGTCGACAAGGGCAAACAACCCTGTTCCCCCTGCGATCCGGAGGCCGACCCCGCCCAGCACCGCACGAAGCCCGGCGCTGCGTTCATCGATAAGCCGGCGGATGGAAGAAACGTCCGAACGCAGAAGCGAGCCTGCTATCGAAAGCGCCGGCCCGGAAACCGCCCAGGGCCCGAGCCACTCCTCGAAACGCTTGAGAATGTCGTCACGTGCAATCACGAAACCGAGCCGCAGGCCGGCGAGCCCAAAAAACTTGCCGAAAGAGCGAAAGATCACCAGGTTTGAGAGCCTCTGCGCGACGCCCGCAAGACTCAGCGCTGGATCGGCATCGCCGAACGCCTCGTCAACAACGAGAAAGCCATTGACCGCCTTCATCCTCTCGTGCAGTCCGATCAGCGTCTCGTTCGGCCATGTCAGCCCATCGGGATTGTTCGGATTGACGACGACGGCAAGCCGATGCTCGGTTCCGATCGCAGCGACATCATCGACGGTCTCGACGGCAAAACCGGCCGAAATAAAGGCGCGCGCATACTCGCCATAGGTCGGCGCCACGACGGCGACCCTGGCGCCCTCACCCTTTGTCAGCAACCGCGGCAGAAGCTGGATCACCGATTGCGTTCCGGGCACCGGCAGCGGCAGGATCTGGCCGCTCCCATAGTAATCGCGCGCCGCCCGCCTTGCCTCATCGACCAGATAACTGTCCGGCAAGCGGTGCCAGGCCCTTGTCGGGATTTCTGGCAGGGCAGCCGGGCACGGGTTAATGCCGGTGGAAAGGTCGAGCCAGTCCTCCGGCCTGCCGCCAAAGGCGGCAGCAGCGGCGGTAACTTCGCCACCATGGACGATCGGCGCGCTCACGCGGCAATCCCGGCGAGATCGATCAGATGCATGTAGGAACCCGCAACCTGCCCGCGCCGGAGCCCCGCCCGGCCGAGATCGGTTCCGATCGCATCCCGAACCTGAAACAGCCGTTCGCCCTCGCCTTCGGAAATGAGGGTCGAATAGTGGAACTCATGCGCCGTCATCGCCCGCTGAAAGATTGCACCGTCGAGCGGCATGACGTGGCGATAACCGAGATGGCGTTTGCGCGCGGCATAGCTGGTGACGACGGGCAGCAGGCCGAGCATCTCGTGACGCTTCCCCTCTGCGTCAATCAGCCCTTCGCCGAGCACCATATAGCCGCCGCACTCGCCATAGATCCGGATGCCGCGCGCCGCCGCATCGAGGAGGGCGGCGCGGAAATTGGGCGCTTGGGAGAGCGTTCCGGCATGCAGCTCGGGATAACCCCCGGGCAGATAGATCGCATCGGCGTCGGCAGCAGGCGCCTCGTCGGCAAGCGGCGAGAAGAAGGAAATCGAAGCCCCCCGCCGCCGCCAGCCAAGCAGCATATGTTCATAGGAGAAGGCGAAAGCGATATCGCGGGCCACTGCAATGCGACTGCCGAGCGGCGGCAGACGATCGATATTGGCAGCCGACGGTCGGTTGAGGCCCTGCCTCGCGATGCGCAGCAGAAACTCGAAATTGCATTCCTCGGAGACGGCATCCGCCGCATGCTCGATGAAACCTTCGAGGCTCGGATGTTCACAGGCCTGAACAAGGCCGAGATGGCGATCCGGCAAGGCAAGCGCCTTGTCGCTGCCGATCACGGCGATCACCGGCATCCGGATCACCTCGAGCGCCTGACGCAGCATCGCCTCGTGCCGTTCGCTGCCGACCTTGTTGAGGATGACGCCGGCAACGCGGACATCGGCGCGGAAACCGGCAAAACCCGCCACCAGCGGCGCTATCGATTGCGACATGCGCGAAGCGTCGACGACCAGCACCACGGAAAGGCCGAGCTGGGCCGCCAGATCCGCTGCCGTCCCCTTGCCGTCGGCCGCCCCATCGAACAGTCCCATCATCGCCTCGACGACGAGAATGCGGTCGCCGGAGCGATGCAGCGTCGCATTGGCCGAGATCAGCTCCGGCCGCATCGCCCAGGGGTCGAAGTTCAGGCAAGGCGTGCCGCTTGCCGCCGCATGGAAGGCGGGATCGATATAGTCGGGGCCGGCCTTGCCCGGCGCGACCACGATGCCGCGCCGGCGAAGCGCCCTCAGGAGCCCAAGCGTCACCGTCGTCTTGCCGGCACCGGAGGAAGGAGCTGCGATCAGGAGGCCGCTCATGCCCGCACCTGGCCGGACTGGCGGAACGGATCAGGCTGCAAGCGTCGTCCGGCGAGAGCGCCGACCCAGTCGAGCGAGGCCCGCAGCCGCACCACCTCCCCGACGACGACCACCGCCGGCGGCTCGAGACCGGAGGCGGTAACAGCCTCGGTCGCCTGCCCGAGCGTCGTCTCCAGCACCTGCTGCGCGCCGGTCGCCGCATTGCAGACGAAAGCTACAGCCTCGGACGGCGAGCGGCCCGACGCAATGAGATTGGCGCTGATCTGGGCGATATGCTTCATCGCCATATACATGACGATCACGGGCGAACCCTTGCCGATCGCTTCCCAGTCGATTGTGTCGGGCACGATGCCGGAGGAATCATGGCCGGTGAGAAACGTCACCGCATGATTGATCTCGCGATGGGTCACCGGAATGCCGGCATAGGCAAGCCCGCCGATACCGGCGGTGATCCCCGGCACGATGCGGAAAGGGATATTGTGCTCGACCAGCGTCAGCGCCTCCTCGCCGCCGCGCCCGAAGACGAAGGGATCGCCACCCTTCAGCCGCAGCACCCGCTTGCCGGTGTGCGCCAATTCCACCAGGCGCAACGAAATATCCCGCTGCTTGGCCGAGGGTTTGCCGCCGCGTTTGCCGGCATATTCGAGTTCTGCGCCGGGGTGCGCGAGCCTCAGACAGTCCTCATTGACCAACGCATCATGGACGATCACATCGGCCTCGGCGAGCCCCTTGGCGGCCAAGAGCGTCAGCAGACCCGGATCACCCGGACCGGCCCCGACGAGCCAGACGCTGCCCGGCTCCAACGCCGGCAAATGGGAGAAAGCGCTATTCGACATTTTGTTGATCTAGGCCCAGCGAGGCCCAAGGTCAACGCCGCCCGCGCCACCTCACTGGAAGTTGCTGAGATGACGATGACTCACTTTGCAAACAAGCTGATTCAATATCGCAAGAAAGCGACACAACAGCGTGAATATATTATAATATACCCAAACGAGACCGCCCGCTGCACCGACTGCTGACAAAGTCGTCCAACTCCTCTTCCTGCTGCAATCAGCCTTCAAGGCCCTCAGCCGCGAAGCAGCGTATCGCGGATCAGCTTTAGGACCTTTTCCGACTCGATCCCTATGGTGACGATTTGGCTGGGCCGATCATCCCAATCGCCGGGCGGGAAGCGGCGGCCATCCGGCTTGACGATCGTCTGACCGTCGGCAATGCCGCCGCAGACGACGCGCACCGCCCCCGATATCGACGAGAACAGTTCCGGCGCCACGACGTAGACTGCGGCGCAGCTGTCATGCACCATCATGCCGTCCTCGACCGCATGCTTGTAGAAGTCGATATAGGACTGCGAGAGTGCATCGAGCAATTTCACGGCACTATCTCCCTCGGCCGCCATCCTGCCGAGATAGCTGCGGCTCATGGTGGTGATCGAGGTGACATCAAGGCCGATGACTGCGACTTTCCACGGCGCTGTCATGACAATGTCGGCGGCCTCAGGATCGCCGTGAATATTGGCCTCGGCGACCGGCGAAACATTGCCGGGCACATAGAAGTTGCCACCCATGATGACGACGTCCTTGACAAGGGTCGCAATCTCGGAATCCTCCTTCAGCGCCATCGCCAGATTGGTCATCCGTCCGACCGCGACCAGACGCACCTCGCCAGGATTGGCACGCACAGTGTCGATGATGAAGCGATGCGCCGGGCGCGGATCGAGCGGCAGGTCGATCGCTGCGGGCACCTCGATATCGCCGAGGCCGTTGTCGCCATGCACCATGGAAGGCCATTCCCGCTCGGCGCGCGAGGCATCGATGGTGACGCTGGCGCCTTTGGCGACCGGCGCGGGAATATTCCACTCACGCTTGAGGAAGAGCGCATTGCGCGTCGTCGTCTCCACCGATGCATTGCCAAAGACCGTGGTGATGCCGATCAGATCGATTTCGGGATGGCGATGTAGGAAGAGAAGTGCCATGGCGTCGTCAACGCCCGGGTCAGTGTCATAAATGACCTTGTGCATAATATATCCTCTAAATGTGAATCGCGAGCCTGCCGGTTGGCGCCGCGAATTGCCGCCACCATAGCGACCGTCAGGCTTTCTGCAACCCGCCTCGGGCGACTGCCGCCGTCGCCTGCGCCGACTTGATTTTGCCAAGCACCAGTTCGGCATCGTCGCCGATCGCAGCAAGCGCCGCCGATTCCGCAACGCCATGGCAGCCGACGCGAGCAAAGACGACGGCCGATGGATTTCTGAGCCGCGGCGTTTCCCGCTCCAGCCGAGGAGCGTCGAAGAATAGGGCCGGCACGGCAAAATGCCTGGCGACTGACCAGATTGCCGCCTCCTGCCGGCGGCTGCCTATGGAAGCGATGGCGGCGAGTTCATCCGCGCCGATACCCGCAGCCTTAAGCGCCTCAAAGGCGAGCGCCAACACCTCCGCAGGCTGTGCCCCACGCTCGCAGCCAAGACCGAGCACATGGCGCCTTGCGGGATTGAAAGAAATGTCGCTCATGGAAGCAGCCGATTGTGCCGTTGCTGTGTCCTTGCAGCCATTGCAGCTTGGAGAGGGAAATGCAACAAGGCGGGCTGAAAGCCCTTCTGGAATAGCATCTTGCCTGACATTGCCCTCCATCTGCTTCTGCTGCTCTGCGCGGCTGCCTTCTTTGCCGGTTTCGTCGATGCAATTGCCGGCGGCGGCGGTCTCATCACCGTTCCCGCCATGTTGATCGCCGGCATCCCGCCGCTGCAGACGCTCGGAACCAACAAGGTGCAATCGATCTTCGGCGCAGCTTCCGCGACGCTCGCCTATGCCCGCAAGGGCCATGTGGAGCTTTCCGAACAGCTGCCGATGGCGCTGATGGCCCTCATGGGCGGGGCACTCGGCGCCGCTCTTGCGACGATCGTACCAGGCCAGGTGCTTCAAGCGATCATGCCTGTGCTGCTGCTGGCAATCGCAATCTTCTTTGCCGTCAAGCCGAACCTCAACGATCTCGACAGACACCGCCTCATCACGCCCTTCGCCTTCGGCCTGACGCTGGTGCCGGCCATCGGCTTCTACGACGGCGTCTTCGGCCCCGGTACCGGTTCTTTCTTCATGCTCGCCTTCGTCACCCTCGCCGGCTTCGGCGTGCTGAAGGCGACGGCCCACACCAAACTTTTGAATTTCGGCTCGAATTTTGGAGCCCTGATCGTCTTCGCAAGCTTCGGCGCGATCCTCTGGAAGATCGGCCTGTTGATGGGCGTCTGCCAGTTCCTCGGCGCGCAGCTCGGCTCCCGGCTCGCCATGCGCATCGGCGCCAAGCTGATCAAGCCGCTGCTCGTCATCGTCTGCGTCGCTTTGGCGGTCAAGCTGCTCGCCGATCCGGCAAATCCCCTGCGGATCTGGCTCGGCGTTTAGTCGCAAAGCACCTGACCTCAGAACTCCACGCCCGGCTGCCCCTTGATGCCGGAACGAAACGGGTGTTTGACGAGTTCCATCTCCGTCACCAGATCGGCGATCTCGATCAGCTCTTCCTTGGCATTGCGTCCTGTCAGCACGACATGCGTCATGGCGGGTTTCTCATTCTTCAGGAAGGCGACGACATCGTTGATGTCGAGATAATCGTAGCGCAGCGCGATGTTGATCTCGTCGAGCAGCACCATGCAATTGCGTTCGTCGCGGATCAGCGCCTTGGCCTTTTCCCAGGCCGCCGAGGCGGCGGCAATGTCGCGGGCCCGGTCCTGCGTTTCCCAGGTGAAGCCCTCGCCCATCGTGTGGAACTGGCAGAGATCGGAAAAATGCTTCTCGATCAGGTCGCGCTCGCCGGTCCACATCGCGCCCTTGATGAACTGCACGACGGCCGACGGCTTGCCGTGGGCGATGTGGCGGAAGATCATGCCGAAGGCGGCTGACGACTTGCCCTTGCCCTTGCCGGTATGGACGATGATCAAGCCCTTGCCGTCCGTCTTGGTCGCCATGATCTTGTCGCGCGCAGCCTTCTTCTTCGCCATCTTCTCGGCGTGGCGCGCATCATCCTTGGCCGCTTCGTTTTCCAGGATCTCGTCGCTCATCAGTGCACCTCATTCAGTTGCGTGGCTGCCAGGTCGAACCGGGCCGAATTGCTGCGCGGCGTCCAGAGCCCGCGATCGATCGCTTCGCGCAGCCGCTCTCGCATCTCGTCGAATGCCGCCGGGTTCTTCTCGATCATGAAGCCACGTACGCCTGGATCGGCGACGAAGGCCCGAAAGACCGCCTCGAAATGATGCACGCCGACCGCGCCCGTCGTCGCCGCGAAGGCGAAGAGATAATCGACGGTGGCGGCGATCTCGGCCGCTCCCTTGTAGCCATGGCGCATGACGCCCGTTATCCATTTTGGATTGACCACGCGCCCGCGCACGACGCGGCCGATTTCCTCTTCGAGCGCGCGGATCACCGGTCGTTCGGGCCTGGAATGATCGTTATGATAGATTGCGGGGCGTTTACCGGCGAGTTCCTCGGCCGCCGCCGCCATGCCGCCTTCGAACTGGTAGTAGTCGTCACTGTCGAGCAGGTCATGCTCGCGATTGTCCTGGTTCTGAATGACGGCTTGCACAGAGCGCAACCGTTCCTCGAAAAGGCCGCGTTCGGCCCTGCCTTCCTCGCCGGCGCCATAGGCATAACTTCCCCAAACGAGATAGGCCTCGGCAAGATCGGCACGCCGCTCCCAGCCCTTTTCATCGATCAGTGCCTGCAACCCCGCGCCATAGGCGCCCGGTTTCGAGCCGAAGATGCGATAGCCCGCCCGCTTCGCCGCCGTCTTCTCATCGAGCCCAGCCGCGGCGAGCCGCGCGGTCTCGCCGCGCATTCGCCCGGCAATCGGATTATCCGCCGCGTCCTCTTCGAGCGCGCCGACAGCGCGGATCGCCTTGTCGAACAGCGCGATCTGCTCGGGGAAGGCGTCGCGGAAGAAACCGGATATGCGCAGCGTCACGTCAACCCGCGGTCGCCGCAGCAGAGCCGGCGGAATGATTTCGTAGCCGGTGACGCGCCGTGAGGCCATGTCCCAGACCGGCTTGACGCCGATCAGCGCTAAGGCCTGAGCAATATCATCGCCGCCGGTGCGCATGTTGGACGTGCCCCAGGCTGTCAGCCCGAAGGAGACAGGCCATTCGCCGTGATCTTGCACGTATCGGCGGATCAGCAGTTCCGCGGATTTCTTGCCGAGTTCGTAAGCAGCCGGTGTCGGCACCGCCCGGCTGTCGACAGAGTAGAAATTCCGCCCGGTTGGCAAGACATCCGGCCGTCCGCGCGTCGGCGCACCGGATGGGCCGGGCGGCACGAAACGGCCGTCGAGGCCCCGGAGCAGGCTGGCGATCTCGGCCGGACCACAGGCAAGGATGGATGGCTTGAGACGCGCTTCGATTTCGTCCAGCACGGCTCTCGTTTGGACCCAGAGCGTTGGGCACGCCATTTCACCGGAAACGAGCTTGGCGGCGAGCAGTTCAATGCGCTCGACGGTGTCACCGTTACTGCGCCAGGGGGCGTCGAGGATATCTGCGAGGACAGCCGGACGCGGGCCAGCCCAAAGAGTTGCCATATCGCAATCGAGTGGGTCGAACGAACGCTGAAGCGCGCGACTCCCCTTCTCCCCGGCGGGGAGAAGGTGGCCCGAAGGGTCGGATGAGGGGACCGCAGACTCCGCCTCGCTTGCGCTCAGCCGCTCGCTCCTACCGTCGCTCGCCCCCTCATCTGTCCTGACGGACATCTTCTCCCCGCTGGGGAGAAGGGGGAAACTCAACCCAGCATCCCCCGCAATCGCCCGCTGCAAACTCGCATCGCCACCCTCTCCCAGCCCGCGCGGTACCCGCGCCAGCGCCACGGTGAGATCCGTCAGCAACCGCCCCTCCGGCGACACGCCGAAGACATGCAGCCCATCACGGATCTGCATCTCCTTCAGATCGCAAAGATAGGCGTCGAGCTTCTTCAGCGCCTCACCTTCGCTCTCGCCTTTCGCAATCCCCGCATCCCGATCCAGCCCGATATCGGTGACGAGATCGAGGATCTGGCGGCTGAGCAGCCGAATGCGGCGGGGATCGCCGCCCGAAGCTTCGTAATATTCATCGACCAGCGCTTCCAGATCCTTGAGCGGCCCGTAGCTTTCGGCCCGCGTCAAAGGCGGTGTCAAGTGGTCGATGATGACCGCCGAACTTCGACGCTTGGCCTGCGTGCCCTCGCCCGGATCATTGACGATGAAGGGATAAAGATGCGGCAGCGGTCCGAGGATCGCTTCCGGGTAGCACGTCTCCGACAGCGCCAGCGCCTTACCCGGCAGCCATTCAAGATTGCCATGCTTGCCCATGTGAATGACGGCATCGGCGCCATATTCGCGCCGCAGGAAAGCATAGAACGCGATATAACCATGCGGCGGTACGAGATCCGGCGAATGGTAGCTGTCCTTTGGATCGATATTGTAGCCGCGCGCCGGCTGGATGCCGATCAGGACACCGCCGAAGCGGGCGAAAGGCAGGGCGAAGACGCCATCGCGAAAATAGGGATCTTTCTCCGGCTCGCCCCAGCGGGCCGTCACCTCCTCTTGAATCTTTTTGGGAAGAGATTCCAGGAAATCTTTGTAGCGACTGAGCGAAAGGGCCTCGCGGATAAGCCGGCCGTCATGTCCCGAATTGGTCGGCCCCTCCATCAGATGTTGGATCAGCGCGTCACCATCGGCCGGAAGATCGGCGACTGGATAACCCGCGGCCGCCATTGCCCGAAGCACCTCGATGCTGCCGGCCGGCGTGTCGAGCCCGACGCCGTTGCCGAGCCGGCCGTCGCGGTTTGGATAATTGGCCATCACGAGAGCGATGCGCCTCCTATTGGCTGGCGTCCCGCGCAGCCGCGCCCAGTTGGCGGCCAGTTCCGCCGTGTAGCGCACCCGACCGGCATCGGGCATGCTGGCGACGATGTTCGCCTCGACAACAGCGTCGTAACGCGCCGCCGTCTTGAAGGACACCGCCCGCGCCAATATTCGCCCATCGACTTCAGGCAGCGCCACATTCATGCCGAGGTCGCGCGCCGACAGACCCTGCGACGAGGCCATCCAGGCCTCCCTCGACGAAGCCGACAGGATTGCCTGCAGCACGACGGCGCCATCCGCCTCCAGCACCGTCGGTTGCCGGTCCGCGCCCGGTGCGGAGACCGCAAAGCCCGTTGTGTTGATGACGACATCCGGTTTCAACGCCGAAAACACGCTCTCGAGAACGCCTGTCGAAACGGGATCCTTTAGGCTGTAGACAAAGACCGGCAGCGGCCGCAGGCCAAGCGCGGCCAGGGCCTCGACCAGCGCCTCGACCGGCCCGGTCTCGCCGCTCTGGACCAGGGCACGGTAGAAGCTGATGGCGACGATGGGGGACGTGGGTTCGAATTCCATCTCTTCTGTCGAGCTTGGTGTCCCACGCTTGACGGACGACGTTGGCGCGACATGCGAACCGACGACCCGCCGCCACTCCTCGACCCCGATCGCCCCTCGCCCCGGCCACCAGATGCCCGCCTTCATCAGCGGCACTGCCGGCGCCGGCTTCTCCGCCCCTGACAGCATCGCCGAAGCATAGGCGAGAAAATCCCGCGCATTGGTGTCGCCGCCTTCGATCAGGTAGGCCCACAGCCCGTTGAGATCGTCGAGGTCAACATTGGAGAAAGGAACCAGCCCGGCATCCGGCTTGGCATCGCCAGGCAATACCGCAATTTTCACGCCATTCCGGGCAGCAACGGCGTGCAGCGCCTCCAGCGCATAATGGAAATAGCTGGCGCCGCCGAGCGCACGCACGACGATCAACTTGGCGTGCCGGGCCGTTCGCTCGACATAGGTATCGACCGACATTGGATGCTTGAGGCTCATCAGATTCGCGAGCCTCAGCGAATGCGGCATCCCTTCACACTCGTGATAGGCGGCAGCAATCGCGGCGAGTTCGGTGTCGGCAGCCGAAAGAAACAGTATATCGCCGGGCGACTGGCCGAGGTCGATCGCCTCCTCGCCGTCGCTGATCGTTCCCTGCTGGGCAAGAAGCAGATGCATCGATTATCCCTGAACGAGCGCTTCGATCGTCTTGCGTACCGCGTCCTCGTTCATTTCATGCAAGCCGATGACGACGAGGCGCGTGCGGCGCGCCTCGTCCGCTGCCCAGGCGCGGTCGAAATACTGGTCGATGCGGCTGCCGACGGCCTGCAGTTGCAGGCGCATGGGCTTGCCCGAGACGTCGATGAAGCCTTTGAGGCGCAGCACATCATGCTCGGCGATGATGCCCTTCAGCTTCTCGACAAAGCCCGTCGGATCGGAAACAGCGCCGAGTTCGACAACGAAGCTTTCGAATTCGTCGTGGTCGTGTGGCGCCCCCTCCTCGTGCTCCAGCTCGTGATGGGACTTGCGGTTGGCGATATCGTCTTCCGTGCCGATGCCGAGGCCGAGCAGCACGCCTGCCGGCACCTCGCCATTCCTGGCTTCGATCATGACCGGCTTGCGGGCAATGCGGGAGGCGACTTCGCTCTTCACGCGGTCAAGGCCATCGCCATCGATCAGGTCGGTCTTGTTGAGCACGATGAGATCGGCGCATGTGAGCTGGTCTTCGAACAGCTCCTCGATCGGGCTCTCATGATCGAGCGAGTCGTCCTCGCTGCGCGCCGCCTCGACTGCATCATGGTCGTCGGCGAAACGGCCGGCGGCAACGGCCGCACTGTCGACGACCGTAATGACGCCGTCGACGGTCACCTGGGTGCGAATATCGGGCCAGTTGAAGGCGGCGACCAGCGGCTGCGGCAGGGCGAGGCCGGAGGTTTCGATGACGATATGGTCGGGCCGCTGTTCGCGCTCCAGGAGCTTCGTCATCGTTGGAATGAAATCGTCGGCGACGGTGCAGCAGATGCAGCCATTGGTGAGCTCGATAATGTCGTCCTCGCTGCAATTCTCCGCGCCGCAGCCCTTCAGGACCTCGCCATCGACACCGAGATCGCCGAACTCGTTGATGATAAGCGCAATCTTTTTGCCGCCGGCATTAGTGAGCAGGTTGCGGATCATCGTCGTCTTGCCGGCGCCGAGGAAGCCGGTGATGACGGTTGCGGGGATTTTCTGCTGGTTCATGGAAGTTCAACCCTTCATTTTCAGCGGCAGACCGGCCGCGATGAAATAGACCTCGTCGGCCTTCGCCGCGATTATTTGGTGCAGCCGTCCGGCATGATCGCGAAAATCGCGCGCCATGCGATTGTCAGGCACGATCCCGAGACCAACCTCGTTGGAAACGAAGACGAGTTGCGCCTTGGCGCCGGGGAGGAAATCGGCGAGCGCGGCAAATTCCACAGCCATCTCGCGCTCCGCCATCATCAGGTTGGTCACCCAGAGCGTCAGGCAATCGACAAGCACAATGCGTCCCTCGCCATCGATGGCGGCAAGCACGCCGAAAAGATCGAGCGGCTCCTCATGCGTCATCCAGGAAGGGCCGCGATCGGTCCTGTGCTGGGCAATACGC
Organism: Rhizobium atlanticum; assembly: GCF_030182485.1. Lineage (NCBI taxonomy): Bacteria > Pseudomonadati > Pseudomonadota > Alphaproteobacteria > Hyphomicrobiales > Rhizobiaceae > Rhizobium > Rhizobium atlanticum. Next base: position 56,214 of record NZ_JAQJCJ010000024.1, read on the forward strand.
GTCTGCATCTCCTCGTCCCAGGCACGGCCGGTGGCGAGATAGTGGCGCTCGAGGCCGCTTGCCATAACGAGATTTTCGGCGAAACGGGATTTGCCGGAGCGTGCCCCGCCGAGGATGAGCGTGGTGGTCATGCCCGAATATTCCTCTGAGGAGGCGTGCCGCTGCAGCTTGTTCTAGTTTTAACTTTATGGGCCACGGTAGCCAAAACTTTGCTTGGGAAAGCCGCGCCGCCCCATTCACTTCCCTCATTCCTGTGCTTGTCACAGGAATCCAGCGTGCCCAAGTCCTTGGGCACGGAAGGCTCATTCGTTGCATAATTAATCACGGCGCGGACGCGCCGTGGCCGGATTCCTGTGACAAGCACAGGAATGAGGGAGGAAAGGAAGGCGCGTAATACGCAGACATAACCTGAAGGCGACGAACCGGCACCTCTCATACGCACCACCAGAGGCGGCGCTGAATTCGTTCTTTCAGCCAAAACAACCTCCGTGCTGGCAGCGGGTCTCTTGCCCAGGTTTGGGCTGTTCGCCCGGCACGGAAGGCAGGTCTCCTGGCTCGCGGTTATCGGCGGCGATCGGGGGCGAACCGGAAGCCCGGGTCGCCCCTGATCGTGCCAGCGGATCTGCCTCGCCTTCCCGGCTGCCTCGGTGAAAAGGTGGACGATTCGTAGAGTTAGAGGCGTCCGACCCCGGTTGATCACCATGCATTTCCAGTGGCTTTTCCGGCATGTCGCCCATCCAGCCCACCTGCACCATTGCGGTTAGGCCGGAAGAGGTCCGATGCCGGATGGAAGACCCTGACCGCTCTACAGTCGCGGGGTCGGCTGTGATGAAGGCGCCCGATGTGGGTCCGCCCCGTCACATTCCCTTTTCATCCGGAAGGCGAAATGCCGATCCGGAACCATCCGTTATTCCTCGGATGGTTAGGCAAGCCGGCGGGTGAAGTCAACCGACCTTCGCCACCGCCTTCCAGCTGGACTGCGCGAAAGGCCGGCCAACACCACTGACCCTACGGGAAATATCGTCTTTTATCAGCGGCTTACGGCATGAATGTTTGATGTGGCCGTCGGCTTTTCGCCGCAATTGCGTTGCAAGGCGACTGCACCTCCGCCCTTGACCCGGCCTCTCCTCGCCTAGTTGTCGAGCCATGCTTATGAAATTGGATCGGCGCCGCCTGAGCGCGCTGCGTGTTTTCTTCGATCCGGGGCGACTGCGCGCCCTGACGCGCCGCAGCGAAGTCGGCCTGTCGCTGGCCGGCGCCATCGTCGGCATCGCCTCGGGCCTTGCCGTGACCGGCATGAGCTATGTCTCCAACCAGCTGCACCAGATTGTTTTCGGCATCGCCGACAGTGAAAGGCTGAGCGCGTCGGTAATCCAGGACAAGATGCTGCTGCTCACCGCCCCTCTCATTGGTGGCGCCCTGCTCGGCCTGCTGCTCCTGGTGCTCGCCAAACGGCGCAAGAAACCCATGGTCGACCCGATCGAGGCAAATGCGCTGCACGGCGGCCGCCTCTCCCTGACCGATAGCATCATCGTTGCCGTACAGAACCTGATCTCCAACGGCTTCGGCGCCTCCGTCGGCCTGGAAGCCGGCTATACCCAGCTCGCCGCCGGCATCGCTTCCAAATTCGGCCTGAAGCTGCAGCTGCGCCGCTCGGACCTGCGTATCCTCGTCGGTTGCGGCGCGGCCGGCGCCATCGCCGCCGCCTTCAATGCGCCGCTGACGGGCGCCTTTTACGCCTTCGAGCTGATCATCGGCACCTACACCATCGTATCGTTAACCCCGGTTGTGGTCTCCGCCCTCGTTTCGACCCTCATCGCAAGGTTGCTTGCCGAGGGCGATTTCACCATCGATATCGGCAGCTTCGGCTCGGTCGTGCCGGCCGATTATGTCCCGGCGCTGCTGCTCGGCGTCTTCTGCGCCGGCGTTGGCATTCTCCTCATGCAGGGCGTGGCCTTCATTGAGGAGGTGGCGCGCAAAAGCTCGATCGCTCCGCCCTTTCGCCCGGCGCTCGGCGGCATCATCGTCGGGCTTCTCGCAATGATCTCGCCGCAGGTCCTTTCGGCCGGCCACGGGGCGCTGCATCTCAACTTGTCCCGCGACGTCGCGATCCCGGCGCTGATCGGTCTCTTTCTCCTGAAATCGCTGGCTTCGGCAATCTCGATCGGTTCTGGCTTCAGGGGTGGTCTGTTCTTCGCCTCGCTGTTCATGGGCGCCCTGCTGGGCAAGCTCTTTGCTTATTGCGCCCCCTATTTTGCCGATGCGACATTGACGCCGGTTATTTATGCTGTGGTCGGGATGAGTTCCCTGGCGGTCGCCGTCATTGGCGGGCCGCTGACGATGACCTTTCTGGCGCTCGAAATCACCGGCGATTTCCCGATCACGGCACTGGTTCTTGCGGCCGTCATCACCTCCTCGCTCGTCGTGCGCTCGACCTTCGGCTACTCCTTCGCCACATGGCGCTTCCATCTGCGCGGCGAGAGCATCCGCAGCGCCCACGACGTCGGCTGGATCCGCAATCTCACCGTGAACAAGCTGATGCGCGCCGACGTGAAGACGGCAAGGGCCGATATCTCGCTGGAAGACTTCAGGAGGGCCTTCCCGATCGGCTCGACCCAGCGCGTCATTCTCGTCGACGAGAACGATAAATATGCTGGCCTCGTACTAGTCCCGGAGATCTACGCTAACCCGACCGACGTTCAGGACGAGGGCCAGACGCTTGCCGATTTCGTCCGCTATCGCAATGATTTCCTGCAGCCGCAGATGAATGCCAAACAGGCGGCGGCGATCTTCGACAAGAGCGAAAGCGAAGCGCTCGCCGTCGTCAACAATCTGATCGAGCGCAAGGTCGTGGGACAGCTCAGCGAAAGCCACACGCTGCGCCGCTACAGCGAGGAACTCGACCGGCGCCGCCGCGAGGTGTCGGGCGAGATCTGAGCGAGCCTAAGAAGCGGCGCCGGCAAGCCTGTAAACGTCGGCTCTCTTCGAGACGCCGCGCAGCTCGAAAGCGCCGAGATAGTCGCAGGGCACGGCGCAGGTCGCTGCGAAGCTTTCCGACAGCAGCAGGGGCTGCTCAAGCGTTCCGCACAGCTTCTCGAGCCGCGACGCCTCGTTGACCGCCCTGCCGATCACGGTGAAGTCCAGCCGGCCTTGGGCGCCGACATTTCCGTAGAAAACCTCGCCGAGATGCAAGACGACATCAATCCCGATATCGGGGCCGCTATTCAGCATTCGCTCGCGATTGAGCTCCTCGTTTGCCCTCAACAGGTTCTGTGCCGAAGCCAATGCGGCCTTGCAGGCCTTTTGCGGATTCTCGGCGTCCGTCGGAAAGATCGCCAGCACGCTATCGCCCATGAACTTGAGGATCTCGCCGGAATTTTCCTCGACGTGCCGGTCGATCAGCTCGAAGTGCTCGTTGAGAAAGCCGACGATCTCCCCCGGCTGATACGCCTCGGTCAGCGCCGTGAAGTTGCGGAGGTCGGCAAGCAGGATGGCGGCGTCGATGGAGCCGCCCATTCCCCTGCGGGTTTCACCGGCAAGGATGCGCGCGCTCGTCCTAGCGCCGGTATAGACGGCGAGGATATCGGTCGCGGTCTTGGAAACTGCGACACGGTAAGCGGCAAGCCCCAGCGCTGGGAACAGTTCATCGATGATTGCCAGTTGATCATCTGAAAATCCGCCGGGAGCGTCACTCGTCAGAGAGAGACCGAGCCCGCGCAGCGCGACTTCCTTCGGGAACTCGAAAAGATTGACCACATGGTCCGTGCCGCCGGCAAGCGCAAATTCGTGGAGCTCGCCATAGTGGAGACCCTCGCCTTTCGCCAGGTTCCACCGCCCCGTCTTCTCACCGCGGTTCAGAAGATAGAATATCGGCGTCTTCTCGAAGTTGCGCTCGGTCTCGCTGCCGTGCTCCGCATTCTCGAGAACGGTCTCACCGCCCCGCATGAAATTGGCCGCGATGCCGCGATACATAGGATGTAGGGACGGCATGCGGATGCTTGCCCGCCAGATCTGAAACCCGTCCGCGATCAGCCGTTCACACAGGCCGGCGACGAGATCGCCGATATGCTCGCTGGTGATTCCCTGCTCTATAACCCACTGAATATGATCTTTAATTTTGAAAACCTCCGCATGAAGTGGGGAACTTGGAATGGCATCACCATCGAGACCGGCGCCGGGAACAACAGGACAGGCGCCGAAAGGCCTAGCCGCACACACGACTTTTTAGCCTGCTTCGCATTGCGATACTACTCCCGCGAGAATGATGTGATAGAGAATTGGATACACAGTATAGGTATGTCCCTGTGGCCCCCTCATCTGCCTGCCGGCATCTTCTCCCCGCGGGGGAGAAGGGACTCGTGGCAGCGCCTCACTCCCATTTGAGACCATTACTGTAGGAAAACGATGGTCGGCGACTTGCTCCCTCTTCTCCCCAGCGGGAAGAAGGTGGCCCCAAGGGCCGGATGAGGGGCCACAAGGCATACTCTTCACTGCCCTTGCGCTCAGCAAATTCTCCCAACCTCCAGCAACTCACCCAACCACCGCGCATCCAGGCAGCGCTCCAGTTCCCCTGCAACCTCGTCAAGCGCCCGCTCCACGCTCTCACGGTAGTTCCCCTGTCCGCCGGAAAGCCCGAAGCTCTCCAGCAGCCGGGCGCGGTAAGCGTCACTGCCGAACAGCCCGTGCAGATAGGTGCCCATGATCCGGCCGTCCGCCGAAACCGCTCCATCGGGGGCGCCGTCGATGATCGCGAAAGGCCTGACACAATCCGGGCCGCGGGTGATGCCGAGATGGATCTGGTAGCCGGCAAGCGGCACGTCATATTCGGTCGAGCGGGCATGGCTGTTGCGCACGGTCTTCTCCGGCGCCATCTCGGTCTCGACGTCGAGCAGCGCCAACCCCGGCGTCTCGCTCGTGCCGCCCTCGATGCCGCGCGGGTCATGCACCATACGACCGAGCATCTGGTAGCCACCGCAAATGCCGATCACCCGCCCGCCGCGCCGGACATGCGCCGCAAGATCGCGGTCCCAGCCTTGAACTCTGAAATCGGCGAGGTCTGCTATCGTCGATTTCGACCCTGGAAGAATGACGAGACCGGCATCGGCAGGCAACCGTTCGCCCCCTCGGACGAAGACCAGCTCGACATCCGCCTCCGCCCTCAGCGGATCGAGATCGTCGAAATTGGCAATGCGCGGCAGCATCGGCACGGCGATCTTCAGCGCCCCGGCCCCGCTCCTGGCAAGCCGTTCGAGCACGACCGAATCTTCGGCCGGCAGGCGCGTGGCAGCCTGCAGCCACGGCACGACGCCGAAGCAGGGCCAGCCGGTGAAGCCTTCGATCGCGCGAATCCCGTCATCGAAGAGCGAGACGTCGCCGCGGAACTTGTTGATGAGATAACCTGCGATCATCGCTCGATCGCCCTCATCGAGAATCGCCTGCGTGCCGACAAGCGAGGCGATGACGCCGCCGCGATTAATATCGCCGACGAGCACGACGGGCACGCCCGCCTTCGTCGCAAACCCCATATTGGCGATATCGCCGGTCCTAAGATTGATTTCCGCCGGCGAGCCGGCACCCTCGACGACGACGAGGTCGGCGCCGGCAGACACATTTTCGAAGCTTTCGAGCACGGCGCCGAGCAGTTGCGGCTTCAGCCGCTGGTAATCCCGCCCCTTCGCCTGCCCGAACACCCTGCCCTGCACGATGATCTGGCTGCCGTTTTCCGATTGCGGCTTGAGCAGCACCGGGTTCATGTGCACCGACGAGGGCGTGCGTGCAGCCATCGACTGCAGCCACTGCGCCCGGCCGATCTCACCGCCGTCATCGGCGACCGCCGCGTTGTTCGACATATTCTGCGGCTTGAACGGCCGCACGGTGAGCCCGGCATTGGCCGCAAGCCGGCAGAGTCCCGCCACCAGCACCGTCTTGCCGACATCCGAGCCGGTTCCCTGCAGCATGATCGCTCTTGCCATGGCGGCCGCCTTTCCCTGGCGCATCGCGCGTCCGAAAATCGGTTCAGATTTCGGGCCGATGCACGAGCCGGAGGCCTACAATGGCCGCCGATCCCGGGTCAAGACTTCGACTATTCTCGCGAAAGCGCGAAAACCGCGCATGGCCTTGGCTCTGCGCGGTTTGCCGAAAACTCAGGCGTCTTCGCCCCTACACGGCGAAGCTCGCTTTCTCCGGTACGCACTACCTGAACCGGAGAAGCAGCGGTCGTTGGCGCCACGCCCCAACTGATAACGGCACATTCTTACCGGAGAGTTATTGAAGGCTTACGCAAAAGTTAATTTTGACTTTTTTTGATCTGCTCGGCGGTTTCCATCACCATTGAGCCGGCGTTCGGAGACAGCGTCTCTCTTCGATCCGAGGAAATTTCAGCAGCGAACTATATTATTCGAATTCAATAATTTAGTACCGCAACCACGAGCAGAAGACGGTTGATTTCTGCGAACGAACGCGTAGGCTTCGACAAAATACGCCATCGAAATATGGTCTGCGACGCGTTGCCGGAGCCGGTCGGACGGCGCCCGTGAATGGGAAACGCCTGTTGCGGCATCGCCGCCTGGTGAATCCCGGCAGCACGTTGCCCAAGAACAATTCGGGGAAGACGATGAAGACGCTTTTGATTTCGGCCGTCTTTGCCGCGGCTCTTTTTAGCGCGACCGCGCCGGCCGAAGCCGCCGAGTGCGGCAAAGTTTCGATCGCCGAGATGAAATGGGCCTCGGCCGGCATTGCCGCAAACTTCGACAAGATCATCCTGGAAAAGGGCTACGGCTGCTCCGTCACCATCGTCGACGGCGACACTCTTCCGACCTTCGCCTCGATGAACGAAAAAGGTACCCCTGATATCGCTTCGGAATACTGGATCAATTCCGTCAGGGCCCTGCTCGATCAGGCCGTCAACACCGGTCGGCTGGTGCAGGGCGCCGAGATACTAGCCGATGGCGCGGTCGAGGGCTGGTTTATCCCGAAATTCATTGCCGACGCCAATCCCGATATTCGCTCGGTCGAGGACGCGCTGAAGCACCCCGAGCTTTTCCCTGCCGAGGATGATCCGTCGAAGGGCGCGGTTTACAACTGTCCCGCCGACTGGAGTTGCCAGATATCGACCACCAACCTCTTCAAGGCCCTCGCCGCCGACAAAAAGGGCTTCGAACTTGTCGAAACCGGCAGTCCTCAGCGGCTCGACGCCTCGATCGCTCGGGCTTTCGACAAGAAGATCGGCTGGCTCGGTTATTACTGGGCGCCGACCGCCATCCTCGGCAAATACGACATGACGCGGCTAAGCTTCGGCGTCAGTCACAACAAGGCCGAATGGGACCGCTGCACCGCGGTTGCCGGCTGTATCAGGCCTGAGCTCAATTCCTATCCGGTCTCGCGCGCCTTCACGCTGATGACCAGGTCTTTCGCCAGCCGCGCCGGACCTGTCACGACCTATCTCAAGACCCGCAAATGGGACAATGAGACGATCAACCAAGTGCTCGCCTGGCAGGATGAAAATCGCGAAAGCAACGACGATGCCGCGATCTATTTCCTGCGCAATTACGAGAACCTGTGGATGAAATGGGTGCCGGCCGATGTAGCCGAAAAAGTCAAAGCGAGCCTATAAAGGCAGATGGCGCCAACGACCGGACGATTCGAATGACAGGCAACCTTCCCTTTCCCGACCGCTATACCGTTGCGGAAAAGCTCGCCGCGCTGTCGGAAGCCGATAAATCATATCTGGCCCTGCTCATGGAAAATGCCGCCCAGGACGACAACCTGCTCGACGGCCTGCGACGCCATCTCGACCTTGCCGCGAAGTCGCATTTCCTGAACTCGCTGAAGCTTGAAAATCTCGGATTGTGGCTCGGGACCAAGGCGCCGCATCGCCTGCAGATTCGGCTGATGGAAACCGCTCGCTCAAGCCAGCATCCCGCCTACCAAGCCTTCCGGACCGGCCTTAGCCGATCCGGCGGCCTCGAAAAGGCATATCCTCCGGTGCCTTGATCCGGCCTCGGATGGCCTTTCAGTCCGGCAAAGCTGCCGGCCGATTACTTCCTCGCAGCCCGGTCGACCGAGCGGCCTGCATCCTGGGTGGCGTTGACGGCGTTCGCCGTATCTTTTCCCATACCGCGGATCGTGTTGCCGCAGGAGGAAAGAGCAAGAAGAACCATGAAGGCTGCGGCAATTTTGGCCGTTGTCGTCATTTCGAATATCCTTGTTTGAAATCAACCCCGAACGGCACTCATGCCATCCGCGCCCCTAACGCACAAGTGGCGAAAAAGTTCACGGTTGAATGACATCCTCAGGCGGCGACAGCCTTCGCTCTCTCGGCAAACGCGCTCCGGATGCTGTCGGCCACCGTCTCGATCGGTCCCGACATCTGCGAGGCGGTCAGCAGCCGGATATCGAAGGAGCCGAGCTCCGGCAGCCCTTCCTGCAGGCCTAGGATCGACATGTCCTCGCTGACATAGGAGAGCGGCAGCGGCGCGATGGCGAGATCGGAAAGCACGGCGGCGCGCTGCGCCATCGTATGACCGCTGAGATAGGCGACGCGATAAGGCCGCTTGTTGCGTTCGAGCTGGGCAAGTGCCTCCTGCCGCCAGATGCAGCCATCCTCCCAGATCGAAATCGGCAGCGGATCGCGCCGATGCGCCGAGCCGCACCTTGCGCCGGCCCAGACCAGCCGCTCGCGAAACACCACTTCGCCACCGGTCGGAAACGGCCGAGTCGCGCAGTTGATCAGCGCTAGGTCGAGCCTCTGCTCTTCCATACGCTTCTTCAGTCCGACGCTCATGTCGATCGTCACATCGACCATGATGCCGGGATAGCTCTCGGCGAAGCTCTTTAGGATTCTCGGCAGCAGCCGCTCGCCGATATCCTCCGGCGCGCCGAGCCGGACGACCCCGGTCAGTTCCGGCATGATGAAGCGCGACACCGCCTCGTTCGACAGCGCCAGGATGTTGCGGGCGTAAGAGAGCAGCATTTCGCCATGGCGCGTCAGCGACACCGAGCGGGCATCGCGTAAAAACAGCGTCGCTCCGAGCTGCTCCTCGAGCTTCTTGATCTGCATGGAGACCGCCGACGGCGTCCGGAAGACCGCTTCGGCGGCGGTGGAAAAATTGCCCGTCTCGGCGATGGCGACGAAGGTGCGCAACACATCGTTGTCAAGCAAAGGAATGGGACGGCGAAAGGGAAGGCTCATCGTCGCATCTTTCAATTTTTCTGATCTTTAACCCCATATCATTTTGTTTGATTGAATGTCAATCGCTCCCCATAGTCTACGTATCGGAACTGATGCAGCAAAGGAGGCTAGACATGGCGCAATCAAGCACCTGGAATATCCTACAGGCCGTTTCCGCATTCAAGACACGCCGGCGCAGGGATGCGAATCACGAACATGCGCTCCGGGAACTGAAGCGATTTCCGTCGCACCTCTTGGCCGACTGCCAGCGTGAAATGGAGTTGCCGCTCCTTAACGTCGCTGCGCGACCAAAGCGGGGTCTGAGACTCGTGGAAACGCGCGCATGATGCGGACCTCTGGCTCGGATCTGACAGGCGCCGGGCCGATCGCCTCACACGGCGATCGACTCACATCTCGCCTATCAGCTTGAAGGCGATAATCCACATCGTCGCAGCGACGAGCGTCTCGAGCATCCGCCAGGAGGCCGGCTTGGAAAAGATCGGCCGCAGCCACGTCGCGCCATATCCGAGCGCAAAGAAAAATAGGAAGGAGCCGGTTACGGCGCCTGCGGCAAAGGAAGCCTGCTGCCCCGGATAGCGGGTCGATATCGTGCCGAGCAGCACCACCGTGTCGAGATAGACATGCGGATTAAGCCAGGTCAGCGCGAGACAAGTCGCAAGCGTCCGGGAAAAGCTTGCCGTTTCGGCTTCCGTAACTGTGAGCACAGCGGACGACCGTAAGGCGGAATAGAAGCTCTTGGCTCCGTACCAGGCCAGAAACGCGGCTCCCCCGTAGCGCATGACCGGATCGAGCCAAGGCAGCAATCCGGCGATCTGCCGGAGGCTGGTCACGCCGAGCATGATCAGCGCCGCGTCGGACAAGGCGCAGGTAAGGCAGACGGCGAAGATATGTTCACTACGCAGGCCCTGTCGAAGAATGAAGGCGTTCTGCGCGCCGATCGCGACGATCAGGCTGAGGCCCATCATTAGACCCGTGATATAAATTGAAAAATTCATCGTTTCGCCAACCGCACTCAGCTTCGACAGAGTTGCGGTACCGCGTGAAGTTGGCTTAGTCTAATTAATCCAACTTACCTGAGTTAAGCGAAACTAATCCATGCTCGACTATCCCGCTCTTCGCGCCGTTGCGACCGTCGTCCAGACCGGCAGCTTCGAAAGGGCGGCGACCGTGTTGAATGTGACGCCGTCGGCGGTGTCGCAGCGGGTGAAGCAGCTGGAAGAACGCCTCGGAGTCATCCTGATCGCCAGAGGCACCCCCTGTACGGCGACCGAAAAAGGGGAATGGCTCTGTCGTCACGTTGAGAATGTCGGCATGCTGGAGGTTGAGCTTTTCGGGCAGCTCCCGGCTCTCGTCGATCCCGACGAGCCACGCCAAAGGGTTACGCTACAGATCGCGACTAACGCCGACAGCCTCGGCACATGGTTTGTGGAGGCCATGTCGAATTTCTCCAAGACCTCGTCCTATCTGTTGAATGTCGCTGTCGACGATCAGGATCACACCGCCGAATGGCTGCAGCGGGGACGGGTGATCGCAGCCGTCACCAGTCTGGAGAAGCCGATCCGGGGATGCCGGCGCTTCGCCCTTGGAACTCTCCGTTACAACGCCACCGCGACACCCGATTTTGTCGCCCGCCACTTCCCGGACGGCGTGACATCGGAGGCGATCCGCAACGCTCCGGCCCTGACCTTCAATCAAAAGGACAGGCTTCAGAGCAGCTGGGTAAGGCAAACCTTCAGCCAAGATCTGGACTACCCCACACATTGGCTGCCCTCGCCGCAAAGCTTCGTCGAAGCCACTCTTTCCGGGATGGGGTGGGGAATGAACCCGACCCAGCTCACCCGTGATCATCTCGCATCGGGGCGGCTCGTCGAACTTGTTGCCGACACGCCGCTGGACGTTCCACTATACTGGCAGATAAACCGCCTCGCCGCCGACCGCCTGGCCGAGTTGACGCGCGAGGTCGTCGCCGTAGCGAAGCGTCGGCTTTAATGACCGTCAAGA
>NZ_JAQJCJ010000025.1:0-64001 GCF_030182485.1 Rhizobium atlanticum
GACAATGGTCCCTGCTACACATCAAAGCCATTCGGCCAAGCTTGTCGCGACAACGGCCTCAAGCACGTCCGCACCAGACCATATACGCCTAAAACCAACGGAAAGGCCGAACGCTTCATCCAGACCGCCCTCAGAGAGTGGGCCTACGCCGTCGCCTATCCCAACTCGGACATGCGCGCCGCCGAACTGCCACGATGGCTTCATCGCTACAATTGGCACAGGCCTCACGGAAGTCTAAACTCAAAACCACCAATCACTAGGCTCGCTCTTACCCAGGACAACCTGTTGAGGCTCCACATCTAGTCGCCGCCGGATGAAAATTCAGTGGCAGGTCACTTCTTCCATCCCTTGGTGTCCACCTATTTTGGTGGACACCTCATGCCAAAGCTCACTCAATTGCAGAAGGTGCGGGGAAAATCGCGCTTACGATCGTTCAGAAAACATTGCCTGTTTTTGGAGGCGCAGGCGGTGTTTCGCCATGCCATTAACCAAGTACCGGTTTTGAGGCATTCTCTCACTCAACTCACCCAGCTTCACCGCCAAAACTGCATACGTTGGAACTCGACCACTGCCCAATGTGGTCATTGATTTGCGGCCCATTCAGAGCGCCAAGACAGCGCCCTTTTGCGTGACAGTTAAACTCAAACGGATGTCGGTGGCCGAGAACCCAGCCATCACTGCAAATTCCCCCGCCTCTATCCGCCAACGCCGCTCGGTCGTGTCGAAGAAGGCAAATGTTCGGGCGTCAAGTATGAAACGCAACCTTCGTTTCTCACCGGGTTCCAGGGCAATTTTCGAGAAGGCTTTCAGCTCTTTAACCGGTCTGGGTATAGATGCTTCAACATCGCCGACATAGATTTGCACCACTGCCGAACCTGGCCGCTCGCTGATGTTGGTCAATTCCAGTGTCACTGTCACCGCGCCGGCAGCGTCTGGTAGCCCTACCGTCAGGTCCGACATCGCAAAGCTTGAATAACCGAGACCATGACCGAACGGGAACAGCGGCTTAATGCCGTGGCGGTCGTAGTGCCGATAACCGACGAACACACCTTCGTCATATCGCACATGGCCGTCCTTACCTGGATAGACCGCGTCATCCTCAGTATGTGTGGGGTTGTCAGCCCAGCGCACGGGGAAGGTCTGTGCCAGTCGGCCCGAGGGCTCGGCCTTGCCGAGGAGCACATCGGCGATCGCGTTGCCAGCCTCCTGTCCGGGATACCAGCATTGCAGTACTGCACGAGCACCGGAAAGCCAGGGCATTTCCACCGGTCCACCGGTTTGTAGTACGACGATCGTGTTCGGATTGGCCGCAATTACCGCCTCAACAAGCTGGTTCTGCAGACCGGGAAGTGCAATACCGCGAAGATCGGAGCCCTCGGTATCCCAGTCGCCCGTTCTGCCCACGAAGACTACCGCATGATCAGCCTTTGCCGCGACGGCTGCTGCCTCGGCAATCTCCGCTTCGGCCGAAAATCTGCCTATTCCTACCCGAATTGCGGCGATATAGAGGTTGACGTGGTCGTGCCGGGCGTACTCGGCGACGACCTCGTATGTACGGCCGGCTTCGAGCGTGATTTCACCCACGACCTCTTCGCAGCCTTCTTCAAAGAATGTGGTACCACGTATCCAGGAAGCCCAAGCGTCCACCACAAGTCTGCCGTCCACATAGACCCGGCCAAGCCCGGCCGAGGTTAGTCCGACGCGATAGACGCCGGCTTCCGAGGCTGTGAAGATGGTGCGCATTCTAGCCGAAAAGCGAAGGGGATCGACAAAGCCCTCGGCCACGGGGGGCAACCATACACCAAGGCTCGACGGTTCCTCGACGACCTTCACCGGTTCGCCAGCTAGCTCCCTTCCTTGGAAAAACTCGAAGGTTGTGGGGTTTTCGATTAGCGGCTGAAACCGATAATTGTTGCAGCCCTGAGCGTAGCACAGATTCTCCTCACCCAGCGCGTCCACCAGCCCCTGCCACGGACTGATGACATAGTGAGGGTTCAACTGCGCCGAGCCGCCTCCCATCACCTGCGCGACCTTGGCATTGGGTCCAATGATGGCGACCATACCTTGCTGAGCCAATGGCAGGATCCCGTCATTCTGTAGCAGAACTGCGCTTTCCGCTCCCGCGCGCCTGATCAATGCCCTATGTTTCGGTTGATCAATGGCGTACTCCTTAAACTCGCGATGATCGTTGATAGCGCCGGTGCGTTCCATCAAAGTCAGGATATTGCGCACACAGGCGCGGATCGTCTCGACACTAACCTCGCCGCCTTCGACCGCAGCCAGTAGCTTGGAGCCGCGATCGCGAGTCGGGCCCGGCATCTCCAGATCCAGCCCGGCATTCACGGTGGGTGCGGTCGAACGCGAGCCGAACCAGTCCGACATCACCACGCCGTTAAAACCCCAGTCACCGCGCAGAACCTCGTTCAACAGCCAATGGCTTTCCGCCGTGTAAGTACCGTTTAGCTTGTTATACGAAGACATCACGGCCCAGACCTTTGCCCGCTTCACCGCCGTCTCAAAGGGTATCAGGTAGACTTCGCGCAGCGTGCGTTCATCGATATCTGAAGAGATGGTTGTACGTTCAATCTCGGACTCGTTGCCGACGAAATGTTTTATCGTGGCACCGACTTTCGTGGACTGCAGACCTTCGATATAGCCGACTGCAAGTTCCGCCGTCAGGATCGGATCCTCAGAGAAGCACTCAAAGTTGCGGCCGTTTGTGACGCTACGCTGGATGTTAACGGTGGGGGCTAACGAGACGTGGGCACCTTTTGAAAGAACCTCGTCACCTAGGGCACTGCCGATTTCCTTGGCTAGATCCGGGTTCCAACTCGCTCCGATGGCGATGCCCACCGGGAAAGCCGCTGCAGTCACACCTCCGACAAAAGACCCCGCCCCGCGGGCGCCGTTGGGGCCGTCGGTCAAGCGCAATCTCCCTATCCCTAGGCGGTCGATGGGCGGTAAAGACCAGAACGTATCGCCGGAAAGTAGCGAGACCTGCTCCGCCAAGGTCATATTATCGAGCAATGCTTTCTTATCAATCATCTTCTCTGCTTCTTGAATCTCAATACTTACCTGTCCCAGATCAACATCTCAAGATGCATATCGGGGAAGCTGGTGATCTCGGCGCCATGGAGCCGTCCATCCATAAAAAGGACGCCCGTTTGTTCATCAAGGCGTCGCGTCCCGCCGTCGCGAGGACGACGACATGTTCGAAGCCTTCACATAGCCGAGATGCGGTCACCGCTTTCCATTGAAAACAAGGAACATCGCGGCAATCGATTTCAGCAGTGAAAGTTGTGCCGGCTGCGGCAGCGCCGGTTCTGTTACGGAGTTATTCCTCCGCAAGTTTGTGAGACAGTTCGAACATTAGCAAGCTTTATCAGACAATCTGTTGACAGACAACCTCGGTCGCGCAGCTTTCGTGTCGTCATTGATGATTCGATGCTTCCCTCGGAGGCGGATCCCGATTGATGAAGTTTCTTCACCGCCTATGGACAAGGATCGACCACAATGGACAGGCTGTTGTCCCGTTTCCGGCTACAGAGTAATCATTTTCGTACTGTCTTTCATAATCAGCATTTGCGCGGTGGGGTTTTCGGGGCACTACGCCGCGGGTCTCCTACAAGGCCGCCTGGAAACCTCGAGCGAGGTGATGCAGGTGCTCTCGGGTTTCCGTGACGTCTCCGCCTCGTCCGTCTGCATCGCCCTCACGCCGTGCTTGAATCCTCCCTACATATGCAGGCATTCCCGGTTGATATCGATCCAGATTGTCTGAGAGCTACCAGTATTCGTTGATCCTGCCGTTATAGCTTTGCCTGCTCGTCTGCACAAATTTAGATATCGAGAGATCAAAAACGGGCGCCTGGAGGAGAGCCGTGGCAGTACCGCATTCGTACCGGCTGGTCGTGTCAGACAGCCGAAGACTTGCGGATTCTCTACCATCATGGATGGCCTCGGCTCAGAGAGGGATCGGAGGCTGTCACGTATTTTTTTCCGCTTTCGGCATGTTAAAGGATGCCAGGCGATCTTGCTGCCAATTATTTTTCTGGCTGCGAGCGACCGCTTTCTGCCGGCACTCAAATTCCCCTGGTGAAGCAGGGCTATCGCATATGAGCGATGATAGAGATGAGGAACTGATCGTCCCACCCTGCCTTCTTGATCTTTCGACGAATGGAGGCCTTATCTGGATGGGCCCGGATGAGGTTGAGGGCAATCTTTCGTAACAGAGCAATGTTTGCCGGTCCGTGATCCTTACGGTTTCTGGCGGCATCCTCGCGGAACTGGACGTCGAGCACCCAGTGCAGTTTGTTTTCGATCTGCCAATGAGTTCTGGTTACCTCGATCAGGGCGGCAGCCGACATGACGGTGGAGAGCAGGAAGTAGCGGACATGGCTGGTCAGACGGCCATCGGCATGACGGCTTGTGGCCTCGACGGAGCCGATGGCCTGCAGGCCGGGGAAGTCGATGTCATTGACGGCGACGATGCAGGCACGGCGTCTTTCGCAGCGGTCATGGTCATTCTCGGCGGCGGTCTGGACGCCGAGTGGCTCGACGTCGTCCAGACGAGCAATCGTCTGTGCCAGGAGGCCGGGCTGATTGGCCTTCAACGCCAGGGCATAGTCGCCGCCGGCGGAAAGGATGGCATGAGCGGTATCGGCGCGGCAATGCAGGGCATCGGCGGTGACGATGGCACCTTCCAGCGACAAAAGCGCAAGCGCATCGAGCGCCCCTTGGACCTCGTTGCGGCCCGGCGCGGTCTGTTGGCCGATGACCAGGCCGCAACCGGCAGCCCAGACCTTGACGAGGGGCAGCGGCGTCGCCTCGTACCGCCTTGCCGTCGACCGCCACCACGCCTTCCATGCCCTTTGCAAAGGCTTCGGTAAAGCGGCTTCGAAGGCAACCTGATTGAGGCAGCGGAAAACGGTGGAGAAGGTGCCATGGCCGGCGATGCCATAGGGCAGCGGCACGATCGTCTTGAGCCACTTCTTTTTGGAAACGCCGAATCGGCCATGTCGGCGCAGCTTTCGGCGCCGCAAACGATCGCGGCAATGGCAATGAACAGGATCGACATCAGCGGATGACGTGTGTTGCGCCCCGAGGGTCGGGCAGATCTTTAAAACAGGTGGCAAATCGATTCATCCGTACCTCCAAATTATCGGAGAGTTCTTGAGTCGATTTGCCTCAGCAAAACAACTCCTTACCATCCATATGCGATTCTCCTGCCTGGTGAAGCTGTCTCGTCTGGCCGTCACTTCAATCGCCCGCAACCGGCGCCTTAAGGTAGTCGAGAAACGTCCGGAGAGCGGACGGCACCTGTCGATGCGAAACGTAGTATGCATGAAAACCCGGCCCGGTAGAGGTCCAGTCCGGCAGCACGACTTCGAGTGAACCGGCCGCAAGTTTGTCCTCGACCCGGGCCTGCAGGCAATAAAAGAGACCGCCTCCCTCCTCCGCCATGCGGATAGATAGTTCCGAATCTCCGAGCGTGAGAAGTCCCGGAACGTCGAGAGAAACCATGCGATCGCCGTCGCCAAGTTCCCATTTGCAGAGGTGATCCGTACCGGTTCGGATCCGGATGCACTCGTGCGTCAAGAGATCTTCCGGCCGCGCGGGCCGCCCTCGTTCGTTGAGATAGGCCGGAGAACCGACTACGATCCATTCGAGTTCGGATGTCAGACGCGACGCGATCATCCCCTCGGGAACCGTTCCCCCATAACGGATGCCCGCGTCAAAACCTTCGGCGACCATATCGATGAAGCGATCCTCGACGCTGACTTCGACCTCGACATCTGGGTAGCTCTTGCGAAAACTGTGCAGTCGAGGAGCGATCAGCAGCTCGGCGGCGTCACGCAGGGTGGTCACTCTCACTCTGCCCGTAGGCCCGCTCCTGAAACTGTCTAGGAGATCCATCGCAGCTTGAATGCCGAGGAAACGGGGCTCCAGTTCGGCAAGCAGCACTTCGCCGGCGGCGGTGAGACTGATGCTCCTGCTTGTCCGATGAAACAGACGGACGCCCAGACGGGCCTCCAAACCCCTGATCGAGTGGCTGAGGGCAGACCCGGAAACGCCGCGAAGCGCGGCGGCCTTTCGGAACCCCCCCGCACGCGCGATCGCGACGAAAGTTTCAAGGTCGGCCAGATCGGCCCGCGTTGATACCATGAGTTATGGATACTCGCACTTGTACTGAAAAAGATCGCCCTTGCCGGCGCCGACCTTGCTTCAGGCCGGCCGGCACCTTCAATCCTTATTTAACTGGCCCTGTATTTGGTATGTGATGGCCGAGGAAGCAGTCAAAAATTTGACCTAGTGATCCATGTTGGATCCTGCGAAGGACGGCGGAGATGGCCCGGTCGCTGAAAAACGAAAACGTCCGGGATTAGATCGTCATGCAATGAAGATCTTCGTGTCCACAGCCACGAGAGACGGCACCGGTTGGTTCCGCGAGGCGGTCTAACAGTCCCGGAGGTTCTAGTTCTGAGCTCTCGAAAACGCGGGCTACCAGTCCTGCCGGGTTGGATGGACGAAATGTCGTTGATCGTGATCTCCGGGGGCTGGTCTAGTGCATAGACCACGGCTTCAGCCACCGACGACGGCGGAATACCCTGCTTGTTGAGCTCTCCGGCGATCTTTCTGCCCGTCTCGTCATGAACCTTGTCGGCCCAGCCGGTATCGATCACGCCAGGGCTGATCATAGACACTTGGATCCCGCTACCCACGCCCACCTCCTTCCTGAGGCTTTCGGTAATACCGCGTATGAAGAACTTCGTGGCTCCGTAAACCCCTGCCGCCTCGCCGACATGAACGCCGGCGATAGAGCTCATATTCAGGATGCGGCCGGACCGGCGCTCCAACATCGACGGCAGCACCGCGGCGATCGCATGCAGATAGCCACGCAGGTTGGTATCGATCATCTTGTTCCAATCGCCGACGGCGGCATCCTTCCAATAGGAAAAGAGCATGAGGCCGGCATTGTTGACCAATATATCGACCGGGCCGTACGTCGTTGTGGCGAACGCGACGAGGGCCTTGGTACTCTCAAAATCCGTGGCATCAGCAACCTTGTAGCTGGCAATACCTCCCGAACCGGTGATGTCTTCGACGATCTGACTGAGGCGTTCCTCATTGCGGCCGGCAAGGACGACGCGCGCACCTTTTTCCGCCAATCCTCTGGCGGTCGCCGCTCCAATGCCCGAGGAAGCCCCTGTGACGATGGCGACCTTGTTTTTCAGATGTGACATGACGTGCTCCTTCACTGCGGTTGGGTCAATTCGGCTTGCCGCGCGGCTTTGACGGGCTCGGGGGTCGTCCGGTTTTCCAACACCTGCCGCTTGGTTTTCTGATCTCCGCCGACGATATGGTCGATGCCGTTCATGAGGGCCTCGAAGCCCTGCTTGGCGACGAGCGTCTTGTCGTTTTTTTGTTGGCCACCGAGCTTCGTACCGCCCATTCCAGCGTTCGCGTGGAAGTCGCTGTTGGTGGCGCCCGGAAGGAGTGCCGTCACCGTGACCCCGGTCGAGCGCAACTCCTCGCGCAGAGATTCCGCGACCATGTAACCGAATGCCTTCGACGGGCCGTAAACGGTTTCGTATGGCGTGGGCAGGGTCGCCGAAACCGAGGAGGTGATGAGAATCCTGCCGCGGCCGTTCTTGACCATATGTTGGACGACGCGTTTGGCCATATGGACGGTCCCGGTTACATTGATCGCAAGCAGGCGAAGCTCATCCTCGAGATCGTTATCGACAAAGGCGCCGCCAATACCGATACCGACGTTCAGAGCCGCGGCTTCCAAGGGGCGCCCCAGCCCCTGCGTAAAGGTCCAGAACCTCTCGACGCCATCGTACGTCGAGGCATCCGCTTTGAACGGATATGCTTCGGCATCAAGGCTTCGTAGCGCATCGGCGGCCTCGTTCACCTTGTCGCTTGAGCCTGAAATGGCGACATCGAATCCATTCTTGGCGAATTGTTTGGCAAGCTCGAAGCCTATTCCAGATGAGCCGCCCGTGATCATTGCGAGTGGTTTATTCCCTGTCATGATTTCACTCCTTTGGTTTGGTCAGCACCACGATCGTCTCGAGGCGCTGGTGACCAAATGCCCGTGGAGCCGATTGGTTACATGAGCAAAATTGATCGGGGCGGCGAGTGAAAATCATCCACCGATCTGGCAGGGACCAGGAGTGCGTTACCTTTTTGGTCCCGTCCGCGGTCGAACTGGCCAGGCATTCCCTACGTCACGAAGGCCCTTGAGTGAACACGGCTCATCGGTGCGTGCGATCCCGCTCACTTCAAGTAGCCGTCGCGCTACCCTATTCTTATAGTGCGATCGAACGGTCGTTCGCAGCCCGCGGATATGATCCGACGACCCAAGCGCCCGAGTAGCGTTGATGGACTTCTCTGCGCTGGTGCCATCGGCCGGCACGCTTCTCGGAGAAAAATTCCACGGCGACGGCTTGTCCGGCACACCTTCCAGCGGTGACGGTCCAATGACGGGAAAGACAAAAAATGAGCGAGAGAATGAACAGCGTCGTTGCTCCTGGCCGCGTTGCGGTCATCACGGGAGCTGCGAAGGGCATCGGCTTGGCAATCGCGAGGGCTCTCGCGGCCCGCGGCATGAAGCTCGCGCTGCTGGATCTCGACGCCGACGCACTTGAGGATGTTACTTCGACACTCGACACGGACATCCTGATCGTGAGCGGCGACGTATCAGATTTGTCGGCACTGACCAGGTTGCGGGACGAAACGATTTCGCGGTTTGGCGACGTGGCCGTCCTAGTAAACAACGCGGGCATAACGCAAGGAGCCGGCCCTTGGGACAATCCTGCAAAGTGGCGACGCCAGATCGATGTAAACTTCGGAGGTGTTCTGGCCGCGCAACACGTCTTCGTGCCCTACATGATCGAAGCCGGTCGCCAGTCGGCCGTTGTCAACCTCGGCTCCAAGGAAGGTATTACGACTCCTCCAGGTAACGCCGCATATTCGGTGGCAAAGGCAGCTGTCAAAGTCCTGACCGAACAGCTGTCGCACGAGCTTCTGAAGGAGACGGGAGGTCGTGTTTCGGCTCATCTCCTCGTCCCTGGCTACACGTGGACACCCATGAACATCGCACTCAAGCCGCAGGGCATTGCGAAACCCGATGAGGCATGGACCGCAGAGCAACTGGTGGAATACTTCCTGGTCCGTCTGCTCGACGAGAATTTTTACATCATCTGTCCGGATAACGCGGTTACGTCTGCGATAGATGCCAGACGGATCCGCTGGGCGGCCGATGACATGATTCTGAACCGACCCGCGCTTTCACGTTGGCACCCCGACTGGATGGATAAATTCGCAGCCTGGTTGAAGGCAGGCCACTGACGGTGGAATGTTTGTAGAGGAGAGTAATCCAATGCCCAGACCCTATGTAATCTGTCACATGATGTCGCCGCTGGATGGCCGATTGATCGTCAATGATTGGGCCGAGGCAACCGGCCATTCGGTCGATGAGCTCGTGAAGATCTATGACGGCCTGCATGAGAAGATCGGTGCCGACGCCTGGCTTTCGGGAAGAGCGACGGGAGAAGAGTTCGCGGACGCCGTCGACCGCCCCTATCAAGCAACCGGCACAGCCGCGCGACCGATCCATATCGCCAACCCGGACGCCGGCGAGTTCGCTGTCATCGTGGATAAGGACGGTCGGCTACGCTGGGACAAGAGCGACATTGAGGGAGCTCACCTTGTGGTCCTGACAGGATCTGACGTGGATGATGCTTACCTGGCGGGCCTCACCCAGGCTGGCGTTTCCTATATCGTCTCGGAGAAAGATGGCGTCGATCTGAAAAACGCGCTTGACCTTCTTGGAACCGAGTTCGGTGTGAAGCGCTTGATGCTGGAAGGCGGGGCGCAAACCAATGGCCATTTCTTGAAGGCGGGTCTTGTTGACGAGGTCAGCCTGGTCATCTTCCCTGCGATCGGAGGCAAGTCGAATACACCGGCCATATTCGAGGGCGGCGAGGATGGGCTTGCCGGCAGGGCGAGGCTCACGTTTATCAGCGCCGAAGCCGCTGGCCTCGGCTCCGTGCATCTGAGATATCGCGTTGGACGTCCATAAGAGACGTCCGTAGGAGAAGATTGTGGAAGGGCTCCCTCCTGCCGTCGTCGAAATGATCGTCGAGGAGCAGGGCGCGATACTCCTGAGCAAGCAACCTTGTTTCGAGATCATCGCGCAGCGCAGAGAGCCGGAAGAACTGGCGTAGTCTGCCCGTGGTGTCTCTCCGATTAGGCGGTGTGATGAACGGTATGTGACGCCGACATTAATGCCCGCGGCGGTGACCGCGATATGAGCGTCAAGGCGTTGCTCGAGTGCAGCTCGACAAACAAACAAGGTGAGACGCGTATTGCCGCACGTAACGATGCTCCCCACAAAAATGTCGGGCCTACTACACCTGCTGTCAGGTTTGTCAGGTGCGCGCCATGGTGCTGTTCCGCCCGACTTCCTACCGCGCTCTCGTGGAAGTCCTTGAAGCATAGGCACAAGATTCCTTCTGAGGCTCGATCCGGCCAGAGTGGCATGAGTCTTGAAACTTTCTCGTCGCGCGGCGGCAGCTGTCTTCTCCCGAGAAAGCGCGCGAGTCAAAGTCGAATTGCAGGTGAACGCATGGTGACGCAGTAGAACTTTGTGGATGCGGTTCGACCCGGGGAGAACAAAACTCCGGGCAGAGGTTTGGGAGGGTTGTTTGTCTGTGTCTGACAAAATTGCGATCTTCGGTATGGCGAGCGTTTTTTCGGTCACCCATGCGCTATTCGCAGTCGCTCAAGAGGCCAGGGCCGTGACTAACCCCCTGGCCTATATGCTGCAACCTATCACAAAATCCCAGGGGATGCTGAAAACCTTCGAACAAAGCCGGGAGACATTTCCGGGCGAGGTTCTGCTCGATATGAACGCTACCTATCTCGACCGACAGATCTACAATCCGGCCACGGCGCGCTACGACCACGTTAAACTGCGCGGCTATCAAGACGCCCGCCAGACCGGCTTATCCGGTGCCGACACGCCATTGGTTGGACCGACCATCGATCTACGGCCCGGTCAGACGGTGCGGGTAACGCTTCACAACCTGTTCCCTCAGGATTCCACCTGCGGCATCGGCGGTGGCAGTGCCAATACCCCCCATTGCTTCAACGGTACCAACCTGCATTCGCACGGTCTCTGGGTAAATCCGTCTGGCAATGGCGATAATGTGCTGATCTCAATCCGTCCCGGCGTTTCGTTCCAATATGAATACAACATCGCCGTTGAGCATCCCGCCGGCACCTTCTGGTATCACCCACACCTACACGGATCAACCGCATTGCAGGTGTCGAGTGGCATGTCCGGGGCGTTGATCATCCGTGGCGATCGCATGCCGACACCGACCGAGACTGGCGATATCGACCGCCTATTGAAGCAGCCGGGCGGCTCCGATATCGCCGAACGGGTTTTGGTGCTACAGCAGATTCAATATGCTTGCACCGATAACAATGGCGACATCACTTATGATTGCCAGCCAGGACAGGTGGGCGGCATCGAAAGCTACGATCAGTTCGGACCTGGCAGTTGGCCGGCTTCGGGCCGCTTCACCAGCGTCAACGGCCAGGTGCTTGGTCAGTTGGCATTAGCGGAGGCTGGCTCGGTCGAGCGGTGGCGGATGATACACGCCGGGGTTCGCGACACCATCAATTTCGAAATCCGGCGCAAGACCGGGACGACCGCGTTCCGCACGCTTGCGGCAGCGGACACCGACAGATGGATCGATCAGAATTGCGGCAAGGATACTATTCCGTATGGGGTGGTGGCCCAGGACGGGCTGACAATGGCGCAGGTGCAGATGCGGCAGCAAGCGATCCTGCAACCGGGCTACCGCGTTGACGCGCTGGTGGTGTTGCCAGGAGCGGGTGACTACTGCATCATCGATGGCGCCGCACCGGCAGCGGCCAGCGTCAACCAGGAGGCTCCAAGCCGACGGCTTCTCGGCATAGTCACTGCAGTAGGCGGCCATGCCGTCAATGGCGAGATCGGCACCTATCTGCAGGATTGGCTGATTTCGGCGGCTGAGCGCACGATGTCACAGAATGTCGCCGGCAAGGTTATCGATGACCTCAAGAACGAGATGTCGCTCTCAAGCTTTATTCCCCATCCGGACATCGACGCGGGCGAGGTCACCGGCGAGCAGCAACTGGTGTTTAACATCGATGTGAAACAGCCGGGTGCCACCTTCTTCGAGGTTGACGGCAAACCTTATGATCCCAACCGCATCGACCGGACGTTGCCGCTGAGCGGAGTCGACGAATGGACGCTCCGCTCGGATTTCGTCAGCCACCCATTCCATATCCATGTCAATCCGTTTCAGATCATCAAAATTGTCGATGCGGCCGGCAACGATGTCAGCGCGCTTGGCGCCGATGACGACGGCGATCCGCAATATCCAGGCTTGAAAAATGTCTGGAAGGACACGCTGTGGATCAAGAATCCCGGCACCGATCCGTCGGCGCGCTACACGATCACCGTGCGGACGCACTACCAGCGCTATATCGGCGAGTTCGTTCTGCATTGCCACATCCTCGATCATGAGGACCAGGGCATGATGCAGAACATCAGGATCACCCTGCCGGACGGCCAGGGTGGCACCGTTTCCGGCCATCATTAGGGCGTCGATCGCCATTGGGAGGAACTATGAGCTTCACTGGCACTTGGAGTTATCGCAGCCTGATCAACAATCCCGATTTATCGGTTGATTTCAATGCACTGGAATTTGGCCAGGGAACGCTGGTGCTGACCGAGTTGGCTCGGCGCAAGGTCGGCGGAACCATTGGTGGGCCCGGGTGGTCGCTGGAATTGACCGGTACGGTGCGTCCGGGAGACCCTGTCGAGCTGCAATTCACTGGAAAGGGCGATGTGGCCGGCGAGACCTGGATCTACAGCTATCGCGGCTACATCGTGCCGAACTGGCCGAATGGCGTCGATCAAAGGGACGCCATTGTCGGTAGCATCGTCCGCGACGTCCCGCATTCGCATGGGGTCGCCGCAGCCGGCTACGTTGCCTCCTGGTATGCCGTGCGACAGTGATGCTCCAGCATTTGCCGCAGCTCGAAGACATTCGGATCAACATTCACCGGCCAGGGTCTGGGTCGACGGACCGATGCCTCACATTTGAACCGCGTGCTCTGGCGGTTCAGCGGGATGTGCTGCCCGAACTTGTCGAACACGATCGTCGCCAGCAACTGAGGGCCGATGAAGCCGCGCGGGCGTCGCATGGAACGGTGCGGGAGCCTGACTGATCGCCTCGCAATCGCGGCAGGTAAATTTCTCGCGCACCGTCTCGATCACCTTGAATCGGCGCGGGATATCCTCCAGCGTTTCCGTCACGTCCTCGCCCAGCTTCGACAGCCGCGAGCCGCCACAGCAGGCACATGCCGTCGGCGCTTCGATGACGATGCGTGCGCGCTCGACGTCTTTGGGCCACGCCTTGCGCACTGGACGCTTGCGGGCGAAGGCGCGCACGGACTGCGTTCTGGCCGCGGCCTCTTGGACGCTCAGTTCGTCCTCGGCGGCCTACGCCACGAGCTCTTCGAGCTGCAAATTCCAACTGATCGATCAGCCGCTGCGTGCGCTCGCGGCGCGGCCCGTGCTTCTCGCGCTCCAGCTTGCCGATCAGCAACTGCAAATGCACGTTGAGCGCCTCAATGTTCGACAGCCGCGCCTTCGCGTTGGCCGCTTCCGCCTCAGCTTGCAGCCGCGCAGCAGGTTCGGCCAGCAGCGCCGGATGAGCGCTGGCAAGGTCCGATGGCAGGGTAAGCGGCGGCAATGTCATAACGACATTGAATCAGATTTCTCAACAATCTCAATGTAAAAATTCAGTCAAACCCGGCTGGGGCGCCAGGTTTCCTGCCGTGCGCGCCAGTCAATTCCCTCCAGCGACAACGGATGTTGATGCCCCTCCTGGTGAGGCTGAATGATTCTCAGATCGAGTTGATGAATGGTACGGTTGCGAAGGTCGCGAACCGCGTTGACGACCGCCGGGGAATTTTGGAACAAATATGCTCCGGTTGATTGCTGGTCGATGAGCAGGCGCTTCCGCCTGATTTGAACGTAAATCCAATTGACGGGAATATCGAGCCTGGCGGCAAGTTGTACGGCGCTGAGCAAACTAGGTTCGTGTGTCCATCTGTTGCGCTGTGCCTTTACCTAGATGCCCGCTGCAAGGCGGAGGCGTTGCACAGTGATTGGCAAAACCTTCTCCTCACAATTGGGCGAATGGTGTCCTTTGCGCGTCAGTATTTCAGGCTTCGACATATCCCTGTGTCGCAGACACGGGTATCAGCAAGGTCGATCCACCACGATGTTCAACCTCATACGACGGCGCGAAGTTGCCGCCTCTACGTCCCACCTCACGGATCACATTAAAGGAGCGTCCAAATAACGGATGGCTCGGATCCAGCACCTCGATCTTGTCCGGTGATGATTCGTCAGACTCACAAGCAGGGATATTTCTGTAGACCTTCGAGCAGATAACCGAGCTGCGCCGGTGTGATCACCACCGTGCCGTCAGCGGCTGACGGCCAGATGAAGCGGCCGCGCTCCAGCTTCTTCGTGAACAGACAAGCGCCCTGGCCGTCACGCTAGATAAACCTTCCTCGCTCCAATTTTTTCGTGAACAGGCAGGCCCCCTGGCCATCGTGCCAAACGACCTTGATCAGATCGCCGCGTTTGCCCCAAGGCGGCGCATCCTCGGATGCTTACTTTTGTCCGGAAAGCTTGCCGTTTTGGCCGCATTGAACTCATCAAATAAGGATTTGCGCCGCGCGGACGAGCACGCGGCGCTTTTATTCGGCAGGGAAAGCAGCTTCGTCTAAGCCTTTGGCCATATTCGATGAATTCTTGCTCCACAATCTCTGACGGGCCAGCGCCGGCAGGGCAGAGGAGATTAATCCTTCAAGAGGCTTTTGTTCTCAGTCGTCGGCACGTACTGGAAAGTGTCTTGTCCTTGCTCAATGGCCGGACCGGAGCCGCCTTCGTAAGCGAGGTTCCAGCTCGTGACTATCTCAGTGTTGTTGCCGTTGACCTGTGCGTAGCCGGTCCATCCGGTTGCGGAATTGCAGTTCTCCGTCGAATTGTTCCAGCCGACCGAAAATGCGATGAACGTCCCGTTTACCCTTCCTGTTAGCGGATAGGGCGAGTTCTGGCATCCGGTGCCCTGGGCTCTGTTTACATATTGGCCGGAGACGTTTCCGAACGAGTCGACTTGAATGATCATCGTCGAGCCGGACTGGTTCTGCCAACTGCTGGAAGCCGATGCGATGCTTGAAAAATCCTTGAAGTTGCTTGCATCGAAAGCAAGAGCTGAGGTTGCTACAGCAAACACAAGTGCTGCAACTGCATTAGTACGGATCATGGTTTTTCCTCCTGATGTGCGCCGACCGTCGGCGATCGTACCGAAGGTTGCATATAAACTCGTAATAATCAATCAATCCGAGTAGCAATTTCCCGGGTTGAGAAAACCGAAAGACGGGCCGCGCGTTGCGTGGCGCGGCCCGAGAACGAGCATCAGGAGTGAAGACTTACACGATGCAAATTACGAACGGGATAGCGCAACGCTAATATCTTGACCATCATTGGAACGGACAAACTGCATGGCCGCAACCCCGAGAGCTACCTCACGGACGTCCTAACCCAGATCAAAGATTAACCGGTAGATAGGCTTGAAGACCTGTTGCCGTGGAATATGCTTCCGACGGTCTCCACTGCGCAAAAGGCCGCCTGATGGCTCGTTCGATGCATATCTGCACGATCGAAGACGTGGCCACCATGACCGGCGAGAACCTCGAACTGCTCAGAGAGATCGTATCCATCCGAGCAGGGCCGCGGGATTTTGGGCGCCGCGCGTAGTAACTTCGGTTCATGGAGATCGGATCGAACTGCACGGAGATCGGGTGAGAATCGGCGCCGACGGTACGCCATCACATGACCGCGACAGACCCGATCATCCGCCAACACTTGCCGATCGTGCATGAGGCGATGCATCACGTCACCCATATGACCGTGCGCAACCGCGGCACCTTCGGCGGCAGCGTCGCGCATGCGGATCCAGCGACCGAGATGCCGATGATGACACGGTTCCTCGGTGGGACGGTCATCGCCTCCTCTCAGCGCGGCAGACGCGAAATACCTGCAGCCGATTTTTTTGTCGGATCGCTGGTCAACTCGTTGGAACCGGACGAGTTTGTAATTCGCGTCGAGCTCGACGCGATGAGACCGGATGCCGGATGGGGATTTGAGGAGTTTGCAAAACGCCACGGGGACTTCGCACTCGCTTGCTTTGCGACGACGCTGCATTGTGTAGATGGCAGGGCGTCTGACGTTCGCGTTGGCATGATGGGCGTTGGTGAAACCCCGCTGCGGCTTGAAGAGATCGAGGGCATCATCGAGGGGACGGATGTTTCCGAGCCGGTTCTCGATACGGTGGCGGATCGCCTGGCTGGAATCCTCACGCCCAACACGGATATCCATGCCTCTGCAGATTACCGCAGGCATCTCTCAGGCGTCCTTGCCAAACGGGCCCTTCGCGCCGCCTGGAGCCGCGCGAACCACGAAAGGCTTCAAGCAAGATGAGTGAGAAGACGATCACCGTCAGCGTCAACGAAGCGTATATGACGCGCACGATCGAAGCACGAACGCTGCTGAGCCACTTCCTGCGCCAGGATCCTTTGCCTGACCGGAACCCATGTCGGGTGCGAACATGGCGTTTGCGGTGCCTGCACCGTCATTCTCGATGGAAGGAGCGCACGCTCCTGTCTGATGCTTGCAGTGCAGGCAGACGGGAGCGAAATCGAAACCATGGCCAGGGAAGCGTCGATACTCGGACGAATCCAAGAAGCGTTCCGCCAGCATCATGGCCTGCAATGCGAATTTGTAGGCCCAGTTTCATCGTTGGCGATCATCGACCTTCTTCGCCACCATCCGCTGGAAACCGATGATAAGATCAGGGAAGCGCTCTCAGGAAACATCTGTCGTTGTACGGGCTATGAAAACATCGTCAACGCCGTCCGCGAACTGGCTAGCAAGAGAGGACCTTTAAGATGAAGATGCATTTTCTCGAGGCCGGCCGGCTTCGTATGCGCCGGTCCATTTACGTCCCTGGGGCGCTGAAGGAAGAAGCGATTGAATTGCCGGTTCACGCCACCCTGATGCGCCATCCCCAAGGCAACGCGCTGTTCGATAGCGGATGCAATCCAGAGGCCGCCATCGATCCAGGCGCGCGATGGGGTGGGTTAAGCAAGGTTATGACCCCGATCTTTTCGCCAGAGCGGACGGTCGTTCATCAGTTGAAGACTCTTGCTCTCGATCCCGAGGACATAGATGTTGTGATCTGTTCACATCTGCATCCCGATCATTGCGGCTGCAACGCGTACTTTCGGCGCGCAACGATCCTCTGCCACGAAGCGGAGGCGCAGGCCGCCACGGCAAGCGGTGCAGAAAATCAAGGCTATCTTCGAGGAGAATGGGACCAGCCCCAGGGTTTCCAGACCTTCAATGCCGAGCATGACGTCTTTGGCGACGGGCGCATCGTCTTGCTGCCCATGCCGGGTCATACCCCCGGAATGACCGTCGCCCGTGTCGAGCTGGAAAAAGATGGTTCATTTATACTCGCTTCAGATGCTGCCCCGCTCCAGGCGAGCGTCGACACCGGTATCGCTCCGAGAAATACTTGGAACATCGAACTCGCCGCAGAGGCACTCGCTCGCCTGAAAGCTCTTCGGGAGCGGGGAGCTTCTATCATTTTCGGCCACGACGACGCGCAATGGCAAGAGTTGCGAAAGGGTGTGGAGTTCTACGAATGAGCCAGCAGGACCATTCCGTCGAGCTGCGGCCCAAACTTGTCGGCAAGCGGGACAAGCGCACCGAAGATCCACGTCTGCTGACGGGTGTTGGTCAGTATGTCGATACATGGCGCCGCGGTATGTTGCATATCGCATTGCGACGCTCCGACCAGCCACATGCCCGAATCCTGAACATCGATGTCGGCGATGCGTTCTCGGTGCCCGGCGTCGTCGCGATCTATGACGCGAGCGACCTGGAAGGAGAGATCAAACCTGCCATACCGACCTCGCGTATGCCTGGTTATTACGCCACCCCCATATGGCCACTTGCACGCGGGAAAAGGTGGCCGTTCTACTGGATCGTGTCCCAGTACGTGGCGTAGGTGACGGTAGGGAGTAAAGCCGAGCGCCCGCGCGTTTCATTGCGCTGTAGCGGGTGATCGGCTTTGCGGGCGGCCATCCTCATCAGCGGCTGGAGATAGATCAGATAACCGCCCACGGTGACAAGGATGCCGATCTGGAGTAGCGGCTCGGAGATGCTGGTCCCAACGAAACTGCCCACCGGTTCCGCTTCCGCAAAGATGATCGACAGCTCAACCCCCTCGAGCGTGGATTCCGATGGCGGCGTCTCGGCCCGATGCAGAACGCGCGCCCCGAGCCAAAGCGTGCTTTTTTCGCCCACCCAGCTTCTTTAGAGGTTGGAGGTGAATTTTATCGCGCCCTTCAACACTGCGACCGCGAGATAGAGGGATACGAGAAAGAGAAGAGACCGGTATGACGCTTGCTCGGTCGCCTCATTGACGATCCGGCGCTGGAGTTCGAGAGGCGCCGCGCCGATAACGAAAAGAGCCAGGGACAGCCCTGCGACCAACGCCTGATGACGCCTTCCCATCAGCCAGATGAAGCCGAATAGTTCGGAGAGCATCGAATCCGTCGCGCCTCCGGTCTTTTGCGGGACGCGGCCGGACAATTAAATCCTGGAGGGCCAGATGTTCATCGCGCACTCACGGGTCAGAGAGAGCGCTCGACGCGCCCGGTTCGGGAGTCGTGGGATGGCCTCACCAGTAGGACGCTCACGACCGTCCCCACCATGAGGATCAGGATGATGAGGAGAAGCCTCGACACGACGGCGTCTGCGATGACCCTGACAAACATGACGGAAACTCCAGGGACGATTTCATAGTTTGAGAGAGCTCACCATGCGGTAGCCAGGGTGATGTTGTTTACCACGCCGCCGACGCCGCGGATGCTTTCCGCCGCCACCCTGGCCGCCGAGCATTCCAGCTCCGTCTCGACCTCTCCCCTCAGGGTGACTGCCCCGTTGGAGACGGTCGCATTGACGATGGGGAACCTTATTTCGAACTCGGTTTCCAGGCGGCCACGAACGGCCGTCCCTAGGGCCTCGTCGCCGGAAGCAGTACACTGCCGTCGAACATCGAGAAGCGCTCGCATCAAGTCGTGACGGCTGATTATGCCGGCGAGTCTGCCGTTCGGTGTTTGATGTCGTGGGCCTGCAGGAGTTCTGCGAGCTGGCTCGCGGTTGCGCTCGGGGCGGCGCTGACGACGGGCGTCGACATCACGTCCTTGACGCGCCAGCTTCGGGCCTTCACATAGTCCGCCAGTGCATCTTCGCGGTCGCGCGTATGCGGTACCGCCCGTCTCGCCCAGGATGACGCCACCCGGCGCAGCAGGTCTCCCCGGTGACGATGCCGGTGAGCCGCCCTTCGCCATCGATGACGGGCACCGCGCCGATCTTGCTGGCGTTGACGATCTCGACGGCTTCCCTGACGTTGTGTCCCTCGTCGAGCGTCGTCACGGGGTCGTCATGATGTCTCTAGCAAGCATCGCGCTGTCTCCTTTTCGATCGGACAATTACGGAGCCAACTTGTTGAGCGCATTGACGTGGATCAAGGCAGACACGAAGCCGCGGGAGGCATTCTTCACGCGTCGTCGTCTCTGAAGCCTTCCGACGAAGTGCGGCGTCAGGCTCGCCCGCATTGCAACTTATTGAGGATCGAGGCGTTACGGTTCGGTCTCGTCCTCGCGCGGCGTACCAAATTCTTCCCGCGCCGTCGCAAGGAGTCTTATGCAGCAACCCGTCAAGCTGGTATCCGTCGGCACCGCCGTTCCGCCACATGTCATCGACCAGCGTGACGCGGCGCGAGCCTCGCACACCGCGTTCTCATCGCGATTTGACGATTTCGAAAAGCTGGCAAGGGTGTTCGAAACCTCGGGAATTCGGCGCC
The DNA here is from genome assembly GCF_030182485.1 of Rhizobium atlanticum. NCBI lineage: Bacteria > Pseudomonadati > Pseudomonadota > Alphaproteobacteria > Hyphomicrobiales > Rhizobiaceae > Rhizobium > Rhizobium atlanticum. The sequence continues at coordinate 20,079 of NZ_JAQJCJ010000025.1, forward strand.
GCTATGCCGTCCGGCCGATCGAGTGGTATCTCGAGACGTCGGGATGGCCCGAACGAAACCTCGCTCATATCGAGGGCGCGGGTGCAATGTTCGTCGCCGCCGCCAGCAAAGCTCTCGTGTCGGCGGGCATTGCAGCAGGCGATGTCGACACGATCGTAACCGTCTCCTCGACTGGTATTGCGACACCTAGTCTGGAAGCGAGGGTAAGCCGAGAACTGGGCTTCCGGGACGATGTCGAACGGGTTCCCGTGTTTGGCCTCGGCTGTGCCGGCGGAGTCTCTGGGCTTTCAATCGGGTCACGGCTGGCGGCATCCCGGCCAGGCTCAGTCGTGCTGGTGGTCGCCGTCGAGACCTGCACGTTGGCATTTCGCATGGACAAGCTTACGAAGGCGAACATCGTGGCGACCGCCCTCTTCGGCGACGGGGCCGCCGCCTGCGTGGTGCGTGCTAGTGAGACCGGTCTGGCCGAGGTCGAACTTGCAGGCCAGCATACGTGGCCCGACACGCTAGACATCATGGGATGGAGCGTCGATCCGGAGGGTCTGGGCGTGATCTTCGATCGTGCGATACCACCGTTCGCCGAAACTCATGTGCTGAAGGGCGTAACGTCCATACTCGCCCGATCAGATCTTGCTCCTGCCGACGTTGACCGGTTTGCGTGCCACCCCGGTGGATCAAAGGTTATCACCGCCTTGGAATCGGCGCTTAAACTAAGCCAGGGAACCCTCGACCAGGAACGTGAGGTTCTCTCGGACTATGGGAACATGTCCTCGCCAACCGCGCTGTTCGTACTCGAGAAGCTTCTTGCGCAAGGACTACCCAGGAGAACTGTCCTGACGGCGATGGGACCGGGCTTCACCCTTAGCTGCCTCTCGTTGACGGCTGCAGCATGACCCGGCGATCATTCTCCAGGACGTATTAAGATCGCATCGTTTGCAGAACGAACAGGACTCGAAACAGATAGCTGACGCTGCAAAGGCTGCGATTGCCGTGGGACACCCCAAGTCGAAGGCGAGGTTGCCACCTCGCACTCGAATCCTTTCTCCTGCGTGCCGGCGTAGCTGCGGCAGTATGGCTGGTGGTAGTCGCTACCCAATCCGGTCCTCTGTCGCACTAGGAGGAGCGTGCCCAGCGCCAATTCTGGATTTCCGGCAAGTCTTCTCCACGCTCCCGTACGAACGCCCGGTGCTCGTCGAGCTTTGCATGCAAGGCTGCCGTCACATCTGGCACCTTTTCGGCGAGGCCGGGCACGCGCGCGATCGGTCGCGATGTCTATCTGCGTGTATCTGAACCATGCGATCCAGCCATGGCACTGAATGTGCATCGGCAAACAAAAGCGGATTTACAACCAACGTTGTCAGATACGTCTCCCCCAAGCGGCATTGATGTCTCGGGGCCAGTGTCTCTCGATTACGCCTGTCATCGATCGCCGACCTCGGCAGGCCACAAGGAGTGGGAAACTTTGATCTCCTACGCACTTTGCTCATCGCTTCCCATTCCTAGCTGCATTGAAGCGTGGGGCAGAGTGACTTCAAATAGGCGCTTCAGCGGAGTCCACCGACCGAGGCACTGGATGTTCGCAACCAACTGCCGCTTTTCCGGAAGATGATGAGTTAAGGTGGCAGGAAACGGAATAAGACTGGTTGACGAGAAGCCCGGGAAAAACAACAGAAACTGGTTCGAAAGTTCTTGTTCGTTCATCAGCGCTTTTTGTTGGATTGTGAGAGCACGGATCCTGCCAACTGCTTGGTAGCAGTGCTGTATTTCGTGCTCGATAGAACCTGCGAAGCCTTGTCCTCCATCGCAGCTCCTGTCTGCTTTGAGGTGCCCGCCTGCAAGGGCTCTGTTGCAAGATCGACTCCGACTATGTCCTGATGTACCCGGCGATCCGCCCCGGCAGCTACGTCCTCATTTCCGTGACCGACACCGGCACCGGAATGACGTCCGATGTGATGGAGAGGGCTTTCGACCGTTCTTCACCGCGAAACCGACGGGCTCGGGAACGGGGCTTGGGCTGAGCATGGTCTACGGTTTCGCAAAGCAATCCGCAGGGCACCTGCAGCTCTACAGCGAACTTGGCGAAGGGACGACGGTGCGCCTCTTTCTTCCACGCGCCGACGCCGGAAAGGATTCTCATCCGAACGAGCAGCGGGCTGAGGAAGCCCCGCCTCGGGGCACGGAAACTATCCTGGTGGTCGAGGACGACGCGAGAGTTCGCCGAGTGACGGTCAGCCGCCTGCAGACGCTTGCCTACTTCGTGATCGAAGCTACGAACGGGATCGACGCGTTGAAGGAGCTGGAGGCGGGGCATGACGTAGCGCTCCTGTTCAGTGATGTGGCCATGCCGGGAATGAACGACGACGAACTGGCCCGGAATGTCCGGGAGCGCTGGCCGAGGGTGAAAATTCTCCTGACGTCGGGCTTTTCTGAACCCCATGCCGCGGACAAGGAGATCGAAGCGGGCGCCGGCTGGCTGAAGAAGCCGTACACTGCATCGGAGATGTCGACCCGTCTCAGGCTGCTGCTCGCCGCGAGGCCTAATAGCGATTCTGCTCGACAGCAGGATTTCAATTTAGAAAAATCAAACCCGAACCTCAATCGCGCTGCCGTTGCGGGGACTCATATCTTTCTTCGCGGAAGATCCCAGCCTACGTCGCCACCCAAGGTCGCTCTCCAAGAACATCAATGGTCGCCTTGTGCTCGCGACGGAGGCTCTGCAACGGGTGGTGCGGAATTTCGTTCCGAAGACGAGATCTGCGCGCAAGTCGATCAAGGAAATTGGGCTCTATGCGAAGGGCGCTCAGCGGCGCCCTTGCTGCTGAGTGTGGGCAGAGCAGTAATGTCTAGCCAATCCCGATATTCGATCACCCGACCGTCAGTCGGTCGTCGAGAGTGCTGATCCCTGGAGCGGACCATGCAGCGCGCTCCGCCGCCTGCCGTTCCGACCAGGTCTTCACCTTGCCGGAGAGGATTACCTTTCTGCCTTGGACGTCGATTCTGATTGCATCGGCCTCAAGAGCGGCGTCGCGCTGGAAAGCATCCTCGATGCGTTTCTTGACATCCACCGCCGTAATATGCGGCTTCAGCTCCACTAGGTTGGACACACCTACTACGCCGGCGAGATCCCGCACGGCGTCGTAGGCCGCGTTCTTTTGATATTGCCACTCGACCTCTCCCCGCAAGGTGATCCACCCTTTGAGGACCCGCACCTGCACCGAATCCTTTGGCACGGAAACGTTCCAGTCGAGCATTTTGACAGCGCGCCGGGCGATGTAGTCGTCGTCTGTTTCCTTCGGCCCGAAAATCCGGACCTCGATATCGGCAGCTATTCCGCGCACGCCCTTGACGCGACTAACCACGCGCTCTGCGGCTTCTTTCTCCGCGTAGGTGCGCACGTGACCAGTCAGTGTGACGATCCCGCTATCGACCGCGACGCCGATATCAGCCGCGTCGATGCTGGGCTCGAATTCCATTTCGTCGAGAATGTTCTGTCTGAGTTGAATGTCGTTCATGACAACCTCCTTCAGGTTTGCGACGTGCCGATCGTGACAGCGCCGCAGATTTTCGTCGTTGATCTTCATCAAGCACGAGAGCGACCTTGGAATTTCAGCGGACAGAACACGGTCTGCGGGCTGCTACTGGGTCTGCACGTCAGCGGCCACGAAGAGGCGGTGGCCGTTCCTCACGACGGTGATGAGAGCACGGGCATGCTCCTTCACGAGTATTGAGAGGAGTTGCCCGACGTCCGTCACCGGCTGCTGGTCGAGAGCGACGATAACGTCGTCCGGCTGCAGGCCGGCCTGTGCCGATGATTGCACTGTGGCGTTATAACATATTGCCAAAGTCTATTTATGGGAACTGCAGTATCGAAGCCAGAAGTGCACCTGTGTTGTGGAGTCGTTAGCGGCCGTAGCCGCGCCATGACCAATTCAAAATCAGCATCGAAGGTCACCATTCCGCCTTTAGCGTCATCACTGGCACAGATATTCCTGATACTCTGTGAAGCACATCTCGCCGCTCAGTTAGAAGCGTATAAGCGGATACGGCGGAATGGCGGGGACTCCATATAGTGCGGGATCAGGCGTTGTTACACACGTGGAACCAGGATGCTGAGCGCGAACGATTCGTACGGCGCGATGAGCCTGCGCCATTAGTGCACGTCGCGCGAGGCCCGCCGCTTTATTTGATATTCAAGAGCAACGGCACCTAAGACTTATGTTCGAAAAGGTAATGACGCTAACGTGATATCGACGATCGACATAAGATGGGATCGCGATGCGCCATCGCGTGCGAGGGTCGACATGCCCTGCGCAACAGCCATGATGAGCCCCGCAAGCGCTACCGGATTTACGTCTGGGCCTATTTCGCCTTTATCTATGGCGTAGGAAATTCGAATCAGTAGCTGTGCCTCAAGATGGCGCCTGATGCCGGCAAGCATCTCCTGCAGATCCATCGAGTCTTGTGAACAGCTTATGACCGACGTTGCCAGCAAGCAGCCCCGAGGGGTTTCCTCTCCGGTAAACTTGGTAGCCGCATTGACAAGCAACTCGTGGACGACCTCCGTGAGCGACTTTCCGTCGCTGACCACGTCCTCAACTGCCGGCCCGCTCGCGAGATAGAGTTCGACAGCCTCCAGAAACAACCGCTTCTTGTCTCCGAAGGCGGTGTAGATGCTCGACGGTTTGACCCCGAGCGCGGCGGTCAATGTGGCGAGAGATGTCCCTTCATAGCCGTACCGCCAGAACAGCACCATCGCCTTTTGGAGAGCAGCATCCCGGTCAAAGGACAGGGGCCGTCCACCCTTCCTAGGCGCATGATAAAGGTCGTCAATCATAGTGATCATTATTAAACTCTTGACGGCTGTGTTCAAGTCCCATAAATGTGTTTCCTAGTGATTGATAGGAAATTAAGATATGCAAAAGCTTACTGGGAAAGTCGCGATCGTGACCGGGTCGTCGAAGGGCATTGGCGCTGGCATTGCTGAGCGCTTGGCTGCGGATGGCGCCTCTGTAATCGTGAACTACGCCCGATCGTCGGACATGGCGCAGGCCGTCGTCGATAGAATTACGGCGGCTGGCGGCTCCGCATTCGCAATCAAAGCCGACATCTCCAACCCGGCCGAAATTTCGTCCCTCGTTCGCGCTACCATCGAGAAGTTCGGAAAGTTGGACATTCTCATCAACAATGCGGCTGTCTATAAAATGGACAGCCTTGAAAGCCTAACCGCTGCGAGCATCGACGAGCACTTTGCTCTTAACGTGCGCGGCCTTCTTCTTATGACGCAGGCCGCGGCTCGCGAATTGGGTGAAGGAGGCGTGATCGTTAATATCAGCTCCGGAATGGCGCAAAGTCCTTATCCTACTGTGCACGCTTACTGCTCAACGAAGGGAGCGGTCAACACGCTCACGCGGTCTCTCGCGCTTGAGCTGGGATCTCGCAAGATTCGGGTAGTAGGGATCGCCCCCGGTTTCACCGCCACGGAAGGCAACGCCGATATCCGAGACGTTGCGTCCGATGGCTACTTGATCGGTAAAACGCCGCTAGGTCGAATAGGCGAGCCTACTGACATCGCCGCAGCAGTCTCCTTCGCGGTATCTAGCGACGCGGATTGGATAACGGGAAGCACGATCGACGTCGCGGGCGGCATGATCTTTTAGATATTACCATCGAGCGACCGCGCAACGGTCGTTCTCAATGCGATCGAATTCTATTATCCTGGGTCAAGGGATAGCACGCAGTTAAACTCATGGGGTCGTCCAATCGCAGCCGGGCGCGTCAATAGTAAGTTGTGTCGAAGCAGCGCTTCCGGGTGCATTGTTGTCATCGCGTTCCATATCGCTCGCCGCATGAAGGAGCTTGCCGGCCCGAGCGAGATCACCTTCACCGTCTTCGACGAGATCGGCTATGCCGAAGCGGCTCCGGCTCAGTGAGCCGGCCGTACACTCATGTATGATCGCCCGGATATGTCCGGGTCGATCTTAGGGACGCTTGAGTTCGCCAGCCGGTGCAAGATTTATGGTGAAAAATACAATAATAATGTGCACCATTGTGGCAACCTGGGGGAACGACATGAGGAAACTTTTAATTGGACTTGCCGCCATCGTCGTGTTGGTCTGCGGTGTAGCTGGGACATATCTTTATCATCTGTTTGAAGAGCGGAGACTCGAAGAGACACTTGCGTTGCAAGAGCGCTCGCTGGCCCTCACCGAAGCCATTCTACAAACCGGGGCCAAGCCAGACGACTGGAGCAACCGCATCTTTCTACCCGAGCGCGCGCTGAGAGGACTTGTAAGCGGGCTCAATGGGATCGAACGCGTCGTTCGCCTCGGCGATAAGGATCCCGAAGGACACTATGATGGCGCAGTCATAGTGCGGGTCGAAGAAGCGGTGCTGAGCACGAACGATGGCTCATTTCATGCCAAATTATCGCTTTCCGCTCATTATCAAGCCGATAAAAAGACGTCTTGGTGGGCAGGAACGACAGCATTTGCTGAACTCGATACCATGCTCCTTCCGCTGCCCGACAAGGACGACAAAGGCCGGAACGCAATCCGCCTTCATCTCGTCCCGTACGCAGTTAAGCCTAAATTCAATTGGGGAAATTTATCATTAAGTTCGGGGGACCTCTTAGCCGAACTAATCGCCGACGGAGCTTTTACGGGTTGGGGCAAGGAACTCGTTATTCCGGGGCCAAGCATTGTGAGTGACTTAGAACTGGACATTGGCAAAGCGAATTCCAGTCACAACAAGTTCGAAGTGAGCGGCGGGTATGATCTTGCGATTAAGATCAATCGCGACAAGCTTCATAGAAGCATTGCAGCCGAAATCCCCGTATCGACGACAAACGGCATTTGGATGCTCGGCGGAAAAACTATCGACGAGGTCTTCTCGCACTTGGCCGAAACAAAAGAAACGACTTCTGAAGCGCTTGAGCGCCGCAGGAAATCGGTTTCCGACCGTCTGCGCCCTTTCCGCGACGATCGCGATCTCGTCTATGTCCGAATCCACAATACTCCGATTTTAGAGATGGCTTCAGAGCTCCGTCAGGCAACGACGGGCTCGATCAGCAGTTCCAATGCGAGCGGAGAGATCGCTCACCCAGCCTTGCTGAAGGACGACCTCTTAGGTGAGGTCAGCCTTGTCGTCACGCCACGTGGGCCGTCATTTCTCTCCGGATTGTTCGACGTTCAGCCACCAGACATCAAGTGGGTGCCTGGGGTTGGCCTTCAAACCGCACTTCGAGTAGATGCAAGCCTGAAAGTGGAACTGCACACCCACACGAATGCCGCCTTTGTTGGAGGAGGTTTTGGCAATGATATCGATCTTCACGCCAAAACGTCACTCGATCTTCCAGTCTCGATAAAAGTGGCGAAGCAAACGGTCGCCGCCGGCTCGGCGATTGTTCTGATACCCGAGCTTGCCTGCCGACGTATAACCATTGGCGTTACCCCGAGCGCGCCTAGCGACATCGCGGCGAATGCGTGGCTTACCATTCATCAGTTGAGGATTGACGTTGAGCGCAACATCGGCGGCGGGAAACAAGCGCCTTCAATTTTGATCTCCAGCCTCCCGACATTCTACCCCTTCGGCAAAAACGAGGAGCCAAGGCCCGACGAACGCGAGTATACGAACTTCGGTCGCAGAGGTGTTGAGGTCGCATGGGATCCGAAGGACGTCGTGGTGGGGGCGGATTATCTTGAGCTCTCCGCAGGTTACTCGATAGTTCCAAAAACGGGTGATGCGGGTCCGGTTTCGAAGGAACAGTTTGACGCTTTCAAGACAGCCCTTAACGAAGCCGTTCCCGCTATTGCCTGCGAGCCCGATGACAACTTCATTCTTAAGTCTTGGAATGTCACGCTACTAGATAAGAACTTGCTTGCCAAAGCAATCATGGACGCCGTTCGGGCGGGGCAGCATGTGGCGGAGGAAACGAAAAAAGAATTGACCAAGCTCTACGAGCGGCCTTTCGACTCCCTCAAAGATCTTCCTGACAACGCCTGGCGGGAGGGGACGAAAGGCGTTCAGGGCGCAGTCGACAACGCCAAAGCTGCAGCAGATGCCGCCGCGAAGGCTGCCGCCGATCTCGCGAAGGGGATCGCCGATGCCGCTCAGAAAGCAAAGGATGATCTTGAGCGTTCCGATCTTAACCCTGGGAATTGGCATTGGTGACACTATCAGTTCCGCGAAACTTCGACCAAGTTCTCTTTGTCTGAACGCCGATGTAACTGCACCACCCGAAGAGAGCGAAATAGACGTATATTTGTATCGGTTGATAGATCCACGGCATATTCCCGGTGACGTCTCCGATACAAAACATGCTCGGTGATCCGGAAGCATACCTAAGAGCCCGTCTCGAAAGGGTTGAGTAGCTGGCGCGGTCGTGATTCCGAATTGGGTGTCGAAGCCTAATCGGAGAGACCTGATGTGGACGCCAGCTACCCGTCGCCAGCATAACCGAGAAAGCCTGCGTTATGAAACCGATCTGACGGATCGCGAGTGGAATTTGATTGCGCCGATGATGCCGGCTGCGGCGAAGACGGGACGTCCGCGCGGATGGCCGCTGCGCGAGATCATGAATGCAATCTTCTATGTCATGCGCGGCGGCATCGGCTGGCGGCTTCTGCCGTCCGACTTTCCGCCGAGAAGCACGGTGTTCCGGTGGTTCTGCCGGTTCCGCGACGACTGCCTGTTCGAGAAGATCAATCACCAGCTTCTGATGCAGGATCGGCAGCGATGCGGACGCGAGGCCTCGCCCACGGCCTCGGTCATCGACAGCCAGACGGTCAAGACCTGCGAGAGCGGCGGGCCGCGCGGCTATGATGCGGGCAAGAAGATCAAGGGCCGCAAGCGCCATGCACTGGTCGACACCGACGGTCGGGCGCTGGTGCTGTTCCCGCATCCGGCCAATATCCAGGACCGCGACGGAGCGGGCCCGGTGCAGCAAGCCTCGCGGCGGCCATTTCCATTTGTCGGCAAGGTCTTCGCCGATGCAGGCTACCAAGGCCCGCGCGTGGCCGAAGCCACGTCCATTGCAGTCGAAATTGTCAGGCGAAAGCCCGATCAGATCGGCTTCGCCGTGCAGCCGAGGCGATGGGTGGTCGAGCGCTTCTTCGCCTGGATCAGCCGTAACCGCAGGCTATGGAAGGACGCCGAGGCGACCATCGAATCCGCCACCGCTTTCCTCTACGCGGCAGCCGTCATGATCCTCGTCAGACGCATCGCACGCCAATCATGACCAGTTTCGGCACGGACTCTTAGTGGCACGGTTTTTTACCTGCTCAGTGCCGACCATAGCTCTGTCGAGGTTTTTAGACGCAAATGCTCGTCACCCTTGAGATCTCCATGATCTCTTTGAAAAGTACCCGATTGCCCTATCGTCCAAGAGGTCAGCTTCAATATTGAAAGCCGCCGCCACGATGTCGTCCATTTCCTTGGCTCGATCAACCGTTGCGTAACGCGCTTCGAGCCTTTGCTGTTGCAGGTCTATGGTGTCCTTCCAATAGCGGGTGCCTTTTATATCTGCGTGTGTGTCAACGAAGCGGGCAAGGGGTCCCCCGGCCCCCCAGCCAACGAAACCTGGACATGCGCGGCAGAACTCGTAGAGTTTTTCGTCACGAGTCGCGATCCACACATCGTGCTCGATCACTCCAAACATGAACTGCTCTCGTGAATTATTCACGATATCAGCGGCGGAGATCAGTTTTAGGTCATTAGCACCGTTCAGCGCGATACGGTGTAGCTCTTGGACCCGGGTCAAGCCTTTGGCGCCGCCCTTCTTCAGTTTCGTGAAATTGTTCACAGTGGCCGACTTCCGCGTCCTCACAACGTCAGTCATACCCTTTTCAGGAGCGAATACGTATCGCGCGATCGACAATTCCTTCAGGCTGATGAGGTTAAGGACTTCCTCGCAGTAGTCGATGTAGAGCGTGAATTTTTCAAACCCGTCCAACGCTTCCAGGCGATAAATAATGTTTAAGGCCAGCAGTGACGCATAAGAGCAGGCGATGGTCGTCTGACGCTCCGGTGATAGTGCACTGAAGGCCTCGGGCTCAAAACTTTCGCCGGCGAAAGGAACCTTCACTGAGTTAGGGTCATCCCGGAACTTGGGCAGGTAGTCTCTGCAAAACCTTTCGAACGCAGCCTCGACCGGAGCCCGTCGCCCCGGCGGAAGCTCCTGGTAGGCAGCAGCAGGCGATATGAAAACGCCGTATTTTGACGTCGTCTCGATCAACCTTGCCAGATCGACAATGCCTGCGTCTTTCAAGTCCTTATGCCGCTGCGATCCGTTATACGCGATTTCAATCGTCAGCAGGATGTTGGTGTCCACCATCACATTTGTCTGCCTTCGGTTCCGGTAATTCTCGCGGATTAAGCCTTTGTTGATCTTAATTATTTCGGGAGAGCTGGAAGAGGATTTGAAAGTGTGTACGGTCATATTCTCTGTTTCTGCATTGAGCGTCTATTCATTTGCCCGGTCGCCATACATTCGCCACCGCCAATACACCTAAGTAACAACCTTACGTTACTAATTCTCTAGGTTCTTGGGCGACGAGACGAGCTTCGCTCGCAGGTCCGGACTAATCATCACAGTGCCTGAACACTGCGCGACGTTCTCAGCGAGAGCGTCGCATTGCGGGAGCCTAAATTCTCATTCCGTTCGCCCTTAGCGTATGCTTCGCACGCCTCTTGTTCCCCCAATAAACGACGAGTTTGGTGAGTGGTACACGACGCTGATCGAGGCCGTTCAGGACGATATTGTAAGGGCAGTCGGGGCTTCTAGAAGCCAAACGGCAGCAACTTCCTTTCCCTCCCCTTCTCATCCGACACCTTGCACAACAGAATGGCCCAGAAGGCCGTGCCCGCAAGATGAAGCGACAAAGACAATTCTCGAAGACTTGGCGCTACACGAGCTGCGCGTGGCCCGAAAAAACTCAGCAGGATCTGGCACGCGCACTCTATGTGAAGCAGCCGGCTGTCGCAAAGCTGGAGCAGCGTGGCGATATCTATGTCAGCAGCCTGCGACGCTATATGGAGGCTTTGGGCGGCACGTTCGAGATCACCGCGAAATTCCCCGACGCCTCGGTCAACATCTAGATTTTCAGCGAAGTGGCCACTGAGAAGTAACATCGCTTTGAACCAATAGCGCCTCCGACCAGACATTTACCCAGATCGCTCAATGAAAATTCCGGCTCTTCACCTTCAGCGTATCGATATGAAGATCGGGTGTGAACATGTCCCGCGGAACGACCGGCTTTAGCCGATCACGTGAATCCGGCCCACCCCCATGGGCAAACTCGTCGCCTCTCCCGGTCGGCAGCCTGAACTCCGTATCTCGATCGGCAAGGCCAACCAGATCGGCTGAGAGATCGAAGAGTTGCTGGGCGACGAGATGGACCACCTCCCCTTCTCGCTGGATCCGCCCGTTGATCGCCATCATTGAGGATCCCAGTACGATACGCCGACGCTTCTCGAATAGCGACGGCCACACAACGACGTTGGCCGGACCCGTCTCGTCCTCGATGGTGATGAACATCACACCCTTGGCCGATCCCGGCTTCTGCCGCACCAGCACGAGTCCAGCGGTGTAAACCCATCGGCCATCCCGAGCATTCATCGCCTCGGCACAGGTGATGATATTGCGTACCGACAGGCCCTTGCGCAGAAAGGCGACCGGATGCTGGCGCAAAGTCAGCCCGATGTGGCTGTAGTCCTCGATCACGTTGTGGCCGTCGTTCATCTGCCGAAGTGCCACCTCCGGCTCCTGTTGCTCGGCAATTGCTGTTGCCTCACGTTCGGCGGCGGCGGCAAACAGGGGTAACGGCTCGTCGCGCAGCGCCTTGATCGCCCAAAGCGCATCGCGTCGTTCGAGTTTCAGCGATGGCAGAAAGGCGTCGGCCTCCGCGAGTTGAACAAGCGCTTCGGTCGGCACGCTAGACCGGCGCCACATGTCATCGACTGAGGCGAACGGGTTGTTCATGCGCGCTGCAACGATCCGTGCGGCGTCCGCGACAGCCAGCCCTTTCACCTGCCGAAACCCGAGGCGCACAGCATGACGATCGCTGCCTCCAATCCTTTCCAGCGTGCAGTCCCATCGCGAGCGGTTGACGCAGACCGGCCGCACCTCGACGCCATGCTTGATCGCGTCCCCGACGATCTGGGCCGGAGCATAAAATCCCATTGGCTGGCTGTTGAGAAGGGCTGCACAAAAGACGTCGGGGCAATGGCACTTGATGTAGTTCGAAGCGTAGGCAATCAACGCAAAGGAGGCCGCATGACTTTCCGGAAAGCCGTATGAGCCAAAGCCCTCCAACTGCGAAAAGGTCTTTTCGGCGAACTCGGCCGAATATCCGTTCTTGACCATGCCTGACACCAGCTTGTCCTTGAAGCGCGAGACGCCGCCGGTGAACTTGAAGGTCGCCATGGATTTGCGCAGCTGGTCGGCCTCACCACCGGTAAAGCCGGCACAGACCATGGCGACGCGCATCGCTGACTCTTGAAACAGCGGCACGCCAAGTGTCTTGCCGAGCACCGCCTCCAACTCGGGTGTCGGATACTCGACGGGCTCCTTGCCTTCGCGACGACGGAGATAGGGATGCACCATGTCGCCCTGGATTGGGCCCGGCCGCACGATCGCCACCTGAACAACGAGATCGTAGAACGTGCGCGGTTTTAACCGCGGCAGCATCGCCATCTGCGCACGGCTTTCGATCTGGAAGGTGCCGAGCGTGTCAGCCTTGCGGATCATTGCATAGGTCGCCGCATCCTCTTGGCTGATTTTCGAGAGATCAAGATCCTGCCCTTTGTGCTCGCGGATGAGATCAAAAGCCTTGGCCATGCAGGTGAGCATCCCGAGCGCCAAGACATCCACCTTCATGAACTTCAGAGCCTCGACATCGTCCTTGTCCCATTCGATGATCTGCCGGTCTTTCATCGTCGCCGGCTCGATCGGTACAAGATCGTCCAGCCGGTCATGGGTGAGGACAAAGCCGCCGGGGTGCTGGCCGAGATGACGCGGCGCGCCCATCAGCTGCTGTGCCAGTTTCAGGGTGAGCGCTAAGCGCCGGTCGTCCGGGTTGAGATTGAGTTCCCTGATGTTTCGGTCGGGAATTTCTTCCGACCAGGACCACATGCCTGACGACAGCGCCTTGATGACATCTTCAGGCAGGCCAAGCGCCTTGCCGACATCGCGGATTGCGCCCTTGGCCCGGTATCGGGTGACGGTCGCACAAAGTGCCGCCTTCTCCTTGGTATAAGTCTTGTAGATCCACTGGATGACCTCCTCGCGCCGTTCGTGCTCGAAGTCGACATCGATATCCGGCGGCTCGTCGCGTTCCTGGCTGACGAAACGCTCGAAGAGGAGATCATTGGTCGAGGGGTCGATCGATGTGATGCCGAGAATATAGCAGACGGCGCTGTTGGCCGCCGATCCCCTGCCCTGACAGAGAATGCCCTGGCTTCTGGCAAAGCGCACGATCGAAAACACCGTCAGGAAGTACGGCGCGTATTTCATGGTGCGGATGAGATCGAGCTCGTGGCGTACGGTCTTCAACACGTCCGGCGGCAGACCTTCCGGGTACCGGTCCGGCGCACATTCCCAGACATAATGCTCGAGAGACGCCTGGGCGTCCTTGCCCGGAACGATGGCTTCCTCCGGGTACTGGTAGGTCAGCTCCTCAAGCGAGAACTTGCAGCGATGCACGATTTCCAGGGTTCGCGCGAGTGCTTGCGCGTAGCGCGGAAACAGGCGTGCCATTTCCTCCGGTGGCTTGAGGTAGCGGTCGGCGTGGCGTTCGCGCTCGAAACCGACATCGTCGATCGTGGTGTTGTGCCGGATACAGGTAACGATGTCCTGCAATTGCCGCCGGCCCGGCTCATGAAACAGCACATCATTGGTGACGACGGTTCTGACCTTGAACCGAGCCGCCATGTTGGAAATCTCATGCAGCCGCAACTGGTCGTTCGGTCGCCGACGCAGACAGAGAGAGACGTAAGCGCGATCACCAAACAGCTCAGCCATTTTTCGAAGCTGGATCGCGCAAAGATCATCCGGCAGATCCGGCACCAAAATGCCGATCATCCCCTCGGAGTAAGCGACGATATCGTCCCAGTGCAGGATGCAGTTGTTCTTGCCGCCGCGCGATTTGCCCAGCGTGATGAGGCGCGTCAGGCGCGAATAGGCGGATCGGTCCATCGGATAGACCAGCACAGACATCCCATCCGCGAGATCGAGCCGACAGCCGACGACCAGGCGCAGACCCGTGGCGCGAGATGCTTCCAGGGCGCGGACGATCCCGGCCAGCGAATTGCGATCGACGACGCCGAGTGCTTCGATGCCGAGCTGTTTCGCCGTCTCGAACAATTCCTGTGCAGAGGAGGCGCCGCGCAGAAAGGAAAAGTGGGTCGTGACCTGCAGCTCGGCGTAGCTCATGCGAAGATCCCGTGGCAGAACCAGCGATGGGACCCGGTCTCGGGATCCACTCCGTCGCCGGAGCGGAACACCCACAGGCGCTCGCCTGCCTCGTCCTCGATGAGAAAGTAGTCCCGCACCGCCTCCATCTCGGCGTCACGCTGCCACCACTCCCCGAAGATGCGTTCCGGGCCGTCGGCGCGTTTGACCTTACGGCGCTTGCCGCGCCAGACGATGGAAACAGGCGGCCGGTCCGGCATCAGCGCAATCGCCTCGATCAGTTCGGGTCGTGGCAAAAGCCGGACTGGACGGCGCCAATGGCTCACCCAGGCAACAGGGATCGGTTCAGCAACGGGACTGATCCGCCGGACGGAACGTTCCGGCACATCGGATGCAACCGGCGCGACGCGATAGACCCGCTGGCCCCGATTTCCATAGATATCGATGAGCGGTGTCACATCGGTGATGTCATCCTCGACCAGAGCAGAGACTTTCTGCGCCTCCTCCAATGGCTCTACCATGACGGCGACAAGGGTGAGCCTCTCGATCCCGAAACCCGGCTCGATCTTTTCCGTCCGGTCCCGAAACAGTTTCGTCAGCCAGGCAACGTCGCGGGCAGGTTTGGCAGTGCCTGCGCGAATGGCTTGTCTGGTGCCGTCGACCTTCTCGACGATCAGGTCGGCGCGGCGCACCCCAAGGCCGCGCTTCTGAAGCTCATCGACCAGTTGGACGACGAGGCGGCCGACATATTTGTTGATCGTTTCGGCAGCGCCAATTGGTTCAGCGAAGGCTTTCGAGACTTCGACCAGCTCAGGCGTCCGGATTGGCTTGATCGGCTCGGCGATGCGACAGAGCATCTGGTCGAGACGGCGCCCAACCTCCGGCCCAAAGCGCAACGTCAGCGGCGCGCGCGGGGTATTGGCAAGCTCCCCGATCGTCTGAAATCCGAGAATGCGGAGATCGCTGACAATCGTTGCCGGCAGGCGCAGGAGCGATATAGGCAGCTTTTCGACGGCCCGCACTGTCTCACCCGGCGGAATGACAATCGTCTCGCGCTTGATTGCGCGGGCGCAGGCATGGGCTGCACCCCAGCTGTCGGCGACCGCCACGCGGGCAGTCAGCTTCCTGCCCAGAAACTGGTTGGCGATCTTTGTCACCATTGGCAGCTCGCCGCCCTGCAGGTGGTCGGCGCCTTCGGTGTCCATCACGATGCCGTCGATCCCGTCAATCGCGACGATCGGCGAATAGATTGTTAGTGCCCACAGTGTGATGCGTTCGAGGGCTACCCGATCGGCTTCGATATCCGCGTCGACCATCATCAGGCCATGAAACAGCGACTGCGCCTTTGCCGCCGGCATGCCGACATGCACGCCTGCCACCCGGGCAGCCGGGTCGGCAGCCGAAACCCATCGCTTCGACCCGCTTCTTGCGATCACGGCAATTGGCTGTTCAGGCGAAATGGAGGGATCCGCCCGCCGAATACGATCCGTCGGCAGATCCGGAAGATAGATCGAGACGACCCTTGTCATCACACGCCCTCACGAGAAACTCAGCACACTCACCCGCTTTCACGCGCATCAATTCAAGAAACCATTGAGGCCTGCCCACCCCCGGTACCGGCAGCTCTTCCGATGGCATCACACTGACCCGCCATCTGGTTGTTGACGCCGTCGGCTGGCCAAAATCATTCGCCTCGGTCTGCCGTCGCCATCGCCGGACGGCAAGAGCCATCGTCCCGGTTCGCTCGGCGGCTAGCTGCAATCGGCGGGAACTGACCATCGGCAGGCGGACAAGTTCGCCGACGACCGCTCCGAGACCGCCGAACGACAGTCCCTCCTCCATATTGGCCAGAACATCCTCTTCCCTGTCGGACTCGACAAAAATCACCCGGTCGGGATGGAGGCCCACCTGGGCAAGCGCCGGAAAGAATAGATCCGGTCGGGTCAAACACCAAACGACGGGGCCTTTGGTTCGCGCGGCAATGCCGGCCACACAGAGTGCCGCCGCCGCGCCATCAACAGTACCGGAACCGCCGCCCGCGAACTCATGCAGCGCTCCATGGGCGAGACCACCGCCCGGCAGGACCGCATCGATCTCCGACAGACCGAAGGGCAGACAGCCGGCACGTCTGGCCTGCGCACCCTCCATTGATGCGATGCGCTCGCGCAGATTGGCGATCACATCGGAAACCTCCTCAGGGGCCCTCGTGGCACGGGCAGCATTCATCGTTCACGGCTCCCTTCAAGGTCGCGTTGGCGGGATCGACATCATGTCGGGCGGGCGATATGTTCACTATCTGTTCTTGTGCCAGCAAAGAGTCAAGACACATTGAGCGTAGGAATATTCGCCTAGCATTAGCGATCTTGAAGATTGCGAACGGAATCAATCGCGTAAGGCCGAAAAGAATTTTTGGCGCAGTTTCCGGGCGTTTGGGCCCTGCCGGTGGATAGCGGGGAAAGAAGTCAGTTCGTCGCAATGTTCTTAAGCTTTTTGTGCTGCACTTCAGCCATGACAAAGCCTCCCAGGTCAAACCCACCTAGAACAAAGCCGCTTCTTCGTGACGGCGAAGCTCCGATCCGCTCGAAGCCACGCAGGAAACGCAATCCGGCACAGCCACAGCTGCTTTTCGATCCCATGCCCGATCGGGTTGAGCCAGCGCTGGCTGAGCTGAAGGCACATCCGCCAAAAGGTGATCAGTGGAGCTGGGAGCTGAAATGGGACGGCTATCGCCTGGCGGTCCATATCGAGCCGCAAGGTGTGCGCATCCTTACACGTGGTGGCCATGATTGGACGCATCGCTTTCCTGATATAGCAGAGGCCGCTCGGGCGCTCGGGCCGGCGACGATGATCATCGATGGCGAGGCGGTGGTGCTTGACCAAGAAGGGCGACCGGATTTTGAGCTGCTGCAGCAATCGCTCGGCGCTTCTGGAAAGGCCGCTGGCAACCGCGCCTCGGACGCCATTCTCTACGCCTTCGATCTAATTTATCTCGACGGCCATGATCTGCGCGGGATCGAATACCGCTCGCGCCGGCATCTTCTTGAGGATACGCTCACCGAGAAAGATGGCGCCATCCGTCTTTCGGAGACGTTCGACGCGGATCCCGCTGTCCTGCTTGAGAACGTTTGCCGCCTTGGTCTCGAAGGCATCGTCGGCAAGAACCTCGATCAGCCCTATCGCTCCGGCCGCACCGGCGACTGGGTGAAGGTCAAATGCGTTGAGAGCGAAGCCTTCATGATCGTCGGCTATGAGCCATCCACGGCGTCGCTTGGCGGCTTCGGGTCTCTCGTGCTTGCCGCCTACCGCGACCATGATCTTGTTCATGTTGGGAGCGTCGGCACGGGCTTCAAGCAAGCCGAGATGGATAGGCTGCGCAAGACGCTCGACAATCTGCGCTGGAAGCAAAAGCAGCCACCTGTGTCCTTCGCCGGGAAAGCTGACATCGTCTGGGTCGCGCCGACCTTGATCGCCGAGATCGAGTTTCGGGCCTGGACCGGAGACGGCAAACTGCGGCATCCATCCTACAAGGGCTTGCGGGAACGTCAGGACAATGCCGACGTCTTCACGCTCGACTAGCGAAATCGGTATCGTCCGTTAGATTGTCTTCCACGACCTTGCGAACGTGGATGGCGTTGGATGTGCAATCTCTACCGGATGGAAGACAAGGACTGGGTCGCGAAGTGGGCCCAGGATGCCGAAAGCCTGATCAATCTGATGCCGGCCTATCAGATGAACCCCGACCAGATGGGGCCGGTCGTCCGCAACACGGCTGACGGAAGAAAGCAGCTCGTGCATGCGCGCTGGGGCCTGCCATCGCCGATTTTCGTGCAAAAGAAGGCTGCGGAAGCTCGGGCGGAGAAACTGAGAGCCAAGGGTCAGGCAGTCGAAATGGACGAGCTCATCCGCATGGAACCGGACCGGGGCGTGACCAATGTCCGCAAGCTTAACCTTCCCCACTGGACACGATGGTTTGGCATCGAGCATCGATGCCTGGTCCCGGTCACAAGCTTTGCCGAACCGGATCCGGCAAGCCAGGAAACCGGCGGCAAGGTACCCAATACCTGGTTTGCCCGCGATGAGGCGAAATCGCTGATGTTCTTTGCGGGCATTCATGTGCCGCAGTGGAAAAGCGTGCGGAAGGTCAGGGACGGCCTGACCACTGACGACCTCTATGGGTTTCTCACCACGGATCCCAACGATCTCGTCAAGCCCATCCACGAGAAGGCCATGCCGGTACTGTTGCTGACAAAGGAAGAAACCGACATCTGGATGCGGGCGCCTTGGGACGAGGCAAAGCACCTCGCTCGACCACTACAGAATGATGCGCTCATCATTTCTTCACGCGAACCATACGGATCTACGATCGTGTCGAAATCCGGAGAGCCGGTGGAACAGGGTAGTCTGCTTTGACGCCTGATCTCAGACCACGAATCTGTCGTAAAACGAAAAAGCCTGCAGCGGGAGGAGGTGCGGCAGGCTTTTCGAAAGAATTGAACAACGGCTGGGAGGAGGAGTGCCGCTGTTCCGTCAGACGTCCCTTGGGAGGAGGGGTGGGTCGCCTGAAACACGAAGCCCTGCGGGAGGAGGTGCATTGCTTCGATGCCCTGAGGATACCAGAGGCTTCTTTGATCGCCAGCATTCAGATCGCAATGCAGCCATGCGTATGCTGCATTGCAACATAAATCTTTTGCTTATTTTTCGGCCACTATGATGAAGGCACAGCTTTCTGCGTACTCGGCTCAAAGCCGAGAACGAACTCGATCACCTTGGTGGATGACATTTCGCACGGCTTCAGCAGCGAGCCTGATGCAGCCAATCGATAGAAGTTGAAGCTGATGATATCTGTTCCGCCAAGCTCCTCGCCATAGAGCCAAGTCCGCTTTCCGTCCTCCGACCGCTTGACGGTCACGCCCCATGCTCGACCACCGAAATTCCCGTGAATATAGCCGTCAGATAGTCTGGCAAGCGCGGCTTCAAATGAGGCAGAAACAGCAGACGCTTCTTTGCTGGAGGTCAGGGCGCCAGGCATTCGTCACAAATCCCACAGCCATCGTCATCCATGCTCGATGCCGGGCGCAACTTTCGACAGCAGGGACAGATTGCTGCGTCCGGAGTGCAGGTGTCTTCCCGTTCCGGCGGAAGAATTTCGATGCACACCTTCGACACCATATCGGCCGCGCTTTGATCCATGGCGATGCTCCAATTCAGGCCCATACCAGAGATAGTGAGCATCGACGCCTGCACAAGCCGGCAGGTTGCTGCCAGGAGCGTGCCGATCCCAGCCATATCGTCGAGCGACCTTCTTGACGATCTCCTTGCGACCTTGTTCATTCCTGTCATGTTCAAGCCCGCAAACGCCGTGCAGATCAAAGTTTCCATCGACGAGATCCAGCCGCAAGTCTGGCGTCGGTTAGTCCTGCCCATCGACTGGAATCTTCAGCACCTGCATCTCGGAATTCAGGCTGCCTTCAACTGGTGGAACTATCATCTCTACGAGTTTCGGATTGGTGGTCTACGCTATGGTGATATCGAGGTCCTCACAGAGGACGCGACCGACGACGATCCTCGCGTCTTCGATCAGACAGAGGTTCGCTTGCTGGACTTTGAAGAAGGTTCTGTCTTCAGCTATAACTATGATTTCGGGGATGGCTGGCGGCACACCGTTGCGGTCGAGGAATTCCTGACACTCGCGCCTTCGCCAAAACAGGGAAGCTGCATTGCTGGCGAAAGGGCGCGGCCACCCGAAGATGTTGGCGGCGTTTCCGGCTATGAGCGCTTCCTGGAGATCATCGCCGACAAGGAAGATCCGGAATATACTGAAACTATCCGGTGGTGCGGCGGCTACTTCGATCCGGAATGGCTCGATCTTGCGGTGGTGGACAAGGATCTCCGCAACGCTTTGCGCTCGTCAAACGGCGCCTGTACCAACCAAAACCCAAACCCATGTCCACGAAATGAATTGGATGAGGTTCAAGATAGACGCCTTGAAGGGATATGAACCAACGACCCGCCAGAATTTCGGATGCAAGGCGGTAAATAAATCAGCCAGATCAAGCATCTGGTCTGCTATGGGCTGTCCGGAAGGGGACCGCAACCTGTCAGGCCGTTTGTTGGAGTGCAGCGGGTAAAGCAAACGTTCCGCGTTGAGAGCGGCTCGCTCACGCTCCTCAGGGGCCATTTGCGACAACCCTCGATGCTGCGCTAGAGCTTCGCCGAAGCGACCATTCGCATACTTGCTCGCTTTATGATCTTCAGTCGGGCATCAGGAAATAGAATTCCTAGGTGCAAACGGACAACCGGCGCGATAGGTAATGAAGAACAAGACCGTTTATGAGTTCCTGGCCCCATGTCCGATATTTCCAATCTAATCCTGTCCCTGACACCCGAAGATGGCTCCACCATTGGCAACGGGGCGATGCTTGCGCTGCTGCGCGAGCACATGCCGGACCTTGCCGAAGACGACTACATCGCCGCGCGCGATGCGCTGATCGATGAGGGCGTGCTGGGGAGTGGCCAGGGACGTGGCGGGTCGATCTTCCGTGTCACGGATGAACCGGACGATGATAAAGACGACCTAGACGAGGATGAGAGTGACGAGGACGACCAGTTCGAACTGATCCACACCGAAGAGGCCGCCTCGCGTCAGCGAAGGGCCAAGGCCGGGAAGAAGGTCGCGCGCAGGGCGGACGGGCTCGTGGAGGTGCTGTCCTACCGCCACGGCGAGACGCGGGTGAACAACCCCGAGGTCGGGATGGTCCATGCCGGTACAGATCCAGATGGCGACAAGACGGTCTGGGCCTATGACCCGCATCTCGACCCGGTGCTGAATTTTGACTCTGCGCGCGCGGGAATCGAGAAGCTGATCGACGACGCGCTGGCCAGCGAAGATCCCGAGCGGATGGAGGACGCGCTGCGGGAACTGAAGCGGCTGCAGGCGCCCTATTTGAACTGGACTGGCAAGGCAGAGCGATTGAGCTTCGAGGTCGATACCGTCTCGCTCCATGTCCATGAACGGGTGGACCCGGCGACGATCCTCGCCAATGCGGCGAAGCGGCTGAAGGGCAAGGATGCGCCGACCCAGTGGCGGCAGCCGGACCTGTTCGCCGCACCGTTCGAGAACCTGCCGCTGCGCCAAGCACTGGATTTCTATCACCATGAAAAGGGCTGGTCGAACCGGCTGGTGGCGGGCGACAGCCTTCTGGTCATGAACTCGCTTCTGGCCAAGGAGAGCATGCGCGGCAAGGTGCAGATGATCTACATCGATCCGCCCTATGGCATCAAATACGGATCAAACTTCCAGCCCTTCACGAACAAAAGAAAGCTGTCAGACTCGGATAAAGATGAGGACCTCAACCAAGAACCCGAGATGATCAAGGCCTTTCGGGACACGTGGGAACTCGGCATCCATTCATACCTCACCTATTTGCGTGACCGCTTAATATTGGCAAGAGAGCTGCTGAACGATAGTGGAGCAGTCTTCGTGCAGATATCTGATGAGAATGTACATTTGGTCAGGGGAGTGCTTGACGAAATATTCGGCGTTACAAATTTTGTCTCGCAGATATCATTCTCGAAAACAGGATCTGTGACTGGCAGCCACCTCGGAAAGGTTTGCGACATCCTGTTGTTTTACGCGAAGAACAAAGATCGCCTGAAGTACCGAACTCTCTATGAAAAAAAGCCGGATATGGATGGCGACTATTCTGAAGACCCGCTGAAATCGGATGGCTTCAGAAGTACGACCACCTGCCCATACAATTTCATGGGAAAGAGCTGGCCGTGCGGCGCGAATGAACATTGGAAGGTGCCGATCGAAGGACTTGATCGCGCGGCTAAAGCTGGGCGGATAGTTCCGAAAACTACGTCGCTTCGTTTGAAGAAATTTGCGACTGATTTCGAATACAAGGTGTTTCACTCAGTTTGGCTTGGGTTTGGTGGCGCATCCAACATGCAATACGTCGTCGAAACCAACACCCGCATTGTAGAGCGCTGCATATTGATGACGACAGATCCAGGTGATCTAGTGTTAGATATTACCTGCGGCTCCGGAACTACGGCGTTTACAGCTGAAAAATGGGGGCGCCGCTGGATCACTTGCGATACCTCACGTATTGCCATCACGCTCGCAAAGCAGCGGCTGATGACTGCCAGCTTTGACTACTACATTCTAAAATACCCGCACGAAGGATTGAAGGGCGGATTTGATCATGAAACTGCAAAGCGCATTAGCCTGGGGTCGATTGGCAGCAATACGGATATCGACAAGATATTTGATGAAGACCATCCCAAAATCGCCGCGGCGCTGGCCGATCTGATCAGTGCGCTGGCCGCCACTCCACCAAAGCCACTCAAGCCCAGCCAAGGCGTGCGCAAGGGTGAGCCAGTAGACTTCGCCAAAGGTGACACCCTGCACGAATGGGAAGTGCCGTTAGACTGGCCCGACGCATGGCCCGATACAGCCCGTGCGCCCTTCGAAAGCTTCCACAAAGCCCGGCAGGCGATGCTGCGCCGCATGGACCAGAGCATAAGTGACCACGCCGAGCAGGAAACGCTTTACGACAAGCCGCGCATCGACAAATCCAAATTGCGCATCTGCGGGCCATTCTCAGTCGAGGCGGTGCCGGCGCCTACCGTCCTGTCGCTGGACGACAGCTTGCCCCCACAAGAGGCCGACGAAACCGTCGCCCGCTCCGGCGAGACGTCGCGCCAAGCGCTCTGGCGCGACGAACTGCTGAAGACCGGCGTGCGTGGCAAGGGCGGCGCCATGCTCCGCTTCGCCGAATTCGAGACGCTGCCGGGGCTGAAACACATACACGCCAGCGGATTGCTGGCCGAGACGGGCGAACGCGTCGTCGTCAGCTTCGGCCCCGAGCACGCGGCGCTGGAGCAGCGGCAGGTGGAACTGGCGCTGACCGAAGCCGAGACCCTGCGCCCGTCGCCGAAATTCATCCTATTCTGCGCCTTCACCTTTGACCCTGAGGCTGCGAAAGACATCGCCGAGGTGAACTGGCCGGGCGTAACGCTGCTCAAGGCGCAGATGAACACCGACCTTTTGACCGAAGACTTGAAGAAGGGCCGCAGTTCCAACCAGTCCTTCTGGCTGATGGGCCAGCCCGATGTGGACCTGCGCAAGCGCAAGGACGGGCTGTGGGAGGTTCAGGTCAACGGTTTCGACTATTTCGATCCGCGCAAGGGCGATCTGGTCTCGGGCGGCACCAAGCAGATCGCCATGTGGTCGCTTGACGTGGATTACGACAACCGATCCTTGATGCCGCATCAGGTGTTCTTCCCGATAGCGGATGCGAAGGGCGGCTGGAACCGCCTGCGCAAAACCGTGAGGGCAGAGCTGGACGAAGACCTGCTGGAGCAGTTCCACGGCACCGTCTCGCTGCCCTTCGAAGCGGGCGAGAACCGACGCATCGCGGTCAAGATCGTGGACGACCGCGGGATCGAGTCGCTCAAGATCATGTCGCTGGAGGGATAAGCCCATGTCCCTCATCATCAATTCGCCCTTCGTTTGCCCGGCGCAGCATTGGGTCGAGGCCAAGGGCGGCAAGCTGGAGATCAAGCCCGAGCGGCGGCCGGCAAGCTACGAGGTCTTTGACGCGCGCAACAACACCAAACGCACAGAGGTGCTGGATCTGGTGAACACGATCCGCATCCGCGTGGATCAGTGGCGCGAAGACGGCTGGCCCGGCGTGACCATCGTCACCCGCAAGCTGTTGGAGCACTGGCACGACCACGAAGCGCGACAGCATCCGTTCTATTTCTGCCAGCTTGAGGCCATCGAGACGCTGATCTGGTGGGTCGAGGGTGCGGCAGGCTACAAGCAGGGCATCGCGATCCCCGGCGATGGCGGAGTATGGGAGCGTCTCTGCAACAAGATGGCGACGGGCGCGGGAAAGACCACGGTGATGGCGATGATCATCACCTGGCAGGTGCTGAACGCGCTGACCTATCCGAAGCGGAACAAGGATTTCAGCCGTGCGGTGTTCATCGTGGCGCCCGGCCTAACCGTGAAGGAACGGCTGCAGGTGCTATTGCCCAGCGAGGGCAGCTATTACGACGAGTTCAACCTGTGCCCGTCCGAGGCCCTGCGCCAGAAACTGAACCAGGCGGAGGTGATGATCGAGAACTGGCACACGCTAATGCCGCTGAAGGAAGCGGACCGCTCGGTGGTGAAGAAGGGGCGCGAATCCGACGAAGCCTTCACACGGCGCGTGCTGGGCAAGCTGGCGGCGCACAAGGACATCATCGTCATCAACGACGAGGCACACCACGCCTATCGCAAGCCGCCCGAGGTGAAGATCAGCAAGAAGCATGCCGAGGAGCATGGCATCGACCTCGACGAGGCAACGCGCTGGATCGAGGGGCTCGACCGCATCCACAAGACCCGGCGCATCCAGCGCTGCTTCGACCTGTCGGCAACGCCCTTCGCGCCGACGGGTAAGAAGAGCACCGATACTGCGCTGTTCGACTGGATCATCTCGGATTTCGGCCTAAACGACGCGATCGAGGCCGGGCTGGTGAAGACCCCGCGCGTGGTGGTCAGGGACGATGCGGTTCCGGATGCTAAGACGCTGCGCTCGAAACTCTACCACATTTACCGCGACCCGACCGTTTCCGAAGATCTGAACCGCAAGGCCGAAGCGCATGAAGCGCTGCCGAAGCTGGTCCAGGACGCCTATACGCTGCTCGGCGCCGACTGGCGGGAAACTCGGGCGCAATGGCAGGAGGCCGGGCATCATTCCCCGCCGGTCATGCTGACGGTCTGCAACCGCACCGAAACCGCAGCCCGCATCGAGACCTATTTCAACAAGGGCGATGCGCACTGGCCGGAATTGCACGCACCGACCCGAACGCTCCGGGTCGATTCCAAGGTGCTGGAGAAGGCTGAGATCGGCGAGACCGCGACCTCCGACAAGGATTACGAGGCGCGGCTGAAGGCAATCATCGACGCTGCGACCATCCCCGAGACCCGCCGCCAGCAGTTCCGCGCCCTGAAGAAGGAAGAACTGCTGCGTGAGATCGTGGACAACGTCGGAAAGCGGGATGGGGCCGGACAGGATCTGCAGAACGTCATATCGGTTGCGATGCTGTCGGAGGGATGGGACGCCAAGAACGTCACGCACATCATGGGTCTCCGGGCCTTCACCTCGCAGCTGCTCTGCGAACAGGTCGTCGGGCGCGGATTGCGTCGGGTGTCCTATGACACGGACGAGAATGGCCTGTTCCTGCCCGAATACGTCAACGTTTTCGGTGTGCCGCTTTCCATTTCGGAAACAGGCGAAGGCGGGGAAGCTCCACCGCCTCCGAAACCGACCACTCAGATCGAAGTCCTGCCCGAGCGGGCCCACCTGGAACTTCGCTGGCCGAACGTGCTGCGGGTTGAAACGGTCGTGAGACCACAACTTGCCATGGACTGGGGCAAGGTAACACCGCTCGTGCTCGACCCTGCCAGCACGCCAATCAGCGCGGAATTGGCCCCCGCGCTCGGCGGCGCGACCGACATGGGCAAGGTGACAGCCATCGACCTCGAGAAACTGCCTGACGGCTTTCGTCTGCAACGTCTCGTCTTTCAGGCAGCACGGAAGGCCTTCGCCGAACTCAGCCACGGTTTTTCGGGTAACTACGAGTATCTCGCAGCGCAGCTGGTCAAGATCGTTGAGGCGTTCCTCAACTCCGACCGCCTCGACATCCCGTCGCTGTTCCACTCCGACCCGCTTCGGCGGCGGATTCTGATCGCACTCAACATCGACCTCGTCGTTCAGCATGTGCTGAGCAACGTGACAGAGCAGAACACGGAACGTCTGACGCCGGTGTTCGACGAGGAAAACCCGATCGGCGCCACCGGCCAGATGCGGACCTGGTACACCACCAAGCCGTGCTTTCCGACAACCAAGTCGCATATCAGCCACCTGGTTGGGGATTCATCCTGGGAGGGACATGCAGCGAACATCTTCGAGAAGCGCGACGACGTCATCGCTTATGCCAAGAACGATCATCTCGGCTTCCAGATCTACTACATGTGGGCGGGTTCGCGGCGACGCTATGTTCCGGACTTCCTTGTGCGCCTCACAGGTGGGACGATGCTGGCGCTGGAAGTCAAGGGCACTGACAGCCCTCAGGACAAGGCAAAAAGGCTCGCGCTCGACGAGTGGATCGGGGCAATCAATGCTTCAGGTGGCTTCGGTCGCTGGGATTGGGACGTAGCGTTCGCGCCCCATCAGATTGAGGACATTATCCGTAGGACAGCGGGCCATCGGTTTGCCGCACATTCCCTAGTCAGGCTGCGGCGTGCTTTCACGGCCGCGAGAATCGATATTCCCGCAGGCACAGAAGGAGTCATCGTCGATAGCTATCCGTCGCGAGATGCATACGAGGTTGAGGTTTCGCTTGCCCCGGCTTTGACAGTAACGGTCTTCGGGAGTGATCTGGAGCCGATCGATGCATGACACCCCGCCTTGGCAGCCATTGGGCGAGCAATCGTGGATTGAGAACCCCCAAGACCTTCGCATTGCCGACAATAAGGTCGCTGACTACCTTCTCAACAACAACCATTCAATAGGAGCAGCGAAGGCCAAATTTTTTGAAGGCGTTGGCCACAAACGTGAAGACATTGAGTCATTTAAGGAAACGATGCGAGAGCACGCTGCTTGCAATCCTGTCGCTTCAGTAGAGAAACATGCCTTCGGAATGAAGCTAGTCGTTGACTGCTTTGTCGGGATGCCGAATGGCCGCAGTTATTGCATTAGGACGGTTTGGAATGATCACGGAGACGGCCTACCACCTATTTTGATTACCGCGCATCCAATCGATTTAGCCTAAGCAGGCGCTATTTCGGGACGAGGAATCAAACCAACATCCACGCTGGGTGACTCGAATGAGTGCGCAATGGAGACCAATGACTAGGCGGGACCTCAAGGGTTCCATCTGGCTGAACAAACTGCCATTCACTGACGGAAGCATACGGGCGTAATGAACCTATAGAAACAGACAGAGATTACTGAAACGAACGGCTGATCTTGGAATTGGAGACCAGGCACCCTTTGGGCCCGGAGACGGACCAACCGGTCTTGGCGTGACGGTCGAGATCTGCAGATCTCGATAGAGATGCGGCCTGTAATCAAGCAGCCCTAACGATTTCCATACAGAGTCCCACGGAGCGATATTCAACCCGGACGTTTTTGACGGGCCGGCCCGCACTGCAGGTGGGGCTCGAAGCGCTTTATCGCATGTGGTTACCTGCGCTGGCTCAGCACCTTAGTCGTGTCAGGTAGTCCGCGCATAACCCTTCGTGCAGCCGCTGGTACTCCTTGTCAGTTGCTTGATGCTGAAGGCATTGGGATATCCCAGACGACCTCCGCCAGTTTACTCAGAAACTCCTGACGCTCTGTGACAGCTACCGCATTCCAAGTTTGCCAGCTTTCAAGCTTGCGCACGGTTGCCGTAATCCTGTCGTCCTTGCCCACCTCGTGCGCTGCAGCATCCGCCTGACACTTCGTTAGCAGAAATTTCGACTGCTCATACGCTACGATTTTTCCGGAATACCGGCCGTTCTGAAGCGCCCTGTTGATCGCTTTCTCGATGAGTAACAGGTTGCCGAGACACTGGCGAATATGAATATCGGCGGCACCCTCGCCAAACTCTTCCATAGCCTCGAAAGAAGCATTCGATGCCAAGATGTGCTCAATGTCGTTGCCGCCGGCCGTGTAGTCGGACAGGCGGTCGCGCGATGCACTCGAGCCGTATGCCTGCAGGTCGATATACTGCGTGAGCTTTGCCAGTAGATAGCGGAGACGGAAGCCGCGGAGCTGCCAGGTCTTCAAACCAAGCAACGTCCTCCGGAATTCAAGGGCCAGCGTTTGACGCTCGGCACGCAAGGTTTTCTCCAAAAACAGTTCAAGCTGCGCATCAGAGATTTTGTTGAGCTGATGCGCAGCTTCGATAATACGTCTCTCATACTCTTTACCTGACGTGCCGGTCAGTAGCCAAACGAACATGGTTTTCTCCAGATCGTCGGCAAGTTTGCTGAAATTCGCAGGGGACAGGGAGCGACCAGCAAGCAGGAGAATAAAGTGCTGCTTTATGGACTTTCCTCCGAGCAGACGGGTGTTGATGATTCCTGCCTCTTCTTCGCCAGCGACGTTCTGTCCCTTCGCGAAGTGAGCATACGCCTTGGCAGCGTCAAGCAGCTTTCCGGCAAAAGCGAGCGGTTTTTTTTCGTGATTGGTTTGCTCCGCGTTCTTCCGAAACCAATCGTAGATCGCGTCTTCACGAAGCCTTCCGTCTACGTCATGCGCCGCAAGCAGATAGTACCTCAAGAACCGTAGCGGCTTTTCGTTCGCCTGATAGATAGCATCGGTGAGCTGTTTCCACACAGCTTTCAGCTTGCTAAACTCCTCACCTTTTGCGTTCATGAAAAGGAGGTTCTTGAGCAAGTCCATGGCGTCGAGGCCGACGCCACGATCATTGATCGTCTCAAATATTTTCAACGCCAC
Source organism: Rhizobium atlanticum (assembly GCF_030182485.1). Classification (NCBI taxonomy): domain Bacteria; kingdom Pseudomonadati; phylum Pseudomonadota; class Alphaproteobacteria; order Hyphomicrobiales; family Rhizobiaceae; genus Rhizobium; species Rhizobium atlanticum. The sequence continues at coordinate 48,987 of NZ_JAQJCJ010000025.1, forward strand.
GGCTACGGTCGGAGTTTCGATCCGGATGATCTTCACCTTGTTGGTGAAGTAGCCGTAGAAACGGCGTACTTCGGCTGGATCGTTTTTAAGCGTGGTCTCAATAAATTCCTTGATTGTCAGATATGCATTGTAGAGATTTCGGATTGACCTCGTTCCATCGCTGGGGGCGTCGGTGCCTGCACCTTCCGCATACCTTCTTAGGACGTCGCCCGCATCTTCGTATTGAAGGTCGAGCCTTAGACTTTGCGTTGTCTCGCCCTGCCAGTTGGTGGAGCTGTAAATTATCTGTCCGGGAAGTTCCTCTGGAACATCTGCCTTTAAAGCGACCAGCTTATCGCGGAGCGCGCATAATGTGAGATAGGCGGTTGTAGTTCGCTGCTGACCGTCGATGAGGTCGAAAACATCGCCGGCCTCGCGACAAACAACAACGGTCCCGATGAAATACTCAGGCGCGTCGTTCTTACTGGCATTCTGGTACTCGCTGTAGATGTCGCTCAGAAATTGTTCGACCTCTTCGCCACCCTCACCGCGAGGGTCCGTCTCACCCCAAACGTACTCCCGCTGATAATCGGGAACGCGGTAAAAGTCTTGGAAAAGAGATTTAATGTTTCGGTCTTGCGGATCGATCTGTTTGTTCATGCATAAAGCCCCGTGTGATAATCTGCTTGTTCCCTTTCAGGACAAGATTAGTCAACTCCCCTACGCGTTAGCGCGCCCAGGCATTTCAAAAGCCCTTGGACGCAGAGTCACCGTGAATCAATGTGCCGACTAGCTCGGCCGGTGTTCCGGGTTGAGGGTGGAACCACAACTCTATGGGAGTGATCGGCCCGTTGACTTTTGTGACAATCTCGATCGCTTGGGTGATCAGACGTTCTGGAAGTTCGCCATAGAACAGGTAAATAGCGCGATGGTAGCCTACGAGGCGACAGTATTCAGATAGCGTTAGAATATCCTTACATATGCCGCCAAGCCGCGCAGAACCAGGTTTCACCTCAATGATGGCATGATTGTTGTCCATCGATCCGGGGATGTGAACAAGCAGATCCGGCGACGCGAGACGGGCGCCGGTTGCCTTGATCAGAGCGTGTCCTTGTTTGTCTACTTCACCGTTCAACACGAACGCAGTGTCCGACGGCCAGATCTGCCGAAGTTGGTGATATAATTCATAGCAATATACGCGTTCGCGAAATTTGGGATCGCTTCCATGGACTGGTAGATGAAAGTAGAGGCCTCCGATGGAAGCCGTAGCCTGACAAAAAACGTCGTTAAGTTGCTGCACCTTAACCTCAACACTTTCGAGGAGATTGGCCGGCGTTGCGCCGGCGGCCATGGCTTATGTTTCAGGGATCGCGCGTCACTGGAGCCAATCGGAACATTGTGCCAACTACGGGCATATGGATCCAGAGTTCAGAGCAACGCCGTCCGGTGATTGATTCCACCGCACCTGCATAGGCAGCAAGTTGCGGCGCGTGGCCAACGGCTCGTTCTTCCCAAAGCTCGAAACGGCCGGGAAAGCTCTTGTGGTCGATAATAGCGAAATCAATCCCGGTTTCGACCAGCATATCAATACGGCCCTTGAGAAGCTGATCGGCTGCGGGTGACGTGACGGGCACTTCAGCAATGCACCTGGTCACCGGCCATCGGCCGCGGCGCCAGGTTGCTAGTCGGTCACTGGCGATAAGCGCATCATCTGCTTTGAAGCCAATCACGTTCCAACGCGTCAGGATAGACGACGCGTCGGCAAGGCGCTGACTTCGGTCGCGGTCTGGATCATCATAGCCGATGATGGAATGGAGCGCTTCGCCTAGCGCTGCAATGTCGGCGATCCCGTGTATCGGGAGCCTTCCGCCAAGGTCAACCCTTTCGACGACCTTCCAGCTTCCACCTACCGCCTCGCTTGGTTTCAGAAACAAGGGCGGACGGACCTGCGGCTCGGTCGTTCGCGCTCGCACGTAGGTGGGCAGCCTGCCACGCTCCGTCAATTCGCCACTCGTCGCAAGCGCCTTCACATTGACTGTGAAATTCTGGTTCCCAACCCCAAGCTGGTTATCGTCGTTCTGGGGAGGAACGACATGCGCTGCGGCCTCCGGCGCATTGAGCAGGCTCAGCCAATTGAGCGGGCCTTTCGCCGGCGGAGCAAAGATCAGATAGTCGCGGGCTCGCGTGGCGCCAACATAGAGAAGCCTGGTGTCTTCCTCGACAGCGCGTTGCAAAGCACGCCGCCCCGTCTCTGAGTTCGCTACCTCAACATCGATCGTGCCGCCTTTTCCACTCTGACCATACGGCCACGGCCAGAAGCGAATCCACCGCTCCGCCAGAGGGTTGCGCCAATCAAGCTCGCCGGTCGTCTCGGCGACCGGCTCGAACAGCCGCGCCTTCGATTCCCAGGCAAGTCCGGTCAAGATCGTCATTGGCCATTCAAGGCCTTTCGATCCGTGATAGGTCATGACCTGGATCGCATCACTGGCAAGGCTTGGGGGGCGCTTCGGCTCCGCTCCGTCGAGCGCAAGCAGCAGCCCCTGCAGGGTCGCAGGCGAGCCGGATGCAGCGCACTCTTCCTCATAGGCGCGTGAGAAACCGCGCAACGCCTCGAGGTCGTCGAAGCGCATCGCGGTATCGCCCCAGCTCTCGATATGGCTCAACAGTGCTGGCAACGCGAGTACGGCGTCGACCAGTTCGGCCGGCGTGAAATTGAGCAATTGACCTGCGAGCCTATCAAGCGCATCCGATATCGGCACGGCTGCCCGGAGCGCTGCGTCGGCATCATCAGAGGTAGCAGCCTGCAGCCATGCATTGGAACCGGCATCATCAGCGAAGAAGCGGGCGAGCTCCGCGAGGGCAAGGCGATCCGTCGCGTCAGCCACGCGCCGACAAGCGGCGAGCACGAATTCCACATGGGGTGTACGCGCAAGTCCCGATCGTTCAACTGCCACCGGAAGTCCAGCACGGCTAAGGGCGAGGGCAAAACGTCCGACATCGGTATTGGAACGGCAGAGAATGGCGATGTCACCTGGCGTGATTGGCCTGTGATCGTGCTTGTCGTCTTCGACAAGCCAGTTGTCGGCTTCGGCCAGACATTGCCGGATTCCCTCCGCGAGGGCTTGTGCCTGCTCGTCGACTTTGCCCATCAGCCACCACCATCCTGCTGAAGGCTTGTCAAAGCCAGCGTCGGATCGCGCCGCATCCGAAAACGCGTGCTTCGCCGCCGGCAGTCCCATCCGTTCGAAGACCGGCGTAAACATGGCATTGAAGAGATCGACCAGGCTTTTGCGGCTTCGCCATGATTTGGACAGGACCGGATTGTCCTCGGGCTTCCCCCCAGCGCCGAGAAACGCAGCCTGGGTCAGCTCGGTGTCGGCGCCGCGAAAGCCGTAGATGGCCTGCTTCGGATCACCAACCCAGGTGCTCTCGTCGACCAGCTCCCCAAGAAGTGTGAACACGGCAAGCTGCAAGGGACTCGAATCCTGGAACTCATCGACGAAGACACGGCTGACACGTTCCTTGAGCCTTGCGGCCAGGTGAGGTGTTTTGAGGATCTCTAGCGCGAGAGCTTCCTGATCCGTAAAATCCAATAGCCCACGCTCGGCCTTCTAATCCTGGTAAGCGGTCAACGCCTCGGCGGCGCAATGAAACGTCTCCGTGATGAACTGCTCGCATTCGAACCGGAGCCGCGGATGCTCGCTGTGCCGCCCCGCCGCGGCGATAAGATGGATCAACGCCTGATTATAAGGCTGTCCGTCCTTGGTGGGCGCGCATTTCACCTTGGTCAAACGCGCCCAAGTCGACCAACTGAGCGTTTCGCCGCGTAAAATGCGTTCATGCGCCGCCCTGATCGTCTCGACCGAATCCGCTCCCGTGCTGCTCACGATGGCCGGGCGCATTTCGAAGGCATCCTTCAACGCGTTGGCCAGTGCTGCGTCGAGGTCCGCGGCGTCTGCCGCGGGAGGTGGAAAGCATGCCAGAAAGGCCTCAATTGATCGCTGCGCCGACGAGGCTAACTGGTCAGCCTCAATTCCATTTGCCCGCGCGAGGGTCGCGATACTGCGCACAGTCCGGCGCCAGTCAGGCGGTTCTCCCGTCCCCGGCGCACGAGGATCATTGTAGCCGAAGTGGTCCGCGAGTTCGTTCAGGACCTCGGCACGTGCGGCGATTGCACCGTCCGCGGCCACGCTGAACACCAGCGACATGTTGGATTCACCGATGACAGCGGTCGACGGCGAGCGCCCCAGGTCGATGACAAATTCGCTGACGATTTGGCTGCAAACGGCGTTGACAGTGCCGAAGCGCGCACCGAGCAACTGGGCAGCTGCGTCCGCCTTGCCTTGCTCAAATAGTTTGGCACGGGCGCGTTCGACAAGTTCATCCGCCGCCTTGATGGTGAACGTCGTCGCAAGGATCTGTTCGGGCGTACGCACCAGAACCTCGTCGGCGATGTCATTGACGATCCTCGTCGTCTTTCCGGCGCCAGCGGCGGCGGTAATGGTCGTCAGTCGCGACATCAAACAAGCTCCTCGTAGACGCGACAGAGGCCGCGCAAATTGCAGAAGCGGCAGGGTTCTTTCGCTGCATCAATCGCAAGCCCAGCAGGTCGCAGATCACCTGTATCGGGGAAGCCGGCCGCAATCAGAGTCCCCTTCGTGGTGAGATCGTGCCAGAGACGCCAATCGTTTTTCACATGGCCAAGCGTAGCGAGGTCATCTATATCCGCTTCAATAGGATTGCCGGTCAGAATGGAGCCCGGACCCGCTACTATGCGTCGCTGGCGCAGCAGAAAATAGCCTCCCGGAGCACCCGTCCCGTCGCTGGCCGAAAGCCCGCGATAGATGGCTAGCTGGATGGCACGCCCGGACGCGACTTCCTCCCTATATCGCCGTTCGGAGCGGGTCCATTTGAGGTCCAGAACTGCGATCCGGTCGCCGCGACGAACCAGGAGGTCGAGTCTGCCCTGAAGCAGGAGCTGCCCCTGGATACCTTCCCGATCGAGCTCCGACCCGACGATCTCCAGACCTTGAGCATGGAGCAGGCGAACAAGCGCCTCCAAGGCACGTGGCACCATTTCGCGAGCGGCCGCGAGTTCTCCGGCATGTTCGGGCTGGAGGAGCGGAGCTGCGATCTCGGGAAGCAGGCTTTCGAAATGCCTGATTGCTTCCGTCCTGATACCGGCTTCGGCCGGTGGTGCGCCCGGAAGGAGCAGCCGGCGGGCGATCTCGTGGGCGAGATTTCCGAAGAGCTGGTCGGTGCCTGGGATTTCTGCAAAACGACCCGGCCGAAGATTGAGAATATCCTGGGCGAACCAGCTCAATTGACAGTTCAACATCCGTGTCAGCGAAGTCGCGCTCTCACGACGGGTGTCGGTAAGGCGTGTCGTTCCCGGCGGTATTGTCCAGACTGGAACCCCTGCTGGCGGCTGCACTTGCCGTCCAACAAGCTGGCGAGGAAGTATCCTGCCGGCGAGCATGGCATCGGGTTCACGCAGCAGCCGTTCCGCCTTGAAGGTGATCGCCGCCCCGCTTTCTTTCAGCAGAGGCCGCAAACGATGCGCCATTGGATGAAGGGTCGTCTGCGCGTCGCGCGCAAGCGCTGGGCGCACGAGAATGAGGTTTCCGTGGCAACGCCGGATGACACTGCTATGGGCGGCCTCGATCCGACGCGCAATCGCTGGTGAAGCATCGATCTCCACTCCATTGGCAATGAGCGCTTCACGCTCGGCATTGTCCCATGGTGTGATGGCAATCTTTTCGCCAGGACCGACAAAGTTCCACCAGATGACACGCAGGGCCGAGGACCACAATGCTCCTGGCGCCTTGATGGCACGAACAGCACCAGCTTCCGCAAAATGGTCCGGATTGGGAACGCCCTCCGACAGGACTTGCAAGACAACCCGCTCGAGAAGGAGGGCGGGAATGACCGAAAGCTCCAGGCGGCTCAGGGCGTCAGACACAGCAGCCGCAGCATTCGAAACTGCCATCAGCAAGCGGTCGCCATCGCCACCGTCCGAACGCATCGCCCAAGCGGCCACTCTCCCGCAGATCGCCAACGCCTCCGACAGTGGCATCCCCTCGCCTCTCGCAAAGCGCCCGACCTCCGTCCATGCGCGCCATTCCGCAAGCGTCGTGTCGGTTTTACGGCGCGCTGTATCCGCGTCGGATCGCGTATTGATTTCGAGCAGGCGATCCTCGATTTGGACCCATGCTTCGCGCCAGACGCGGCCACCGACCCCCGGCTCTTCGCTGAGCGCGCGTGCGAGCCGACGCGCGGCCCAGGCCGCAACAGGTGGCCTGGGAAGGAGAAAGAGGTTTAATAGCGCGCGGGGATCGAACGGCTGCCACGCGGCGGCGAAAGCCAGAGGAAGAACCTGCAGTGCTCCACGCCAGGGTGATGAGGCGGAGAGCCCGAGGGCTGGAATGCCCCTCGCCCGCAAAGCATGGTCCAGGAGCGCCGTATCGCCGTCGGAAGCGAGAATGACGCTTCCGCGCAGGTCCTCCGACGGCAAGGCTGCTAACCAGTCGGCGATCGTTTCAGCAGCCATGAGCTCCGTATCGGCTTCCACCATTGTAAGAGTGCCGTCGCCTGCCAGTGGCTGGACGGGCTCCCCTGATAGAACCCTCTGCACTATGCGCAGGTCAGAGCCCTCTGCCGCCAGGTCGGGCTGCTCGTGTTGGAAGATCGTGACCCCGACGGATTCGAGAGCCTTAACAATGCGTGCCCACAGTGGCGGCAAAAGATCCCGCCGGTCTGCCAAACCGAGTTGGTGAATTCTTAGGCCAGGCCTTGTCTTAAGGACGTCGAGCAAAGCTATGGCGCGATCTTCCAAGCCCGCCGGCAATGTTGGCTCGACTGCCTCTGCGGCAGCGAGATCGTCTAGGCGATTGCTACCGGTCGCGGTACCGTGCCAGCCACCGCCCACCAGCGTATCGCGCCACTCAAGGAGGGTGGCGGCCGTAGACCAGGGATCCCTCGAAAATGACGAGGCCCAGAAACGATCGCCACCGCAAGCACGGAGCTTTGCGAGATAAGTCGAAATGCGCACCGCCTTCGAAACGCTCGGTGCAAGCATTCCTAGCTGGGTTTCAAGCGTCTGAACCAGACCCAAGGGTCCAACGACATCCTCATCCAAACTTCCGGATGCGTCGTGCGCGTCGGGATAAACTCGACCATCTGCTGCCAAGCCGAAGATGAGATGCATGTCCTACCCCTGATTCCCCCTACCCCAGATTGCACTATGCCGGCTCTCGACGCGAGTCATTATCACTGGAGCCCGACGGTGGACCGATTGGGTAGCCCGAGCGAGAACTTTCCGCCTTCCCGTCACCGCAAGCCACTAAATGTCAGAAGGACGCAGGTCTTTGTTCGCCTGCGTCCGCCGCCTGTCAGTTGAAGAACTTTCGGAAGATGGACTTGAACCAGCCAAATAGACCTCCGGCTGTTGGTCCCATCGTTTCTGCAATAGGGGAAGGCGCGGGCGGTCGCTTAAGAAGCCGATCCTTCTCTCGGCCGGCCTCGATTGCAGCCCGTGACATCTTGTTGGCCCAAACTATCATCCCTTGATCGATGACGTAGTGCGAAGCACAGGCAAAGTCGTGATTGCCGATCGATGGCCAGAGCGATGCGTTGTCGCCGTGCATAGTTAACTTGTATTCGGTCGCGACCAGAGGCGTCGATACTTCCTCACCGCACCCGCACGCGCAATTGTGGAGTGCGACGCGACACTCCCGCGAAACATACAAAACCCCGTCGTCGAGAGTTTCAGGTATCTCCGCTGTGAAGACTGTTCTCAGCCTTTTAATCCGCGTCATATCGCAGCCCTGTTCGAGATATTGTTCCCCTCGATCATGTAAACCGAATTCATCTCATTACGCTCATCACGAAAATAGTCCGCCCACCGCTGCCAGCGCATGATGGCCATGATTGCGTTTAGCGAGTTGATGGCCGCGATCTGGATATCCGTTCGGTAGACATCGTCATCTTCTACGTCATCGCCGAAGGGAAGCAGCCTCTCGACCTCGCTCCAGTCGGTGCCTGGGCGGATGAACGTCGCCCTCGCGCATCCGTCCAGCCTGCCATCCTCCAGGCCAACGCCGATCCCGGTGTCGATAAACGGGATCGCCAACCGGACCAGTCCCTCAGCGATTTCGCGCCGCGACGAGCCCTTATCGATGCAGACAAAGACGAAGTCGAAGCCCGAGAGCTCGTCAACATTGCCATATGTAACGCGGACCGGGTGGGAAACGATGCCCTTGTGAATACGCGCGTAAACCTGCGTGTAGTAGTTCACCTTGAAAGGGAACTCCTTGAGCAATTCCCTTTCAGGCGAGCCAGGCGACCGGAACAAATTGTGATTAAGAAGCTGATCCCCGTCATACAGGTGGATCTCCGTGACCCATGTCTTGGCAAGAAGGTCGAGCAGGTAGGACCCGGTCCCGCCAAGGCCTATGATGGCGACCCGTCCCATAAGCTTTCGGTTTACCGCGCCTATACGGTATCGGGCCGAGGCAGAGTCAGGAATTGCGAATGGACTGTCGTCATTTGAGATCAACCCGCGGGCATGCGTCCTGGCGTTAGCCGTTCGGTCCAAAGATCTCGCGGCACCGCCGATCAATCCCTCGTAAGCTACTACCTTGTCGTAGATAGTCTCGTAGCGATGAGTGATCTCCGGCTTCGACGACAAATAATAGCTAACATCAATATCAGCGAAGCGCTGCTGAACGGCACCGTTGACGATATTGTTCATCGGCTTTCCATCGCGATGACATGGCATCCCACCTGCGAAATACATGGTGTGATCGCCCTGCGGCGTCGAGGTCAACCCAGAGGACGCTTCAAGCGAAAGGGCACAGGTGAGGACGCCGCGGGCCAAGGAGCCATCGACCGTCACATAAGGAATGCTACGGACAATCAAATGACCGTTGCTCACCTCAAGCTCGAAGCCTTCGTCTTCGAGTTGCTTCAGAAACGGGTCACGACTTATCAGATCGACGGACATTGAACACCATCCCATTCTTGACCATGATAGATTCACCCTCAACGAGATCACCCTCTGCACCACCGACCCCATGAAGGTAGGTCGTGGTGTAGTTGAAGTTTTCGAAGTCGGGATTCGGGTAAGCAATCGCGGCGATTTCGCGATAGCTATGGCGACGCTTCTCAACGGTCCGCGGCCGCCCGTTGACTTTAATTGTCACGGTTTTGGGTTCGCGGCTACGGACGCGCTCGACGCCCTTACCGCTCAAATCGATTTTGCCATCGACCGGGATGATTGTGTCACCATCACTATCGAGGACCAGTTCGCGGTCCTCATCAATGTCCGCGTAACGATAGAGATCGGCGGCAGCGATTGCTCCCTCGCCCCACTCCCAACCGCGTTCGTCAACAGTGAAGTTGTAAACCCGATCGCTTTCGAAAGTCCGGAATACCGCAGTTTCACCCGGGGCGAACTTCACCTCATCCTCAAGGCCAATCGAGCGCCCGGATTTCTCAACGATCTGTATGAGGACAAACTCGCTCGCAGGCACTTTGCCCGCGGTCTCCCGAATCTGACTGCCGTCCATGACTTTATCGCCGATGCTATAAATCGCGCCATCGACAGTGAACTCGAATTTCTTGTTGTCTTTTACCATAACTGCGCTCCGTTCTCCGGCGACTCTTGATCGTGATTCGTCAGTGGACTACACTGCGATTCTAGTCCCGATATGGACTAATCTATATCGGGACTTATTTGAAATACAAGTCCATATTGGGACTTTTCGGGAGATTCATGCGTGGCTAATATCGAACCCGTCGCCGCAGCGGCCGAAGGGCGATCATCGATTCCGGCAGTCATGGAGGCATTTCAAGGACTTGCGGAGTTGTGGGAGCTTTCAACCGAAGACCAACTTCTCCTGCTGGGATCGCCTGGCCGATCGACCTTCTTTAAGTGGAAGAAAGAAGGAGGCTCAATTCCAAGAGACACCGTCGAGCGAGTCTCTCACCTACTCGCGATCCATAAGGCCCTTGAGATTCTACTCCCGGACAGCAGAGCTGCTGACACTTGGATCCGAAGACCTAACCAGTTTTTCCGCGGGCAGAGTGCTCTCGACGTTATGCGCGGCGGCCAAGTGATGGATATATTCCGTGTCAGACAATATGTGGACGCGCAGCGTGGCGGCTAACTCTTTCACTGTGATCGACGTCAAGCAAACGTTCTTTACTCTCATTCCGTCGCGATTTCCGACGATTGATGTTTTTGCGCGGGTAGCGAATGGTCGGAGTAAGGAACTGGCTGAGATTGAGTCCCTAACCAATCCGCGCCTGAAAGACCGAGAGCGCATTCTCCGAGGTGGAGCTACGATTGTTGATGATAACGCCCCACTTCTTCAGAACTGGAATCATGCCCCATTCACATATCACAACCCGGAGGGCTCGCGGTTTTTCGGCCCCGAAAATCCGGTGCTAGAACTATTTAGCGACATTCAGACAGCCCTTTCTGTTTCCATTTGGAAACGAGAGAGGTTCCTGTCTCGCACTAGCGAGGCACCGATTGGACTTGAGATGCGAGAATTGTCGCGCACCGTGAAAGGCCGCTTCGTTGATGGTCGCGATTGGGATCCGGACCTTGATATTGACACGAGATACAAGCGCGGTCGGCATATCATGGATGCCGGTTTCGACGGCCTGCTCTATAGGCCGCCAGAGCGAGGTGCCGGCTTTTGTGTCTGCGTACTTCGGGGTGAGGTCCTAGATCGGGCCGTTCAGGGCAACCACTTCAAGTTCGTCTGGGACGGAAAACTTATCAGTCGGATCTATTCCTTTGGTTCCGGGAAAGAATATGTACCTGACGATCTGCGGGGTAGCGAGAACGTGATAGCGGCTTAAGCTCGATGCCCCAACCAGGTCATCAATTGTGCAGCGCTTGTAGCAATCCTTGTCGTTGCGTTCATAGTGGTCTAGGATAGCCTTGCTTGCTAGCCGATACTATCTATCGCACTTTTCGAAACACTCAATGACGTCTGCCTTTGTTAGACGCACGCTCATCGTCCCTTTGCCTCAGTCGCTTACACTAGCGGCCCACGACCCTGCACGGAATGCCAACAATCGCCCGGTGACCTTAGACCTTAGTGCACTCCCCATGCCCGAAACCTCCCCCTCCCGGTCATCTCCCTGAGGCCAAGCTCCAAAACAATCCGCCGCGCCGCCTGCGGTGTGACGTCGAGCGTCTTCGCAACCATCCCGGCAGAGACCAGCGGTTTTGCCATGACCAGCTCGACCAGTTCTGGCAATTTTGAAGAGGTTCGGCGTCCCTCCAGCTTTCGCTCCATCATTTTTCGCGCCAGCGTCAACCGGTCATGTTCTTTCATGCCAATCTCCGCGGCCGCGATCAGCCCCTGGGCAATCGCGAGCAGTCGAGTCTTCCGATCGCGACTGCGGCGCCGATCGACGGGTATCGTTTTGAGCCCGAGATTGACGGCGGCAAGATGGGCGCCGGTAGTGATGCCGGCCTGGCGCAGGATCGAGGCGGCAAACAGCCGGCCAAGCCAGGGCGCGTGCTGCAGCACCGACAACTCATTCCAGGCATCGAGGGCGACGATCGCCTGCAGCACGGCCGGCAAGTTTTCGGCCTGGCGCAGCGCGCCGCGCCATTCGTCGAGCCGAGCATCTTCGTCCCAGTCGAGATCATAGACGAGAGGGTCTCGCTCGCGGTTATTGGCCGGGGTCCGACCGGGCTTTTTGGCTCGTTCGATTGCGGCGTCCGAGCGCGCGAGCAGCGCATCGATTGCAGCATAGTCGACGCCCGGCAGATCTTTGACGTCATCACCATCATCACCCTCCCCTTCTGGCTCGATCGGGGCCTTGGGCCTGATGACTCCGGCCGTCTCCGCCTCGCCCGCGGCGGCCGACGTGGTTTCCGATGTCTGCCTCAGCGTCCGCAAACCTTCGGCGGATAGCGCCCAGTCAGGCGCCTGGCCGCAAATGCGTCGGCGAGTGCGCAGCACGTCGCGGGCGATGGTCAGTTCGTGAGTGGGGGTGCGGATATCGCGGGTGGCGTCGTGGAGGACGAGGTCTTCGAGATGGACGAGTTCTCCGTCGATCCACAGCGAGGCGCAGGCGTCGGCAAAGTTTTGGCGTTCTAGCCAGCCTGATCCTACCACGGAGCGCTCAATGCGCTCGTCCAGACGCGTCAGAGCGACAACAGCGTCGAAAGCCGGCCGCATTAAGACACTCAGGCTGATTTTCGAGAGATCGTAAGCCATTGAAATTATGGTAAATGATGTCTTAAACGAAAGCTATAAGGTCACTGCGGTTCCCCACATGCTATAAAAGAGCCCGTGGCGGCTCGCCACCGATAAGTACCGCTTATCGGAAGTGATTGCTATAACGCCGCAAATTAGGGTGTCGGTCACCATGGATCGCAGGAAATGCGCGGTTTTCCAGGCTTTTCGGCCGATTTCGTCTGGGATGACCGGACTCCCCGAGACAGAATTCGGCCGCCGCAGTTGCCCCGCATAATCCCGACCCTTCTTCCGGCATAATGTGCCGGCGACCTCCCGAGGGCCCCTGCTCTCGCGGCATCTCCAAAACGGTTGTTTTTCCGGCCTTTCCGCCACAGGAGCCCGCTGGCGCGGGTTTGTCAGTGCGGACGCTCCGTTGCTTATCTCGGGCGGCGATTTGAGTCTGGCGGGCCGCTATTTGATGCCTAAAACACGCTTGCAACTGTTCGATTTCTAACGCATGCCTTATCTGTACAAACTACTTCGAGACAGGGCCGTTACAAGCGCGATGGCAAAGCCACAAACATTTGACAACCAACAATCTCCCAAGCGGCTGATCGGTTATGCCCGGGTGTCGACGGATGAACAGGTCCACGATGCCCAGTTGGACGAGCTGCGTGCAGCCGGCTGCGATCGGATCCATCAGGAGCATGGTTCCGGAGCATCGCGGGCTCGACCGGTGCTGACGCGATTACTCGCTGAACTTAGCGCCGGCGACGTCCTCATTGTCGTGCGCCTCGATCGACTGGCCCGATCCGTCAGTCATCTCTTGTCGGTGATCGAGGACCTCGAGGCCCGCGGCGTGCATTTCCGGTCGATCCGCGATCCAATCGATACGTCGACCCCGCAGGGCATGTTTTCCCTTCAGGTCCTCGGCGCCGTCGCGCAGCTCGAGCGGGCGCTAATCGCTGAGCGTACCAAAGCCGGCATTAAGGCGGCGAAGGCACGCGGCAAGCTTCCTGGAAATCCCGGTCTGCGAGAACGACGGCCGGAGGCGATCAAGGCAATCTCGCAGGCACGGGAGAAGCTCTATCTCGATGAACTCATTGCATCGGCGCAGACGTGGCTGCCGATGGTGCGTCAACTCCGGCCGCAGCACAGTTGGGACAATGTCGTGCGGGTTCTCAATCGCCGTGGCCACGACTGGACCGTCGAACGCCTTCGTCGCGCTGTTCATCGCATGGTACGCGAAAAGCTCGCGGAGAAGGAACTCCTTGCTCGATCCCCTCGCCGGGCTCCCGAAGACTATCTGATGAAGCTGGTGGCGGCAATTGCCATTGCCGATCCCAACCTGTCGCTGCGCGACATTGCCGCGCAACTGGACCAGATGGGAGAACGGCCTGTGCGCAGCGGCAAGAACTGGCAACCGTCCTCGGTGCGGGTCCTGCTGGACGAAGCCCACCGATTTGGCCTCATTCGCCGTTGAGGGCATGGTTCATCCGACGCCCGATGGCAGAGAGTCTTTTCTTGTCGCTATTCGACTGCATAGCCGTCAGGTCCGGCCTTTGGGGATCTGTAGCGCCAGGACCGCTAGTCGCTATCGCTCCGCGGTTTCAGCTCAGCGCCTACATCCTCGCCGCGGAGCCGGCTTCCTCCGCCTGCTCGCCCCCTCCCCCGGAACGTGCTGAAGGCTTCAGCCGCGGTGATTATGATCCGCAGAGGCGCGCGGGCCATGACCCTCGGCGGCGCGGGTAAAAGCAGAGGACAGCCGCTCCCCTCGCTACCAAAAAGCCGTCTCGGCTGCACGACGAATTCGGGCGCGAGCCGGAACTCAGTCAGACAGTATTTGTTTCTTTTACAATCCGTCCGCGTTTCGGCGTTCTTTCAAGGATGCTCGACAATTTGATTGAGCCATTTGTCCGCGCCGCCAGCTATATTTCCTACAAGAATGATTACGGCCGAAGATCTGCAAACATTCGTTTTACGACCAGCAAATTTCGACTGTCCTCGAAGCCTGGGAGGTCTTCGTCCTGAAGCATCCTGCGGAGACCGCCGTTAAGATTACAAAGCAATGTCTCCTTTCAGTCGTGACAAACACCGCGATTGTTCGTTCGAACACGAAGCCGCTCAATCGGCTCCGTGCATCAACTGACCTTACTACACCAGCCGCATAGAAGGGCTGTCGGCCATTCTACCCGGGCAACCATGACCAATGCCCTTAGAACGTCATGTACGATCAAAAATGACCGCCAAGACCCCGCGACCCATGGCGGCGACAGGACGGTACCTATCTCTACACAACCGATCTTGTGAGAGGTGGCGCGAGGAGCGGGTCATGCGCCGTCCATAGTAGCGCCCGAAAATGTCGCTTCTTTTCAGAGTGTTGTAGCTGTGGTCAGCTGACCACCGGAAAAGCAGCTGTTGGCAGTGCGTCCCACCCCAAAAGACTTGCTGGCCCACGACAGCAGAGTCTGGCGAAAAACCTCGATCAGTGGACCCGCTGACCTAGCACTCAATCCTCTCCGGCAGCGACTAGATGTGGAGCCTCAACAGGTTGTCCTGGGTAAGAGCGAGCCTAGTGATTGGTGGTTTTGAGTTTAGACTTCCGTGAGGCCTGTGCCAATTGTAGCGATGAAGCCATCGTGGCAGTTCGGCGGCGCGCATGTCCGAGTTGGGATAGGCGACGGCGTAGGCCCACTCTCTGAGGGCGGTCTGGATGAAGCGTTCGGCCTTTCCGTTGGTTTTAGGCGTATATGGTCTGGTGCGAACGTGCTTGAGGCCGTTGTCGCGACAAGCTTGGCCGAATGGCTTTGATGTGTAGCAGGGACCA
>NZ_JAQJCJ010000026.1:0-62432 GCF_030182485.1 Rhizobium atlanticum
ATGTCATTGTCGGTCCCGGCACTCTCCGAAGGCGCCATGGCGCGTCTCATGGAGATCGAGGCGGTGCGCAACAGGGGCGGGGACGATGCTTATAAGACCGCCTTTGCCCTTGCCGCGAAGGACCGCACGGTCGTGCAAGAGATCAAGGCGGTCAGCGAGGCGCTGTCTGCCCGCTTCGGCTGGAGTGCCTTCACCGCAAAGGCGGATGCGGTTGCCGAGCGCAACATGGCCGAGCGCATGCCTAACGATCTGATGGTCGGCGAGCGCGAGAAGCTGACCCACCTGTTTGAAGCCGTCAAACGATTTGCCGAGGCGCAGCATCTGGCCGAACGTCAGGACCGCTCGAAGATCGTCGCGGCAGCCAGTGCCGTTCCGGACCAAGAGCAAGGCAAGGGATCAGGCAAGGAGGATGCGAGCGTGCTGCCCATGCTTGCCGCTGTCACTGAGTTCAAGATACCGATCGACGACGAGGCGCAATCGCGGGTTCTCTCGGCTCCCCTTTACCGTCAGCAGCGTACGGCACTGGCGGACGCGGCAAGGACGATCTGGCGCGATCCGGCAGGAGCCGTCGGCAAGATCGAGGAACTGCTTGCCAAAGGCTTTGCTGCCGAGCGTATCGCTGCTGCGGTGACCAATGATCCGGCCGCTTACGGCGCGTTACGCGGCTCTGGTCGTCTGATGGACAAGATGCTGGCTTCCGGCCGGGAGCGGAAGGAGGCGGCCCAGGCCGTGCCGGAAGCAGCCGCGCGCCTGCGCTCTCTCGGCTCTGCCTATGCCAATCTCTTCGATGCAGAACGACAGGCCATCAAGGCAGAGCGGGAACGTATGGCGGTTGCTATTCCGGGCCTGTCGAAGCTGGCGGAAGAGGCGCTCACACGGCTGACCACGGGGGCGGGGAACAAAAGCCATCGGCAAAACGCATCGGTCGCCCCACTCGACGCGAACATCCGCCGGGAGTTCGCCGCCGTCAGCAAGGCGCTCGACGAGCGCTTCGGCCGCAATGCCATCGTCCGTGGCGACAAGAATCTCATCAACCACCTGCCAGAGGCGCAGCGCCAGGCCTTCGTCGCGATGCAGGAGAGGCTGAAGGTCCTGCAGCAAACCGTGCGTACCGAAAGCAGTCAGCAGATCCTCGCTGAACGGCGCAATCGTACTGTCAATCGCGGCCGCGGCCGCGGGATTGACCTCTGACTGGACGGCCATTGTCGCAGGGGCAAGCTGGCACTAGGAATGATGGGCTCGCTCAGATTTTCGGCATCGCCTCTTAGACTAGTACGGCGAGATGTTGTTCACTTACGGCCTTGGCTAGCATGTAAAACTCGGCCGACGGCCCACACTGCGCCGGGCATCCGCTTCAATAAAGGAAAAGTTGAGGCTGGTAATGCGAGCGAAGGACGCGAGTCAAAAAGCCAGCCTGACGGTGAATTCAGGCCAGGCCTGTTTTCAATGCGGGCCAGGACCCCCAGCGCCGAGATGAACCACCGTCGATGGCCGCACCGCGATGATGCAGGATCGCGCGGGATTTGAATTGCAGATCCGCGCACCTTGCCGTAGCGAGGCCGTGACGGGGTCCTGCACGCCTTTTCGCTTCAATACTCGAACGTCTTGTCGTCCGACTTGTATGCTCGTCGAAATTCTTCTTCCCAGGGATCGAAAAATTTCTCGCCGTTAGGAAGCGGCGGCTTAGCTGGCCGGTCGTCTTTTTTGTGCTGTTCGTTTGAATCGTTCATGCGTCAGCTTGTAGCCAGAAGAGGCGAATGCGTCGACTATGTGCCGCACACGTTTTGAGAACACGGTTAGATTGCGTGATCGGATTCGGCAGTACCCCCTTCGCGATTAGCTGCTCGGGCTATAACTTAAACACCAAGCAGCCATTGCCTCAAATCTTCGCGCTACTTGTTCGCCTAGTTCCGAATCTGGCCCATCCTCGGAACCTTCGCGAACCTGATTAGCAGTCTTAGTGAGAACACCGGCGGCGTCTTCCCTCGAAATAAGGCCCTTATCCATTAACAAATACAGAGTGTTTATCGAAGCCAACGAATTCGCGCCGGAGATGATGTCATGCTCAGTATCCCACAGATTGCTAGCCAACTGTGCCTCCAAATTATGTTGTTAAAGCATAAGAGCAGACAGGGGTTCGAAGGTCTAGATGCGGCGGCACCGATTGGATTTTGGATGCCTCAGGCTGAAATGTCATTAATTCGGGCCAAAGTATGAGGCATGAGCCGGCTAGACGAAGCCGACAAAATTGGTTGCGAGTTTGTCATAGCGTATGGCGAGGCGACGCCATTGTTTCTCTCGACGCCCCAGCGCTGCTTGCAAGCGATGCTGATGCTTGCAGCGGCGTCGCGGAGGAATGAGCGGTTCACCACCCAGATGAAGGAGGATCTGATGCATGCTGTCGGCATCGTGAGCGCGATCGGCGAGCACCTGTTTGGCCGGTAGTCTCCAAACGAGATCGCAGACCAGACCCATATCGTTCTGCTTTCCTGGGCCGAGATGGTAACGAACTGGCAGCCCGAGGGCATCCGCTACAGCATGGATGTTACTGCCTGACCTCCAAGAGGCAGTGTTGAACTGATCTACTCCTCCGAAACTTATTTGTCACCGCAGCTTAGCCTGGGGCCGCTCAAGAAACTCGACAGGTTCAAAATCCCACTCAGCCGTAACAACCGCCCCGCCATCAGAATGAAAATTAGATCCCCGTCGTCTGGATGGAACCCGTGCCATCTCGGACCGTTCTCCAAGGTGACGGGAGAATACGCATGTCGAAAACCCTGCTCTACGGCGCGACCAAGATCGACGAGACGAACGGCGCCTATTCGCCAATCGAAAGCCTGGCCGCTTTCCAGTGGAAGAATCGTGTGTTCATTCTTTTCGCCGACAGGGACAATGCCCGCGCGGCGCGCCAGGAAAACCAGCTGCTGGCCGACCGCTCGATGAGCGCGACATGGTGGTGCTGAAGGTCTCGGGCGGCAAGGTGCGGGCGCTTTTCGGCGCTGCCGATGGCCTCAACGACGAAGTGATCCGCCGCGATCTCGATGCGCCGGAGACGGGTGAATTCGCCGCCTTCCTTGTCGGCAAGGACGGACTACTCAAGGTCAGCGAGCCGATCATCAGTGGCTAGCTCTTCGCCATTATCGACAGCATGCCGATGCGAGCTGCCGAGACGCTGAAGTCGGACAAATAGTCCCACGAACATCGCAAACATAAAAGGGAGGCGGTCATGTCCGTGCCCAACGAACCCATTCCCGATCAGCCGCCAATGCCGGCACCCGGCTGGAAGCCGGTGCCGCCGATCACCGAGCCGGAGCCGGACCGACTTCCCGATGAAGCGCCGGTCCCCAATCCCGATGAAAACGACGAGCCGGCCAAGCACGTTTCGGCGACTTAAAGGAAGATGTGGCGCTCGGCGCCGACGAGTTCCTGCAGGAAATCGACGACGCTGCGGACGCGCACGAGGTCGCGAGCCGTTTCGTGATAGGTTGTCCAATAGGCGCGCCGGATCGAAATGTCAGGCAGGATGCGCTGCAGTTCCGGATATTGCCGGGCGATATAATCATGCAGGATGCCGATGCCGGCGCCTGATCGCACCGCCTCCGTCTGGCCGATCGCCGTCGAAATTTCGAAGCCGGCGTCCCAGCTGCGCATTACCTCGCCGGAGAAATTCAGCGAGGCGGTGAAGATCAGATCCTCGACATAGCCGATGCGCGGATGCGCCTTCAGTGCCTCCACATCGCCGGGTCTTCCGTTTGAGCCGAGGTAGTCGCGTGAGGCATAGAGACCAAGTGTATAGTCCGTCAGCTTGGAGGAGACGAGCCGGCCCTGTTCGGGACGTTCCAGCGTGATGGCGATATCGGCCTCACGCTGCGACAGCGAGAAGGAGCGCGGCACGGGCACGAGCTGGATCTTCAGCGCTGGGTGGCGCTCGATCAGCCTGCCCATGCGCGGTGCAAGAAAGGAGACGCCGAAACCATCGGGCGCGCCGACGCGCACCGTCCCGGCGATCGCCGTGTCGGTGTGGCCGAGATTGGCCTGCGCCGCGAGCATTTCGGTTTCCATCCGCTCGGCGGCGTTAAGGAAAATGCCGCCTTCGGCCGTCAGCTCGCAGCCGTTCGTGCGGCGCACGAAGAGCCGCGTCTTCAGCGCGTCTTCGAGCGACGTCAGCCGGCGCGAAAGCGTGGCGTGGTTGAGCCCCAGGCGCTTCGAAGCGGCAAGGATCTGTCCGGTTCGGGCGACGGCCAGGAAAATGCGAACGTCATCCCAGTTCATCACTTGGCCCGCATTGCAATCGGATCGACGTCGATAAGCGTCAGCGACGTCACCATGCCGGCCGTCTCCTTTTTGTATTTGAGGAAATGCGGTGTCCGCAGATGGGCCTCATAGGCCTTTTGGTCGGCGTAAACTTCGAGAATGCGAACGCGGTTTGGAACCTGGCGCATGGAAACGGCGCTGAGCGAAAGGACGCCGTCTTCCAGCGCGACCGAAGCCTCGATTTCCTCCGCAAGCAACGTCCGATAGTCGTCGAGCCTCTCGGCGGCGATCTCCAGCTCCGCCATTCGCACGACAGGATTTTGGCTCATCGACCGACCCTTCCTGAGTTTGACTTGTCCGCAGGCCGGGCCAAGTTTGGGAGCAAGCAGCGCCTGCCCGGAACTATAAAATGCGCACAACGGTTGCTTATATCAACGCGTTGATTTGTGCAAATTGAAGTGCGATTATAGGCCCATCCAAACAGGAGGAACATCCATGCGTGAGATCGGACATTTCATCGGCGGCAAGCAGGTCGCCGGCACCAGCGGCCGCGTCAGCAACGTCTACAATCCGGCGACCGGCGAAGTGCAGGCGACCGTCGCCCTCGCCAGCGTGGAGGAGCTTCGCGCCGCCGTCGAGAACGCCAAGGCCGCACAGCCGAAATGGGCTGCCACCAACCCGCAGCGCCGCGCTCGCGTCTTCTTCAAATTCGTCGAGCTCCTGAACAAGCATATGGACGAACTTGCCGAATTGATTTCGAAAGAACACGGCAAGACGATCGAGGATGCCAAGGGCGACGTCGTTCGTGGCCTCGAAGTCTGCGAATTCGTATGCGGCATCCCGCATCTCGCCAAGGGTGAGTTCACCGAGGGCGCGGGTCCGGCGATCGACATGTATTCGATCCGCCAGCCGGTCGGAATCGGCGCCGGCATCACTCCCTTCAATTTCCCCGGCATGATCCCGATGTGGATGTTCGCGCCGGCGATCGCCTGCGGCAATGCCTTCATCCTGAAGCCCTCCGAGCGCGATCCCTCCCTGCCGATCCGTCTTGCCGAACTGATGATCGAAGCCGGTCTGCCGGCCGGCATCCTCAACGTCGTCAACGGCGACAAGGGCGCCGTCGACGCGATCCTCACCGATCCCGATATCGGCGCCGTTTCCTTCGTCGGCTCCACGCCGATCGCCCGCTACGTCTACGGCACGGCAGCCATGAACGGCAAGCGTGCCCAGTGCTTCGGCGGCGCCAAGAACCACATGATCATCATGCCGGATGCCGATATGGATCAGGCCGTCAACGCGCTGATGGGCGCAGGCTATGGTTCGGCCGGCGAGCGCTGCATGGCGATCTCGGTTGCCGTTCCAGTCGGCGAAGAAACCGCCAACCGCCTCGTCGAGAAGCTGACGCCGAAGATCGAATCGCTGCGCATCGGCCCCTATACCGACGACAAGGCCGACATGGGCCCGCTCGTCACCAAGGAAGCCTATAACCGCGTTCGCGGCCTCATCGACCGTGGCGTCGAGGAAGGCGCCAAGCTCGTGGTCGATGGCCGCGACTTCAAGCTCCAGGGCTATGAAGACGGTTATTTCGTCGGCGGCTGCCTGTTCGACCACGTCACGCCTGAGATGGACATCTACAAGACCGAGATCTTCGGACCTGTCCTTTCCGTCGTTCGCGCCCAAAACTATGAGGAAGCGCTGTCGCTGCCGATGAAGCACGAATATGGCAACGGCGTCGCGATCTATACCCGCGACGGCGACGCTGCCCGCGATTTTGCCTCACGCATCAATATCGGCATGATCGGCATCAACGTTCCGATCCCGGTTCCGCTCGCCTACCACTCCTTCGGCGGCTGGAAGGCCTCAAGCTTCGGCGACCTCAACCAGCACGGCACGGATTCGATCAAGTTCTGGACGAAGACAAAGACGGTCACCGCGCGCTGGCCCTCCGGCATCAAGAGCGGCGCCGAGTTCGTCATGCCGACCATGAAGTGATCTGCGCGACAGGTCGAACTACAATGCGGGGGCCTTCGGGCCCCCGTTTCATTTGAGCGTTGGCAGGCCATTTTGGACTATAACCAGACGATCGCGGAGCAGGATTGATGTCCCGGCAAATGGCCTCATAAGCTGAATACGAATTTCATATTTTGGAATTGTTCAAAACTGCCAAACCGCCTATATACATCTGAACAGGCACGAGTCAGGAGATCGGCATGCGGTTGACGAAGCAGACCAACTATGCGGTTCGCATGTTGATGTATTGTGCTGCCAACGAAGGGCAGCTGAGCCGGATTCCGGAAATTGCTAAGGCCTACGGGGTTTCCGAACTCTTTCTTTTCAAGATCCTGCAGCCGTTGAATAAGGCGGGTCTGGTCGAAACCGTGCGCGGCAGAAACGGCGGCGTGCGCCTGGGAAAACCGGCGGCTGAGATCACACTCTTCGATGTCGTGCGGGTGACGGAAGATAGTTTCGCCATGGCCGAATGCTTCGAAGACGACGGCATGGTCGAATGCCCGCTGGTCGACAGCTGTGGCTTGAACTCGGCACTGCGCAAGGCGCTGAACGCGTTCTTCGCCGTGCTCTCGGAATATTCGATCGACGACCTCGTCAAGGCCCGTCCTCAGATCAATTTCCTGCTGGGAATTACCGGCGAGCAGCACTACCGCAAGCCGGCGGCTGTTGCCCCCGCCGCCTGATTTCAAGAAACACGTCTGACTTATGAAACCGCGGTTGCTCGGCGATCGCGGTTTTTGTTTGGGCCATCCGCTTGCACATAAGGGTGCTGAAATGTCCAACATGCGCTGCTGAGAGGGCGCAATTATCCAAAATGCGACGAAATCCCGGACGTTTTTGTCTGAATATTTCCGAATAAGGCTGATTTTTGACCAAAAATTTCTAAAATTGTCCAGCTGGAAAAATTTTCTCCGTAGGCCGTTGCTTTCAGTAGATAAATGTCGTTCCATCGACCGTCGATCGGGATGCCTACGGGTCTCCAGACATCAAAAAAGAACAACCGGGAAACAATATTATGAAAAAGATCTCTGTCATGCTGGCAGCGACGGCCCTGATTTCGGTCATGGCGACGTCCGCCTGGTCCAAGACCCTTGTTTATTGCTCCGAGGGTTCGCCGGAAGGCTTTGACCCGAGCCTCTATACCGCAGGCACGACCTTCGACGCGTCCTCGCGCACCGTCTACAGCCGCCTCGTCGAATTCAAGCATGGCGGCACCGAGATCGAACCTGGTTTGGCCGACAGCTGGAGCGTTTCGGACGACGGCAAGGAATACACCTTCAAGCTTCATCCCGGCGTCAAGTTCCAGACCACCGACTTCTTCACGCCGACGCGCGATTTCAACGCTGACGACGTCGTGTTCTCCTTCGAGCGCCAGCTGAAGTCCGACAATCCGTGGAACAAGTATGTCGAGGGCGGTTCTTACGAATACGCCGCCGGCATGGGCTTCCCGGAACTGATCAAGTCGGTCGAGAAGGTCGATGACCTTACGGTAAAGTTCACGCTCAACCATCCCGAAGCGCCGTTCCTGGCCGACCTCGCCATGGACTTCGCTTCCATCATGTCCAAGGAATATGCCGACAAGCTTGCCGCCGACGGCAAGATGGCGCAGCTGAACCAGCAGCCGCTCGGCACCGGCCCCTACACCTTCGTCGCCTATCAGCCGGATGCCGTCATCCGCTACAAAGCGAACGAAACCTATTTCAAGGGCAAGGAAAAGATCGACGATCTGGTTTTCGCCATCACTTCTGACGCTGCCGTGCGCGCTCAGAAGCTGAAGGCCGGCGAATGCCACCTGATCCCTTATCCGAATGCCGCCGATGTTCCCGAACTGAAGAAGGATGAAAATCTGACCGTCCTGGAGCAGCCCGGCCTCAACGTCAGCTACCTTGCCTACAACACGCAGATGGCGCCCTTCGACAAGCCGGAAGTCCGCCGCGCACTGAATTCGGCGATCAACAAGCAGGCGATCGTCGACGCGGTCTTCCAGGGTGCGGCCACCGTTGCCAAGAACCCGATCCCGCCGACCATGTGGTCTTATAACGACGCCGTTCAGGACGAGAAGTACGATCCGGACGCAGCCAAGAAGGCTCTGGCCGAGGCCGGCGTCAAGGATCTCAGCATGAAGGTCTGGGCGATGCCGGTGTCGCGGCCCTACATGCTGAATGCCCGCCGCGCTGCCGAACTGATCCAGGCCGACTTCGCGAAGATCGGCGTCAAGGTCGAGATCGTCACGCATGAATGGGCCGAGTATCTGAAGCTCTCCTCAGACGTGAAGCGCGACGGCGCCGTCATTCTCGGCTGGACCGGCGACAATGGCGACCCCGACAACTTCATGGATACGCTGCTCGGCTGCGATGCCGTCGGCGGCAACAACCGCGCTCAGTGGTGCAACAAGGAATACGACGACCTCATGACCAAGGCGAAGCTGACGGCCGATGTCGGCGAGCGCACAAAGGCCTATGAGCAGGCGCAGCTGATCTTCAAGAAGGAAGCCCCCTGGGCAACCCTCGACCATTCGCTCGTCTTCGTTCCGATGAGCAAGAAGGTCTCGGGCTTCAAGATGGACCCGCTCGGCATTCACCGTTTCGACGGCGTCGACGTATCCGAATAACAAGAATAATGTAAGAATGCCCGGCATAGCTGGGCGCAGCCGGCGGTCAGGACCTCCTGACCGCCGGAAACTATTGGACATCTGCCATGTTGCGTTTTTTTATCGGCCGCCTTGCGGTGCTGATCCCGACATTTCTCGGCGTTTCCCTGATTGCATTCTCGTTCATCCGCCTGCTGCCCGGAGATCCCGTCATGCTGCTCTCGGGCGAACGCGTGATGGCGCCGGAGCGGCACGCCCAGATCATGCACGATCTGGGTTTCGACCGGCCCATGTATATGCAGTATTTCGACTATCTCGGAAAAGTGCTGCAGGGCGATCTCGGCACCTCGATCGTCACCAAGCGGCCCGTCCTCGGCGAATTCCTGACGCTGTTTCCGGCAACACTGGAACTTTCCCTATGCGCCATCATCCTCGCCGTCTGTCTTGGCGTGCCCGCCGGCGTCTTTGCCGCCGTCAAGCGAGGCACGTGGTTCGACCAGAGCGTAATGGGTGTGGCCCTGATCGGCTATTCCATGCCGATTTTCTGGTGGGGTCTGCTGCTCATCATCTTCTTCTCCGGCTATCTCGGCTGGACCCCGGTATCGGGCCGCATTTCGCTGATGTATTTCTTCAAGCCGGTGACCGGCTTCATGCTGATCGACAGCCTGCTGTCAGGTCAGAAAGGGGCCTTTGCTTCGGCCGTCAGCTATCTCATTCTGCCGACCATCGTGCTGGCGACCATCCCGCTCGCCGTCATCGCCCGCCAGACGCGCTCGGCCATGCTCGAGGTTCTCGGCGAGGACTATGTCCGCACCGCACGCTCGAAAGGTTTGAAGCCGCTGCGCGTCGTCGGCGTGCATGCACTGCGCAATGCAATGATCCCCGTCATCACCACGATTGGCCTGCAGATCGGTGTCCTTCTTGCAGGCGCCATCCTCACCGAGACGATCTTCTCCTGGCCGGGCATCGGCAAATGGATGGTCGATTCGGTGTTCAAGCGTGATTACGCGGTGGTCCAGGGCGGCCTTCTCCTGATCGCCGGCGTCATCATGCTGGTGAATCTGATTGTTGACGTCCTCTACGGCTTCATCAATCCGCGCATTCGTCACTAGGAGCGGTCCATGAGCACGGTCACCGTCAAAACCGGCCAGCCATCCGCTCTTGCGGAATTCTGGCATTATTTTTCCCGCAACAAGGGCGCCGTCATCGGCCTCGTTGTTTTTGTCATCATCCTCGTCGTTGCGATCTTTGCACCGGTCTTTGCGCCGCATGCGCCGAACGAGCAGAATCGTGAAGTGCTCTTGGCAGTGCCGGCCTGGATGGAAGGAGGCCACGCCTCCTTTCCGCTCGGAACGGATGCCGTCGGCCGCGATATCCTCTCGCGCCTGATCTATGGCGCGCGCTTCTCGCTCTTCATCGGCGTCGTCGTCGTCACGCTTTCGGTCATATGTGGTGTCCTGATCGGCCTCGTCGCCGGCTATTTCCGCGGCCGGATCGATACCGCCATCATGCGCCTGATGGACATTATCCTGGCCTTTCCGTCGCTGCTGCTCGCGCTCGTGCTGGTGGCCGTCCTCGGTCCCGGCCTTACCAATGCGATGATCGCGATTTCGCTGGTTAACCAGCCGCATTTCGTGCGGTTGACCCGAGCCTCGGTCATTTCCGAGCGTGAGAAGGAATATGTGATCGCCTCGCGCGTCGCCGGCGCGGGCACGCTCCGCTTGATGTTCAAGACGATCCTTCCGAACTGTCTCGGGCCGCTGATCGTTCAGGCGACGCTTGCCTTCTCGGCGGCGATTCTCGATGCCGCCGCCCTCGGCTTTCTCGGTATGGGCGCTCAGCCGCCGACACCCGAATGGGGCACCATGCTCGCCGAGTCCCGCGAATTCATCTCGCGTGCCTGGTGGGTCGTGACATTTCCGGGTCTTGCCATCCTCATCACCGTTCTCGCCATCAACCTGATGGGTGACGGCCTGCGCGATGCGCTTGACCCCAAACTGAAGAGGTCGTGATGCCGCTCCTCGAAATCGAAAATCTGACTGTCGAATTCCAGACGTCCTCCGGTCTTTTCCGCGCCGTCGACGGCGTGTCGCTCACCTGCGACAAGGGTGAGATCCTCTCTGTCGTCGGTGAATCCGGCTCCGGCAAATCCGTCGCCATGCTGGCCCTGATGGGGCTGCTGCCGTGGACGGCGAGGATCACCGCCGACCGCATGCAGTTCGATGGCAAGGATCTGCGCGGCATCTCCGGCCGCCAGCGCCGCCGGATCGTCGGCAAGGAGATGGCGATGATCTTCCAGGAGCCGATGTCGAGCCTGAACCCGTGCTTCACCGTCGGTTTCCAGCTGGGCGAGACCCTGCGCGTCCATATGGGTCTCAACCGGAAGGAGCGCCGCGAACGGTCGATCGAACTCCTGAGCCTCGTCGGCATTCCGGCGCCGGAAGATCGCCTGTCGAACTTCCCGCATCAGATGTCGGGCGGCATGAGCCAGCGCGTCATGATCGCCATGGCGCTCGCCTGCAATCCGAAGCTCCTGATCGCCGACGAGCCGACGACCGCACTCGACGTGACGATCCAGGCGCAGATCCTCGATCTACTCGTGCGCCTGCAGAAGGAGCAGGGCATGGCGCTGGTGCTGATCACCCACGACATGGGTGTCGTCGCCGAAACCGCCGAGCGCGTGCAGGTGCAATATGCCGGTCAGAAGGTCGAGGAGCAGCCGGTCACGGCGCTGTTCCGAGATCCACACCACCCCTATACGGCAGCCCTGCTTGCCGCCTTGCCGGAGCGCGCCGAAGTCGGCCAGCGCCTTCCATCGATCGCCGGCGTCGTTCCCGGCCAGCATGGCCGCCCGACGGGCTGTCTGTTCGCTCCTCGCTGCGGCTATGCCACGGTCGAATGCGAACGCGGCGTCGTGCGCCAGGGGCCTGAACTCGGACGGGCGCTGTGCAACTATCCACTGAAGGACGGCAAGCCGCTGGGCCATCCCGGTGTCATGCGCGTTGAAACTGCAGGAGACCTGGTATGACGGGCGCTGTTCTCGAGGGCAGGGATCTCGCCCGTTTCTACACCGTTAACCGCGGTCTCTTCAAAGCCGACGCCACGGTCAAGGCGCTGAACGGCGTCAGCTTCAGCCTCCATTCCGGCAAGACCCTTGCCGTCATCGGCGAATCCGGCTGCGGCAAGTCGACACTTGCCCGTCTGGTCACGATGATCGAAGATCCGACGGCCGGCGAGTTGCTGATCGACGGCAGGCCCGCGCGTGTCGGCGACCGCAGCCTGCGCAGCCAGGTGCAGATCGTCTTCCAGAATCCCTACGGTTCGCTCAATCCGCGCCAGAAGGTCGGTGCGATCCTGGAAGAACCGCTGAAGATCAATACCGATCTCGATGCCAGCGCCCGCCGCCGCAAGGTGGAGGAGATGATGGCCCGTGTCGGCCTGCGCCCGGAGCATCACGGCCGCTACCCTCATATGTTCTCCGGCGGCCAGCGCCAGCGCATCGCCATTGCCCGCGCGTTGATGCTGCGGCCGAAGGTTCTGGTGCTCGACGAGCCAGTTTCGGCCCTTGATCTGTCGATCCAGGCGCAGGTGCTGAACTTGCTTCTGGACCTGCAGAAGGAGATGGGCCTTGCTTACCTCTTCATCTCGCACGGCCTCTCGGTGGTCCACCACATCGCCGACGAGATAATGGTGATGTATCTGGGTCGCCCGATCGAAACCGGTCCCGCCGCCGAAGTCTTCGCCCGGCCGCGCCATCCCTATACGGCCGCCCTGCTGTCGGCGACCCCGATCGCCGACCCCGAGCGCGAGAAGACCCGCATCCGGCTGCAGGGCGAACTGCCGTCGCCGCTGAAGCCGCCGTCCGGCTGCCACTTCAACCCGCGTTGCTGGAAGGCGCAGGACTATTGTCGCCAGGTTTCTCCCGAATTAAGTGGAGAAGGCGCACAACAATATGCCTGTCATTTCCCGCTC
Source organism: Rhizobium atlanticum (assembly GCF_030182485.1). Taxonomy (NCBI): domain Bacteria; kingdom Pseudomonadati; phylum Pseudomonadota; class Alphaproteobacteria; order Hyphomicrobiales; family Rhizobiaceae; genus Rhizobium; species Rhizobium atlanticum. The sequence goes on from NZ_JAQJCJ010000026.1 coordinate 12,827, forward strand.
GACTGAGCGGAAGCCGCCGTTTGAGAGGAAACATGCAGGACGATCGGATCAACAAACCCCATGCGATCATCGTCATGGGGGTCAGCGGCTGCGGTAAGTCCTCGGTCGGCGAGAAACTCGCTGAGGCCTTGCACCTCCACTTCGTTGAAGGTGATGCGCTTCATCCGGCTTCCAATGTGGAGAAGATGTCGAAGGGCATTCCGTTGACTGATGAGGACCGGATGCCGTGGCTCGAACTGATCGGCAAACGCATGCAGGCTTCCCTGGACAAAGGAGAAGGCATCATCGTCTCCTGTTCGGCGCTGAAGCGCATCTATCGTGACAGGCTGAGGGCTGCTGCCGGCGGCAATCTGCTCTTCGTCTACCTCGAAGGATCGAAGGCGCTGCTGACCAAGCGCATGGGCGAGCGCAAGGGGCATTTCATGCCGGTTTCGCTGCTCGAAAGTCAGCTGGCGACACTCGAGGTGCCGACAGGCGAACCCGGTATCGTCACCGTCGATATCGGCGACACCATCGAAGGCATTGCGGCAACGGCCCTCAGGGGTCTCTCCAGCCTGGGTGTTATGGCCTGAAGCGCTGCGGCGAGTAAGCCGAAATATCGATGAACGGCGTCTCGCCGGTGATGAGTTCCGCAAGCACGCGGCCGGTCACCGGCCCGAGCGTCAGCCCATGATGGGCGTGTCCGAAGGCGAACCATAGGCCCTGATGGCGCGGCGCCTTGCCGATGACGGGCATCATGTCTGATGTGCAGGGGCGCGCACCCATCCATGGTTCGGAATCGAGCCTTCCTCCGAGAGGAAAAATGCTACGCGCTACGGCTTCGGCCCGGTCGAGCTGCACCGGTGTCTTCGGTGCGTCAAGCCTTGCGAACTCCGCCCCGGTCGTCAGGCGGATGCCGCGGTTCATCGGTGCCAGCAAATAACCGCGTTCGGCATCGAGGATCCAGTTGTTGAGCATGGCATTGCCCTTGGCGGCATAATGCATGTGATAGCCGCGCTTGACGCCGAGGGGAAAGGAATAGCCGAGCCGGCGCGTCGCGACGGCTGCCCAGGGGCCGAGCGCCAGGACCGCGTCCTCCGCTTCGAGCGGGCCCTCGCTGGTCATGATCTTCCAGCCACTGCCGAACTGGCCGAGCGAAGCGGCGTCGCCCGTGACGAAGCGTCCGCCGAGGCTTTCGAAATAGCGGCGGTAGGCTGCTGTCAGCGCATGCGGATCGAGCACCGACCAGGGATCGCGCCAGCGGATACCGCCGGCAAAAGGGACGGTAATATCGGGTTCCATGCGGGCGATATCGGCCGACGTCAGGCTGTCATAGGTCACGCCGAATTCGCTCTGCCAAATCGCGGCCTCGGCGAGGGCCTCGTCGCGCATCGCCTCCGTCCGGAAGATTTTTATCCAACCGTCCTTGCGGATCAGCGCCTGTGCCTGCGAGGCCTCGATCAGGTCCTTGTGCTCGGCAACCGAGTTTTCGATCAGCGGTGCATAAGCCCGTGTGATGACCGCGTGGCGCCGGGCATTCGAATTCCACCAGTAGCGGGCGAGAAAGGCGAGCTGGCTCGGCAGCGCCCTGAGATGATAATGGGCATCGATTTCGTTGTTGAGCGCATAACGCAGCAGCAGGCCGAGCTGCTGGGGGAAGCCGTAAGGCGCAACCCCTTCGCGCTGGATCAGGCCGGCATTGCCGAAGGAGGTTTCGCTGCCCGGATCCTTGCGGTCGATCAACGTCACCTGCCGGCCGCGCCGCTGAAGATGAATTGCCGTGGACACCCCGACGATACCGGCGCCGAGCACGATTGCGTTCGTCATTCCGCTGCATTCCGCATTGTCATAGGTTGAAAATGCCTCCGCCGACCCCGCGGCGCAAACGAAAATCACATTTATTTCAAAATCATTGCGCTTTCCAGTGCGGCATTTTCGGCCTTTACGCGCACATGCAGGATGGCGGCATTGAAAAGCGAGAAGACGATCGCATAGGCGGGCAGGCCGAAGGCAAAGGGAAGAGCGGCAATCTCGCCGATGACGATCGCATAGTTCGGATGCCGGAGGAGGCGATAGGGTCCCGATTTCACCAGCGGCGCGCCGGGCAGGACGATGATGCGTGTCGTCCAGCGGTCCTTCAGCGTTGCCAGCACCCAGAGCCGCAGCGCCTGTAGGCCGATGAACAGCAAAAACCAGAAGGGTTGAACCTGCTTGCCCGGCACCAGCAGCCAAAGGCCGATGATCCAGGCGGCATGCAGCGCCACCATGACGGGATAATGCTCCGCGGCGACCTCCCTGCCGCCTCTGGCGAGAAGGGCGGCGGTGTTGCGCCGGGCGAGCATGAGCTCGCCCAACCGCTGCAGCGTCACGAATGTCAAGAGCGCGATCGACGGCCACATCACGCCGCCCTCCGCAGCGTCACACAGCTTGCCGAAAAACCCGGTCCCATGGCGACCATCGCCGCCCGGTCCGGCAGCCCGGCGCGGATTGCCCGCTCCAGCACGAACAGCACGGTCGGCGACGACATGTTGCCATATTCGGCAAGCACCGCCCGTTCGTGATCGAGCGTGCCAGGTGTCAGTGAAAGCGCGCTCTCCATCGCGGCCAGCACCTTCATACCGCCGGGATGGCAGATGAAGCGGTCGATATCTGCTGGTCTCAGCCCGTTGCGCTCCAGAATGGCCGCCACAGCAGGGGCGAGTTCCCGTTCGGCGAAGGGCGGCAATGATTGCGCCAGCACGATGCCGAAGCCGCCATCGTCGATCTTCCAGCCCATGATATCGAGCGTATCCGGGAAGAGGTGCTCGCCTGTTGATTCCACCTGGGCCAGTCCGCCTTCGCCGGCGCGGAGCACGCAGGCGGCCGCGCCGTCGCCGAACAGCGCTGTCGCGATGATGTTTGGCCGCGTCAGCTCGTCCAGCCGGAAGGCGAGCGTGCAAAGCTCGATCGAGACGAAAAGCACGACGGCGCCCGGCCGGCTCCGTGCCAGCCGCGCCGCGATGGCAAAGCCCGAGACGCCGGCGGCGCAGCCGAGCCCGAAGACCGGCACCCGCTCGATATCGGCCCTGAAGCCCATGCGGCGGGCAAGCTGCGCATCAAGGCTCGGCGTCGTAAAACCGGTGGAAGAGACCGTGACGATACAGTCGACATGACAGGCTCCGAGATCGGCCCGGCGAAGCGCCGCGCTGGCCGCCTCGACGAAAAGGGCGCCTGCCACCTCTCCGTAGGCCTGCATGCGGTCCTGCCAGCCATGCGTTTCGTCGAACCAGGCAAGCGGCCGCGCGGCATGGCGCTTGTTGATACCGGCGCTGTCGAAGACGCGGGCTAGATGATGGAAATCCTCGTAGCGGTCGGCAAACAGCCGGGCCGAGGCTTCGGCCGCCTGGTTTTGGAAGATGATATGTTCGGGCGTGGCGGTGGCGAGGCTGACGAGACTGACGGTATCGGTCACGGAATTCTCCTTGTCGTTCCGGCGCAATGCTGAAAACACCCGGTCCCGATGATTTATTCGGCTTTGGACTTCACGAAGCAGTGATGGAGAAAATAGAGAGGCCGGCGAATAAAGCCCAGGGCAGCGGTGTTCTCTCCCCGCAACGTCACTTTCGAGGAGTTTTTCCATGACGATCATGACAGCCCGTATCGCGTCCGTCCTTCTTGGCGGCTGCCTTGCCGCTTCGCTCTTCTCCGGCCCGGTCTTTGCTGTCGGCAACGACAACAGCACGATGCCGACCTGCAAGAAGGGCGAGATCTACGATCAGAAGACCAAGAAATGCGTCAAGCAGCAGAGCGCCAATGTCTCGGACGAGAACCGTACCGACTATGCCTATTCGCTGGCCAAGGCCGGCCGTTATGAAGAGGCGCTTGCCATGCTCGATACCGTCAAGGACCAGAACAGCGCCGAGGTGCTGAACTATCGCGGTTACGCCACCCGCAAGCTCGGGCGCACCGACGAAGGCATCTCCTACTACCTGCAATCGGTGAAAATGGATCCGCAATACGCCAAGGTCCGTGAATATCTCGGCGAAGCCTATGTCATCAAGGGCCGGCTCGATCTCGCAAAGGAGCAATTGAACACGATCAAGACGATCTGCGGCACGGCTTGCGAGGAATATCAGGATCTGAACGCTGTCATCCTCGACCCATCGAAGATCTGAGCTTAGGCCACCAGCGGGAATGGAGCCGGGAAAGGATATCCGAATGTCGGTCGCGCACGCTACAATTCCTGCCTATAGTCGCGCGAGAATGGAATCGCCTGTTCATCAGGCGGTTCCAAGGGATGCAGGATTGGCGGAGGCGGTCATCGCGAGCGAAGCGGATATCAGGAGCGGTCTGACGGAAAACCTGGCCAGGCTCTGGCGTTATGGTCTCGTTCTCTCGCATCAGCGTGATGTCGCCGACGATCTGGCGCAGGCGACCTGCCTTCGCGCGCTCGAGCGCGCCGGCCAGTTCGTTCCCGGCACCCGGCTCGACCGCTGGCTGTTTTCGATCCTGCATTCGATCTGGCTGAACGAGATCCGCTCGCGCCGGGTGCGCCAGGGCCAGGGTTTCGTCGACGCCGGCGAGGCGCTGACCTTCGACGGCGCGCACGAGACTGAAACGCATGTGATGGCGGGGCAGGTGCTGAAGCAGGTAAATGCGTTGCCCGAGGCGCAACGCACGGCGGTTTTCCTCGCCTACGTAGAAGGACTATCCTATCGCGAGGTTGCAGGCATATTGGATATTCCGATCGGGACCGTGATGAGCCGGCTGGCGGCCGCCCGCGCCAGGCTCTCCGGCGCCGGACCGGCAGGGGGACGCCCATGAGCACGAAACACACCATTCCCTCCGACGAGGATCTCACAGCCTTCATCGACGGCGAGCTGACGACGGAAGAGAGAGCCCGCATCGAAGCCATCGTCAAGGAAGATGAGAGCGTCGCCAAACGATTGGATTTCCTGGCCCGCGCCAGCCTGCCGTTCGAGCCGGCTTTTGCTCCGCTGCTCACCGAAGCCCCGCGCGAAAAACTGGAGGCGATGCTCGCCGCCATTCCTGCGCATGACGGCGCGAGGTCCGCCTCTGCGCCCGCTGCCACGCGCCGCCGCTTCCTGGGTGCGCTCGCCGCCTCGCTTGTGGCCGGCATCGCCATTGACCGCGCCGTCATCGGCATCGGCAGTGGTTTTTCGGCAAAGGACGAAAACAGCGAATGGCGCGCCGTGGTCGCCGATTATATCTCGCTCTATACCGCCGAAACGCTTGCAGGCCCCGTGCCCGGCAGGCAGGACCAGGCCGCCCAGCTCGCCAGTCTTGACGAGAAGCTTGGCCTGTCGCTCTCTCCGGAAGCCGTTTCGCTCACAGGGGTCGATTTCAAACGCGCCCTGCTGCTGCAATATGACGGCAAGCCGCTCGCCCAGATCGCCTATCTCGATCCCGAGACTGGGCCGATGGCGCTCTGCATCGTGAAATCCGACGCGGGGCCGAAGGCGCCGGACCTTGAAAACCGCAAGGGAATGAATGTCGTCTACTGGTCGAATGCGACGCATGCCTTTATGCTGATCGGGCATGCTGCGGCGAACCGAATGACGGGGATGGCGGACGGGGTGCGGGGGAGGGTGGCCGTCGAATCTTGAGCAGGGCTAGCGGCTTCAAAGTGTCACGAACTTGAAGTCGCCTACCCACCGCTCAACCTTTGCCTCAATTAGGCTGAAAGACAAGATGTCAATTTCCGACCACGGGCGCAAAGCGTGTGCTGCCCCGATCCGCGCAGATAAGGGCGACAAGATAGGCGAAGATCGGGTCCAGTGCTTTTTGGTTGAACATGATGCCGAAGCTGCCGGTAATAATGTAGCTGCTGACGAGTAGCAGAGCGATCGCCATGGACAGACCCCGGCCGGGGCCGGGTTCCTTTTTCCAAGCGGCTATCACAGGCTATAGCAGCAGTAGTGAAAGCGCTGCAATGCCGAAAATGCCGGCGTCAATTCCTGCAGTTAGAAAGCCGTTATGGGCGTGCGAATAGGTCAACTGCGGCCTTGTTCCTTCGGGGATCTTTGTCAAGACCGCAGCCATCCGGTTTTGCGGGCCGTAACCAGTTACCGGGTTCTTACTGATTGCTGCCAGTGCGCCCTTGTATAGGGCGAGCCGTGCGCTGAGCGATGTGACCGGATCTTCGCTGCGTTCGAGTGATGCGATATTTTCCTGCAGCGCCTGCATGCGATTGAGGATTGGGCCGCTGCCCAGGGCGATTAGTCCGGCGAATAGTAGAGCGCCCGTAATGGCGAGGCTGCGCAAACTCAGATGGAAACTGTCTGTGCGAAGATACCAGAAAAGGATGACGAGATGAACGGGAATGGCGAGCCACGCCGAGCGCGTTTCGGAAAGCAGCACACATGCCAGACCGGCGGCATACCCGAGGATCGCAATTCTTTGCTCCACTTTCTTCGGCGATTGAACGTTCAGAAGCGAAATACCGCCGAAAAGCAGGCCTATGATGCCAAGGAGTGCAGCGCTTGAAGTCCCAGCCTCCGCCCTCTCCATCAGAAACATAATCTGCCGCAGACTGTAGAGAAAAGTAGCGATCATGCCGAGGCCTGCGCCGAGGATAAAGAGCGGCACGAGGCGGCCATCTGGAGATTGGCGCATACGCGGCAAAATCAACCAGGCCGAAAAAAACGGTAGCAACCGAAATATCCAGTCGCCTACTGCGGAATAAGGCGGATTTAGGAATATGCTGATGATCATCATCACCGGGTAGACCGTCACGCACATGGCAACCAAGCAGTCGGATTTTGACATATTGAGGGAAAAGCGAGTCTACGATTCCAAGACAGACAGGTGTGATTGCCATGTTGCAACCAGGGTCACTAATCCTGATACTCACTATATTTGCTGCTGGCGATCCTAGCGAAGGTGTTCTGATATAAGCGGCTTTGCTATGGCGTCCTCCCGCGCACGACTCGACTCAAAGGGGAGGGTGGAGCTTTGGTTCGAGTATCCAGCCGACCCGACCCCGGTTTCCAACAGATCGGGCCGGCCTGCAGATAGCCTGGCTGTTTGCGCCTCGGTCATCCGCGCCATGTTCATAGCCGCTTTCCGGCAGGGCCGCATACCGTAGGGATCGCAGCGAGGGCCCGACCGCTCGTCAGGTCGAGCCCTCCTGTTGCCGCCTTCAGGACAAGGGAAGCACGGCGACGGCGGATTGCTCCTTTGTCCGGGGCTTGATCGAGCTTTCAAAAAAAGGCCCGCCAGCGAAGGACGGGGTGGCAAATCTCTGGAGAGATAAGTGGATCTTGACCGGTGGAAAAACGTACGCGATCAGGAAAAGTTCCGCCTTTCGCTCCTCATTCTCCGGGTGAACTATTTGACCCTTCACGCGTTCATGATCAGCAAATTCGGGAGTGCAAGTTCATGAAAAACATTCTTGTAGCTTTCGGCTTAGCGGTTGCTTCACTTTCAGCAGGGACGGTCTCAGCTGCCATGCCTTCGACCGCGTTACCCAATGGGCTCTCGTCCACGGTTCAGCAAGTGGATTGGTCCTGCGGTCCGGGGCGGCATCGAGAAGGTGACGGTCAATGCTATCCGAACCAATACAATAACCGCAGGTCGATGGAATCCTGTGGCCCCGGTCGGGTGCGTGGTGGCGATGGCCAATGCTATGCGAGCCGACGCCAAGCCGGTCACCCCGGCTACTACGGGAACGACGGCTACTCCCGGTATTCTTGTGGCCCCGGCAGAGTCCGCGGCGGTGATGGTCAGTGCTACCCCGTGCGCGGCAAATCCTGCGGTGCCGGGCGTCACCGTGGACCTGATGGACAGTGCTACGCCAACTAGGATCAACTGCCGGCCCCCAACCCGCGTTCACAAACGGTTCAGACTTGCGCGCCTATCGTCGACGCAAGCTCTTAAAGAGCTATCGGCTGTAACTCGGGTCGTATATCATGAGAAGTGTTCTTTTGGCGTTGAGCCTCGCAATATCTTTCCTTTCTGCAGACATGGCATTTGCTGTGATGTCGGAGCGGCCCGTTGGCGTTATATCGTCTGTAGTGCAGGTGGATTATTCTTGTGGTCCCGGCAGGTACCGCGGTGGTGATGGTCAGTGTTACCCGGAGCAGGGGCGAGGGCGTAGGAACGGCTCTTGCGGCCCTGGAAGGTATCGCGGCGACGATGGCCAATGTTATCCGGGTCGTCGGGAACCGTGGTATTCCTGCGGCCCTGGTCGGGTTCGTGGGGGCGACGGCCAATGTTACCCTAGCCGCCGCTCGTGTGGTCCGGGCAGAGTCCGTGGTCAGGACGGCCAGTGCTATGCCGACCGTCGGCAACCCCGGTATCAGGATCGCTACTACTACGACGATGATTATCCGCCACCGCCGCCGCCATATGGTTTCCGGCGCTATCCGCAACCGGATTATTATGACGATTACTGATCAACCAGGCTCCGCACTGCGGGGCCTTTTTATCGTATCCGAGTTCACGCGCACAGGTATTGACCCATCGTAGCAAATTCCTATTTCCTCTGAGCCAACCCCAAAACTGGCACGCCACGACGCCAGTCTCCCCCAGACTTGAAAAGGCGTCGTGGCACACCTCGCCGCTGTATCAGCGCTACGCGAAGAAGTAGACGATGGCGCAGGAGATGAGGACTGTCAGAGCTGCAACGATCAGTTCGTGCTCCAGTATCAAGAAAAAGGCTGTCAGTAGTTTAATCCCTAGGAAGCATTAAATGAGCGAGTCAGCCACTTAGCAACTGGCCCCTCAAAACCGACCAATCTCTGATTACTTATGGCATCGCGCGTACGGAAATTTGACTTTGGGCGCGGAAAACGGTTGGAATAAGCGAGCTGAGAAGCTAAAGGCCTTTTGCCCGGAGCTTCGGGCGGCTGCGCTTTCGCAAAGGATTTATCGGATGGGTTCTGACCCTGAGTTAGCTTTTGGCGAAGCGGAGTCTCCCAGACGGCTCATTATTCACGCGCCCAATGTTCATTCTGGGGGCGGGTCCGTGTTGTTGAATGCCATTTTACGCGCCAGTGCTGGGTCGCGCGAAGTCGTATTGATCTGCGATCAACGCATGAAAGTCGATCCAGAAGCGCAGAGCTGTTTAATCACTCGGCCTTTCGCTCCGACAGTTTTTGGTCGTCTCGCTGCAGAACGCGAAATCCGAAATATTACGACTGAAAGTGACTTAGTGTTATCGTTTGGTAACTTACCGCCCATATATCGGCTAAAGGCGGCGACAGTGCTGTTTCTGCAAAACCGTTACCTAGTTGATGCCGCCATGCCGCTAAGCGGATTCCGTCTGGGCGCTAGGATACGCCTCTCGGCAGAGCGCGTCTGGCTCAGCAGACGCCTTCGCAATGCAGATCGCGTAATCGTACAGACAGACACGATGGCTGCTCTTTTCGAAAAAAGATTTGGCAGGAAGGCAGAGGTTGCTGGTTTCGATTCTAGGCAACCTGCGAGCGTGCTCGCCGACTACGCGGCGAGAAAGAAGCTCCACGATTTCACCTATATCTCATCAGGGGAGCCGCACAAAAACCATCGGACACTTATTGAGGCATGGTCGCTCCTTTCAGAGGGCGGTGTTACTCCTAGTCTCTCACTCACGCTTTCAACAAGAGACAGCGCCAATCTTCTCGCGTTGGTCGAGAAAACGAACTCGCAGAAACACACCAGGATTGTTAATCTAGGCCAGCTGTCGGCTTCGGAGGTCGACTCGGCCTACGATAGCTCCGGCGCGCTTATTTTTCCTTCGCTTGGAGAGTCCTTCGGCCTGCCGCTCGTCGAAGCGGCCGAAAGAGGCATGCCGATATTGGCAAGCGAGCTTGATTATGTTCGCGACCTTGTCGTGCCAGCTGAAACCTTCGACCCCCGCTCGCCAAGGTCAATCGCACGCGCGGTTTGCCGCTTTATGAAGCTCCCACCCGACTTGAACGTAAGCGTCACCGCAGGCGATTTCCTCAAGCAGGTCTGCGAGGAAAAGCACTGAGCATGCGTATACTTGTAATTTCTCAGTATTTCTGGCCTGAGGATTTTCGGATTAACGATCTTGTCAGAGGGTTGTCTGAACGCGGTCATAAGATAACGGTTCTGACCGGCCTTCCCAACTACCCGAAGGGAGAGCTCGCCCCCGGCTATCGCTGGCACGGCCCCTACGTCGAGAACTACGAAGGCGTGAAAGTGGTACGTGCCCCACTGGTGACGCGAGGTGCCAGCAAAGGCGTAAGGCTACTCCTGAACTATGTCTCGTTTGCCATCTCGGCATCGCTCGTGGGCTTGCTTCGTTGCCGAGAGAACTACGATGCGATCTTCGTCTATGAGCCTTCTCCCATTACCGTGGGTGTTCCTGCGCGCGTGATGTCCTGGTTCAAGCGGACGCCTGTCTTTTTCTGGGTGCAGGATCTCTGGCCCGAGAGCCTGAGCGCCACGGGTGCCGTAAAGAATAAAAAGGTGCTAGGTGCCGTAGGGGCGCTCGTGCGTTGGGTCTACCGGGGCTGCAAGGTCGTGCTGGCGCAGTCGGAAGGCTTCCGCAAACCGCTTATGACCATGCAGGTTCCTGACGAACGCATAGTCTATTTTCCAAACAGCGCCGAGGCATTCTACAAACCGGTACCCCGGGGAACGTCGTGGAGCGGACAAGAGCTGCCCGACGGATTTCGCGTGATGTTTGCCGGCAACATGGGTGCTGCTCAATCGCTCGACACCATCGTCGAAGCGGCGGATATTCTCCGCAACGAGAAGACAATCAAATGGATCATTGTCGGCGATGGGCGACAGCGCGAATGGGTGCAAAACGAGGTGGCGCGACGTGGCCTCCAAGAGGCCGTTCATCTCATGGGCCGCCATCCGGTCCACACCATGCCTTCATGGTTTGCGCAGGCAGATGTCATGCTCGCCTCGTTGAGCTGCGATCCGATCTTCGCGATGACGATCCCTGCAAAGATCCAGTCTTATCTTGCATGCGCCAAGCCGATCATTGCCGCCCTTGATGGAGAGGGCGCCCGGATCGTCGAGGAAGCGGGAACAGGGGTCGGCGTACCCGCGGAGAATGCGCGTGCGCTCGCGGATGCCGTTCTCGCGATGTCACGCAAATCTCCGGACGAGCTTCGTCAGATGGGCGAAAGCGGTTTGGACTATTTTAATGGCGAGTTCGAGCGGGAGCTACTGCTGAACAAACTTGAGGCTGTATTCGAGAAACACGTGGGGAAACGTCAATGACGCGGGTTCTGGTATTGGGCGCGAGCGGTACGATCGGGCACATGATGCTGAAGGTCCTCTCGGAAGGTGAAGGGCTCGATGTCTGGGGTACCGTGCGTGCTCCGTCGCTGGCCCGCCATTTCGCGCCGGCCATCGCTTCGAAGATCCGCACTGGAATAGATGCCGAGAATCTCGATGTCATTTCACGCGTGGTTGCGGAGCTCAAGCCGGATGTGGTCATCAACTGCATCGGTCTTGTCAAGCAACTCGCCTTCGCGAACGATCCGTTGTTGGTCCTCCCAGTAAACGCCATGCTGCCACACCGGTTGGCGCACATCTGCGCTCTCTCTGGTGCGCGCCTTATCCATTTCAGCACTGATTGTGTGTTCAATGGTGCGCGCGGCAACTATACCGAAACTGATCCACTCGACGCGACCGATCTCTACGGTCAGTCAAAGTTCATCGGCGAGGTAGCATATCCTCACACGCTGACCCTTCGGACTTCCTTTATCGGTCACGAACTGGAAACATCGCAATCGCTGATTGAATGGTTCCTCAAGCAGGAGGGAGCGATCAAGGGCTTCACCGGTGCAATCTATACTGGGCTACCGACTGTAGTTCTGTCCCGTATTGTGCGCGATGTCGTTCTGCCACGTCCGGGACTTTTTGGAATTTATCATGTGGCGTCTTCGCCCATTAGCAAGTATGACCTGCTGAAACTTGTGGCGAAAGCCTACGGCAAGGCAATCGAGATCGCGCCTGACGATAGTGTGCGGATAGATCGGTCGCTCGACGGAACGAAATTCAGGGAATCGACCGGCTACGTCGCGCCAGCGTGGCCGGAACTTATCGAGGCTATGCATGACAACAGGTAAGACCGAGAGGATGTTTAAAGACAAGACGGTCCTCATAACCGGCGGTACCGGCTCCTTCGGCAACGCCCTCCTGCAGCGCATCCTGCCGACGGAAATCGGCGAGGTCCGCATCTTCAGTCGCGACGAGAAGAAGCAGGAAGACATGCGGATCGCGCTGAACAACCCCAAGCTGAAGTTCTACATCGGCGACGTGCGCGATCCAGGCAGTGTCAACCAGGCTATGACGAATGTTGATTTCGTCTTCCACGCCGCAGCACTGAAGCAGGTTCCTTCCTGCGAATTCTATCCGATGGAAGCGGTGCGCACGAATGTCTACGGCACGGAGAACGTGCTGAATGCCGCGATCGCCAACCGGGTGAAGAATGTCGTTGTGCTCAGCACCGACAAGGCGGTCTATCCGATCAATGCGATGGGCATTTCGAAGGCCATGGCCGAGAAGCTCATGGTCGCGAAGTCGCGCCTGCTCGGGGAAGGTGAGACGGTGCTCTGCGCCACGCGTTATGGCAATGTCATGGCGTCGCGCGGTTCTGTCATCCCGTTGTTCGTTCAGCAGATCAAGGCCGGCCAGCAGCTGACCGTGACCGACCCGAACATGACGCGCTTTCTTATGTCGCTCGAGGACTCGGTCGATCTGGTGCTTCACGCCTTCATGCATGGCCGGCATGGCGATATTTTCGTACAGAAGGCTCCTGCCTCGACCGTTGGCGATCTTGCCGCCGCCCTCCAGGAGCTTTTTAGTTCCGAAAGCGCCGTCAAGGTCATCGGCACGCGGCATGGGGAAAAGCTGTACGAGACGCTTCTGTCTCGCGAGGAAATCGGCAAGGCGGAAGACATGGGCGACTATTTCCGTGTCCCGATGGACGACCGCGATCTCAACTACAACAAGTTTTTTGTCGAGGGTGAAAGCCGCGTCTCCAACCTCGATGACTATACGTCGCATAACACGCGGCGTCTGAACGTCGGACAGGTCAAGGACTTGCTGACCGAACTGAATTTCATCAGAGAGCAGCTTCATGCGTAAAGTCATGACCATCGTGGGCACCCGCCCCGAACTCATCAAGATGTGCCGCGTAATCGATGAGTTCGACCGGCAGTTCAACCATGTCGTCGTGCATACGGGACAGAACTACGATTTCGAACTGAACCAGGTGTTCTTTGACGAACTGGGCATCCGGAAGCCGGACTATTTCCTTGGCGCCGCTGGCGCGACCGCTTCGCAGACAATCGCTCAGGTCATTGCCAAGTCCGAAGAAGTGATGATCGCCGAGAAGCCTGACGCGATCCTCATTTACGGCGACACGAATTCGGGCCTCGCGGTCATTCCGGCCAAACGCCACAAGATTCCCGTCTTCCACATGGAGGCCGGCAACCGCTGCTTCGATCAGCGCGTGCCCGAGGAGCTTAACCGCAAGGTGATCGATCACCTCTCGGACATCAATATGGTGCTGACGGAGCATGCGCGCCGTTACCTGATTGCCGAGGGCATCCGTCCGGAGACGATCATCAAGACTGGATCGCACATGCGCGAGGTGCTCGACCACTTCATGCCGCAGATCAAGGCCTCGAAGGCGCTTTCGGAAATGGGGCTGGAGGCTGGCCGCTACTTCCTCGTCAGCGCTCATCGCGAGGAGAACGTCGATTCTCCTTCGGCGCTCGCCGATCTTGTCGCAACGCTTGACGCGCTGGCGAAGACCTATGACATGCCGGTTATCGTCTCGACGCATCCGCGTACGCGCAAGCGTCTCGAAGACCTCGGCAGCAGGCCGATCGACGACCGCGTCCGTTTCCTGAAGCCCTTCGGTTTCTTCGATTACAACAACCTGCAGATCAACGCCTCTTGCACGCTCTCCGACAGCGGCACCATCACCGAGGAAGCCTCGCTTCTCGGCTTGCCGGCTGTGACCTTGCGCAATGCCCATGAGCGTCCGGAAGGTATGGATGTCGGCACGCTGGTGATGTGTGGGCTGAAGACGGAATACGTACTCGACGCCGTGGCCATGGTCACCGAGCAGCATCGTCGCGAGGGAATGACGCCGACGCCAGTGCCGGACTACGAATCTCCGCACGTTGCACGGCAGGTTTCGCGCATAGTCATGAGCTATATCGACTACGTGAACCGTACGGTGTGGCGGAACTATTGAGTTGGCCTCGGCTTTTCCGGAGCGCACCACTGAGCTGTCGAGACCACTCGGTCATCGCAGAAAGGAACTGAGGCATTGACCCCGTTCGAGGTGAAACCGACCGGCGCCGGAGATCCGGCGCCGACGAAGCCGAAAGTCACTGTGGTAACCGTCGTCCTGAATTCTCGCGAGTTCATGGAGGCAACGATCCTGAGTGTTCTCGGCCAAACCTACGAGAACCTCGAATATGTGGTGATCGACGGTGGCTCCACGGACGGTACTCTCGATATCATCGATAGATACAAAAGCCGCATCGATCGTCTTGTCGTGGAGAAAGACCGCGGCATCTACGACGCGATGAACAAGTCCGCGAAGCTGGTGACGGGCGATTACCTGATTTTCATGAACTCAGGCGACGAGTTCGCCACCGAGCAATCCGTGGCCGAGTTGAGTGCCTGTGCCCGCGACGACGAAACGCTGATCTATGGCGGCTGGATCGTTCGGTATTCGTGGGGATTGGAACGCGCAGGACATCCAGCTCGACCAGGGGACTTCTGGCGCGGTATGTTCGTTCAGCACCAGTCCGTTATGGTCAAGACCCAGTATTTCCGCGAGCATCCGTTTGACCTTACCCTGGGGCTCGGTGCCGATTATGCCTTCCTGTTGCAGCTGATCAATTCGGGCGCCAAGGTATCCGAATGCGGGACGATCGTGTCTCGTGTTTCGGCGGGCGGCGCATCGGACAACAACCGCAAAGGGGTGTTGATGGCGCATTGGCACCAGGCCAGACGATACTATCCTGGCCTGAAGACCGATGTTCACTATCTGAAGGCGATCGCCCGTGAGCGCCTTGCCGCGTTCGTCAAGGAGTGCCTGCCGGCGTCGGTCGTCAAGGGCATTATCTCCTCGAAGGCCTGACGCTTGATCGAGCTGGATTTTCTCCCCATCAATAAAACTCGGCTGCCGCCCACTTGGGCGCTGGAATTTGCTGTGGCTTGCGACTATACCCCCGGAAGTCGCTTTCGAGACAGATCGTGCGGCTTGGAGTAGCAATGCTGGATCGCGATTTCTTGAAATTGTTGTTGCGCCTCTGGGGGCACATTTCCGTTCACAGGAAACAGCAGCTTTTCATCCTTCTAATCCTGAATTTTTTCTCGGCGTTCGTTGAAATTCTGAGTATCGGGACGGTTATCCCGTTCCTCGGCGCACTCACGTCCCCGGATGCGATGCTCCAGAACAGGTTCTTGCAGCCCGCCATCAAGGCATTCAGCATCACTGATGGTCATCAACTGGCGCTATTCCTGACGGTCGTCTTTGCCTCGACCGCGCTTGCAGCTGGTCTGTTTCGGCTCGGCTTTCTCTGGTACCAGACCCGCCTCAGCCACGCGATCGGCGCCGATCTCAGCATCGATATCTACAGGCGGACGCTCTACCAGCCCTACACGGTTCATGTTGCCCGCAATAGCAGCGAGGTGATTGCCGGCATTTCCAGCAAGGCCAATGGCGTGACGAACGGCATCATCCTGCCGTCTCTGACGATGGTGAGTTCTGTTTTTACGCTCGTCGCCATTGTCGCCACGATTGCTTATCTCCAGCCGACCATCGCGATCGTATCGTTGGTCTTCCTCGGTGGTGCCTATGCCGGCGTCACCATGGTTGTGAAGGAAGAGCTGGGTCGCAACAGCCAGTATATCAACGAAGGCTCGAACAAGGTCATCAAGGCACTGCAGGAGGGCCTCGGTGGTATCCGGGATGTGTTGATCGATGGCGCGCAGGCACAGTACTGCGAGGTTTACAGGCTGGCGGATCACAAGGTTCGTCGAGCCACCGCCTATGTTCAGATCATCAGCAGCGCGCCCCGCTATATGATCGAGGCATTGGGCATGGTGCTCATCGCTCTCATCTCCTATTTTTTTGTCGGTTCCGGCGAGGGCATCGAGAAGACAATTCCCATTCTCGGCGCGCTTGCGCTCGGTGCACAGCGCCTCCTTCCGATCTCTCAGCAGATTTATTCCAGTCTCGCATTCTTCAAGGCTGGCCGTTCTCCTCTGGTCGATGTTTTGAGTTTGCTGGATCAGCCGCTGCCGTCTTACCTCGCGCTTCCGCCGGCCGAACCTTTGGCTTTCGAGAAAGCGATTGCGCTGCGGAACGTTGTTTTCTCCTACGGCCCCGACCTGCCGCCGGTCCTAAAAGGCTTGGACCTTGAGATTCCGATGGGTGCGCGTGTCGGGTTCATCGGAACGACGGGCAGCGGGAAGAGCACACTACTGGATATCGTGATGGGACTGCTTCCGACGGACGGCAGCCTTACGATCGACGGGACCCGGATCGACGAAAACAACGTCAGGCGCTGGCAGTCGTTGATTGCGCATGTTCCGCAATCGATCTTCTTGTCCGACGCAACTGTTGCCGAGAATATTGCCTTTGGTCTCAAGCGCGAAGATATCGACATACCGCGCATGAAGCAGGCTGCCGAGGCGGCGCAACTCTCTGCGACGATCGCCGCCATGGGGAAGGGCTATGATACGTTCGTCGGTGAGCGGGGCATACGGCTCTCCGGAGGGCAGCGGCAGCGTATCGGGATAGCGCGGGCTCTCTACAAGAATGCCAAGGTGGTCGTCCTTGACGAGGCCACCAGCGCGCTCGATAACGACACCGAAAGCGCTGTTATGGAGGCGCTCAATGGCCTGAGGGATCGATTGACGATTCTCATGGTTGCGCACCGTTTATCGACGCTGAGCAATTGCGATTTCATCGTGGAACTGGTTGATGGAGTCGTGTCGCGCGTCGGCACCTATGAAGAACTGATTGGTTCGCGCGCGAACCCGGACCGATGACTGGCAGGACAAGAAGATGATACCGTACGGCCGACAGGATATATCGCAAGCCGACATCGATTTCGTGATCGAGGTCCTGAAATCTGATTTCCTCACGCAAGGGCCGTTGGTTGGTCGTTTCGAAGAGGCTGTTGCGTCTTACTGCGGCACACCTTTCGCGGTGGCACTGAACAGCGCGACCTCTGCGCTGCATGTGGCCTGTCTGGCCTTGGAGTTGGGCCCGGGTGATGTTCTGTGGACGTCGCCAACGACGTTCGTCGCCAGCGCCAATTGCGCGCTCTATTGCGGGGCAGGGGTCGACTTCGTCGATATCGACCCGAAGACCTATAACATGAGCGTCGAGCGCCTAGCAGAGAAACTGGCTGAGGCCGAAAAGCTCGGAAAGCTGCCGAAGATCGTCGTCCCGGTACACTTGAGCGGCCAGCCCTGCGACATGGCGGCGATCAAGGCACTTGCCGACCGCTACGGTTTCAAGGTTATCGAAGATGCGTCGCACGCAGTGGGCGCGCGGTATCGCACAGGCGCCGGCGAGAAATTTACGCCGGTCGGCGACTGCCGCTTCAGCGACATCACGGTCTTCAGCTTTCATCCCGTCAAGATCGTCACGACGGGCGAGGGCGGCATGGCGTTGACGAAGGACCCTGTGCTCGCCGATCGCCTCCAGCGCTTTCGTAGCCACGGCATCACGAGCGATCGGGAACAGATGGTGCCGATGCCTGATGGCGAGATCTGGAACTACCAGCAGATCCTGCTTGGCTACAACTACCGCCTGACGGACATCCAGGCGGCGCTGGGCATCAGTCAGATGTCGCGGATCGACGACTTCATCCGCCAGCGCCATAGGATTGCCGAGCGCTACGACCGCGAGTTCGCCGGCCTGTCGATCACGACTCCCTGGCAGAGCCCAGAAATCTACTCAAGCTATCATCTCTATGTCATCCGCGTCAGGGATCAAGGCAGAACGCAGCGCGAACTCTATGACGGGCTGCAGCAAGCCGGTGTCAACGTCAATCTCCATTATATTCCGGTTTACCGGCAGCCCTATTTCCAGATAATGGGCTTCGAACGCGGCTATTGCCCCGAAGCCGAGGCCTATTTCACTCATGCGTTGAGCATCCCCATGTATCCCACGTTGACCGATGACGAGCAGAGCCATGTCATCGATGTCGTCCGGGGCATGTGCAAATGAAACTGGCGCTTGGGACCGCGCAATTCGGGCTCAACTATGGGATCGCCAACTCGGCCGGTCAGATCAGCGCTACTGAGGCCGTTGCTATTCTTGAAACGGCGAAGGCAAGCCGGATTGACACTCTTGACACCGCTGCTGCCTACGGCCACAGCGAGGCCAGTTTGGGAAGAGCTGGTGTCGCGGAGTTCAAGGTTGTCACGAAACTGCCGCCGATGCCGTCTGAGGTCGAAAAGCCGGATGTCTGGGTTCGCAAGCAGATAGAGGCTTCTCTCGCGAGACTTGGCGTGGATTCGGTGTATGGCTATCTGATGCACCGTCCGGAAGAACTCGCGGGTCGAAACGGGGACGCAGTTGCTTCTGCACTCCAGGAAGCCAAGCAGGATGGGCTCGTATCTCGTATCGGTATCTCCATCTACGACCCCCGACAGATCGATCTTGTTTCGGACCGTTTGGATATAGGCCTTGTCCAGGCGCCGCTGAACCTGCTGGACAGACGTATCGTCGATAGCGGCAAGGCCAAGCAGCTTTTTGAGAGAGGAATCGAACTGCATACGCGTTCGGCATTCCTGCAGGGACTTCTTCTCTTCGAACGGGATGCACTTCCTCCTGCCTTCCAGAGGTGGAGCGCACTCTTTGATCGCTGGCACGACTGGCTCGATACTGAACAGGTGGCTGCAACGAAGGCCAGCCTTGATTTTGCCTGCTCTCTTTCGGAAGTTCACCGCGTCGTCGTTGGCGTCGATACGCAAAGGCAACTCTCGATGCTCGTTGCTGGACTGAACAAGCCTGGCGTCAATGCCGGTTGGCCGGACTTACGGACTGCGGACTTGGACCTCATCAATCCGGCCAGATGGAAGCTCACTTGACCCGAAAACTCGTCGCTATCGTTCAGGCCCGGATGGGCTCGACACGTCTGCCGAACAAGGTGATGAAGCCAATAGGCGGAACACCGATGATCGGACTGCTTCTTGAACGGCTCGACCGCGCGCAGAATATCGATAGAATCGTGATTGCGACGTCGGATGACCCGCGCAACGATCCGCTAGACGCCTACGTCTCCGAGCTTGGTTTCGCAGTGTTCCGTGGCAGTGAGAACGACGTACTTGATCGATACTATCGAGCAGCCGCTGCCGTTGGCGCCACGGACGTAGCCCGTATTACCGGGGATTGCCCTTTCGTCGATCCGGCTCTCGTCGATGAATGTGCTGAAGCTTACATAGCCAGCGGCAGCGATTACCTATCGAATGTTGCCCCCCCTACTTATGCCGACGGACTTGATATCGAGATCTTTTCCTTTGCGGCGCTTGAGCGGGCATGGCGTGATGCGCCGAAAGGTTCTGAGCGCGAGCATGTGACCCCGTACATCAGGGAGTCCGGCAAGTTCACGACAGTCAACAAGGCGGGGGATATCGACTTCTCCGACAGTCGATGGACCGTCGATACACCGGAAGACTTCGAGGTGGCGAGCGCGGTTTTCCGCCACTTCCATCCGCAGACGGATTTTAGGTGGCGGCAGATCCTTGAACTCAGCAAGGAGAGGCCCGAACTATTCGCTGCAAATAACGCGACCCTGCGCAATGAGGGAATGAAGATGGGCACTGGCCAAAAACTCTGGCAACGCGCAAAGCGGGTTATTCCCGGTGGCAACATGTTGCTCTCGAAGCGCGCGGAGATGTTTCTACCAGACCAATGGCCGGCCTATTTCTCCAAATCGAAGGGTTGCAGGGTTTGGGACCTCGATGGCAACGAGTACATTGACATGTCCCTCATGGGCGTCGGGACAAATACACTTGGATACGGCCATCCGGAGGTAGACGAGGCAGTACTAAGCACGGTGCGCGACGGCAACATGTCGACACTGAATTGTCCGGAAGAAGTTTACCTTGCTGAGAAGCTGATCGAAATCAACCCGTGGGCCGACATGGTGCGTTTCGCCCGTTCCGGGGGAGAAGCGAACGCGATCGCAATCCGCATAGCGCGTGCCGCGAGCGGTCGAGACAAGGTTGCCGTTTGCGGCTATCACGGCTGGCACGACTGGTATCTTTCGGCCAACCTCGGCGAGGACGAGAGCCTCGCGGGTCATCTGCTGCCGGGCCTTGAGCCGCGCGGCGTTCCGCGCAATTTGCGTGGAACCGTTTATCCGTTCAACTACAACGATTTTCAAGCGCTGGAAGCATTGACGAGCGTCCATGACATTGGCGTCATCAAGATGGAAGTCGTGCGCAACAAGGGGCCTGAGGACAATTTCCTGCAGAAGGTCCGGGATTTGGCGACGCGCAAGGGTATCGTTCTTATTTTCGACGAATGCACCTCCGGCTTCCGAGAGACCTTTGGCGGCCTCTACAAGAAGTATGGCGTTGAGCCCGATATGGCGGTGTTCGGCAAGACTCTGGGTAACGGCTACGCGGTTACCGCTACGGTTGGTCGTGCTGAGGTTATGGAAGCAGCGCAGTCGACGTTCATTTCCTCGACTTTCTGGACCGAACGGGTCGGGTCTGCCGCAGCGCTCAAGACGCTCGAGGTCATGGAACGCGAACGGTCGTGGGAGACGATCACCGCGATTGGGGGCCAGGTGACGATGCGTTGGGAGACGCTTGCGAAGGAGCATGGCGTTTCAATCACGACGGCGGGCCTGCCTTCGTTGAGCACATACGCATTCAACAGTCCCAACGCTTTGGCCTACAAGACCTTCGTAACACAAGAGATGCTGGCAAAGGGCTACCTTGCGTCGACCAACTTTTACGCCTGTGTCGAACACAGACCAGAATTGATCGACGGTTACTTCGAAGCTCTCGATCCTATCTTCGCGACGATCAGAGAATGCGAGGACGGGCGCGACATAATGAGCCTTCTGAACGGTCCTGTTTGCCATGCAGGCTTCCGGAGGCTCAACTAACGGTGGAAGGCAGTCTGCTGTGACGCAGGGTGATGTAAAGCGCCGAAAAGTCCTATTCCGAGCCGACGCTTCGGAAACGATGGGGGCAGGGCATATCATGCGCTGCCTGACGCTTGCGGACGCCCTTGCCGTAGAATTCATCGACTGCGTATTTGTATGCCGATCTATTCCCGTGAGCCTAGCGCGCAGGATCGAGGCATCAGGTCACAGCGTGACAGTCATTGAGGCCACCTTTGGTGTGCCGGATGTCCTGACCGAGGCGATCTGGTCGATAGAAATGCAGGAGGAAGACGCGCGACATTGTCTTGACGCTGTCGCGGGGCAAGTCTTCGATTGGGTCGTTGTCGATCACTACGGCCTCGACGGGCATTGGCAGGCGGTCGCCCGCAGTCGAATACGGCGCATAATGGTCATCGATGATCTCGCTAACCGCGTCCATGATTGCGATCTGCTTCTCGATCAAAATCTGGGGCGCAAGCCCTCCGACTATGAAGGCCTTGTTCCACCGAGCGCGCGGGTATTGGCCGGTACTGAATTTGCACTTTTGCGCCCACAGTTCGCAGCTGCTCGCGCAGCGCGGTTGAGTAAACGGGAAAGTCTGTCTTTCTCGCGCCTCCTGATTTCGCTCGGTGGGGGCGATCCGCAGAACTTGACCGGCCGACTATTGAGCATGCTTGATGAAATGCAGTTGCCGGAAACGCTGCGCATCACGGTCGTACTTGGTGCGCTTGCACGCTTTGCGGACGATGTTCGCGAAGCGGCGCTAAAGGCAAGAAGACCCACCGAAGTATTGTTTGATGTCAACGACATGGCCGGGTTGATGGCGGAGTGTGATGTTGCCATCGGTGCCGCGGGGGCAACGGCCTGGGAGCGCTGCTGCGTCGGACTTCCAAGTATTGTGCTCGTGGTGGCCGAGAATCAAAGGCCAGGCGCGCTGGCTTTGGCCGAGGCGGGATGTGCACTTGTCGCCTTTTCGGACAAACCTGGCGGCCTCAGGGTTGAACTCGACGAAGCGTTTCGGGAATTGCTGTCGGGAGGGCGAGAGGCTATCTCGCGCAATATTGAGAATCTAGGCATCGATGGTCTCGGCGCCCAGCGCGTGGCACGGGCACTGGCACAGGTCGAAGCCACCATGTTGGTTGGAAGGTTACGTCGTGTTGGCGAGGCGGATCTTGATCTGCTGCTCGAATGGCGCAATGACAATGCAATCAGAATGTCGATGCTCACGCAGGATGTCATTGATCCGGACGAACATCGAGCTTGGTTCGATAAAGCTGCAATCAGCGCGGATCGGCGACTGTTGATTTTCGAGCGCGGAGGCGAACCATCAGGTTTCGTCAATTTCAGGATAGATCCTGCAAATCGAACCGCGACCTGGGGCTTTTACAAAGCGCCGGCTGCCGCACGCGGAACAGGCCGCCTACTGGGCAAGGCTGCACTGGATTACGCTTTCGGCCAGCTTGGTCTACACAAGGTCTGGGCCGAGGTTCTGCCGTCCAATGAGGCGTCGAACGGGATGCATGTCTCGCTTGGCTTCAGGCAGGAGGGGAAGCTCCGCGAAGCCTACAAGATCGGTGGCAGCTATAGTGATGTTGTGTACTATGGCCTGCTTGAGCAAGACTGGAATGACTATGCTGAAAACGAATGCAAACACTAATATCGAAATTGCGGGCCGTGGAATTGGAAACGGCTTCTCCCCCTTCGTCATTGCTGAGCTCTCGGCCAATCACAACGGCCGGCTCGATGTTGCCATGCGGATCGTTGAGGAGGCCAAAAAGGCGGGCGCGGATGCCGTAAAGATCCAGACCTATCGTCCGGACACGATCACCCTTGATAGCAATGCCGACGCCTTTAAGATCCACGGCGGACTTTGGGATGGCCGGACGCTTTATGAGCTATACGAAGAAGCTCATATGCCTTGGGAATGGCACAAGCCGCTTTTCGACCATGCGAAAAAGGTCGGAATCACCATCTTTTCGTCGCCCTTTGACAAGACCGCAATCGACCTCCTGGAAGACCTGAATGCACCAGCCTACAAGATCGCTTCCTTTGAGGCGATCGATCATGCGCTGATCCGCTATGCTGCATCGACGGGTAAGCCGATGATTATCTCGACGGGGATGGCGGACGATGAGGAAATTGAAGAGGCGATAGAGGCGGCGAGGTCGGGTGGCTGCCGGGAACTTGCCATTCTGCACTGCGTTTCGGGATATCCCGCCCCGCCTGAAGATTACAATCTTCGAACCATCCCCGACATGATATCGCGCTTTGGCGTGATCACCGGTCTCTCGGATCACACACTCGACAATACGACCGCGATCGCAAGCGTCGTGCTTGGCGCGTCCATCATCGAGAAGCACTTCACGCTAGACCGCAACGGCGGCGGCCCCGATGACAGTTTCTCTCTCGAGCCGGTCGATATGAAGGCGCTGTGCGACGGAGCGCGCACTGCCTGGCAAGCAATCGGCAACGTGGATTATGGCCGTAAGTCCAGCGAACAGGGCAATGTGCAGTTTCGCCGTTCACTCTATTTTGTCAGGGACATGCGCGCAGGCGAAACGATCACCGAGGACAGTATCCGGAGTGTTCGTCCCGGTTACGGGCTTGCGCCCAAGCACCTGGACAGCCTTGTCGGTCGCAGGCTCAAGGTGGACGTCGTTTTTGCGACGCCCGTCTCCTGGGATGTTGTCGAATAGAGCAAGCAGCGCGCCGAGTTTTCTGGCGTCGACCGAAAGGCAGACATGAAGATCGTTTCGACAATTGAAGCCCGCATGACTTCGAGCAGGCTGCCGGGCAAGCCGCTTCTGGACGCGGCGGGACGGCCTATGCTGGAGCATCTTGTGCGCCGCCTGAAGGCTGTTCCCTCGATAGACGACATCGTGCTTGCGACGACCTTGAACGCGGCTGACCAACCGCTAGTCGATCTTGCCGCTGAACTGGGGATCAAGGCGTTCCGTGGATCGGAGGACGACGTGATGCTGCGTGTCATCGAGGCGGCTCGGTCAGCAGATGCCGATGTCATCGTCGAGATTACCGGCGACTGCCCGGTCATAGATCCCGAAATCATCGAGCAGGCTATTCGCACGTTCAAGGCACACCAGGCGGATTATGTTAGCAACGCGGTCATTCGAAGCTATCCGGACGGCATGGATGTGCAAGTCTTCGCGCTCGATACATTGATCAAATCGGCAACGATGACGGATTCGGCACTCGACCACGAGCATGTCACTCTGCACATTCGCGACAATCCGGAGATCTTCTCGCAGATCCATCTTGTCGCCCCGCCAGAGCAGACGTGGCCGGAGCTTGGTCTGACGCTGGACGAAAAAAGCGATTACGTCCTGCTGAAGAAGGTCATCGAGCACTTCGACGCATCCAACCCGTTGTTCTCCTGCCGCGATGCGGTCCGTTATCTGCGTGCGAATCCCGATCTTCTCGACCTCAACAGGGATGTTGTCCGGAAGGGGAATACGTGACCGTCGCACTGGTCTCCCACGATGCAGGCGGAGCCGAGATACTGAGCAGCTGGGCGTTGCGCAGCCCGGAGCCATGCATTCTGGTTGCCGATGGCCCCGCTGTTTCCATTTTTCGGCGCAAATGCCCAGAGCTTCTGTCGGTCACGCTGCGTGAAGCTGTCGCGGCAGCCGACTGGCTGCTCTGCGGCTCAGGCTGGCAGTCTGGGCTCGAGCGCGAAGCGATACGTGCCGGACGCGCGGCTGGCAAGAAGACCGTGACCTTCCTCGATCACTGGGTGAATTATCGCCAGCGTTTTGAAGAAAATGGGAAGTTGATCCTGCCGGACGAAATACGGGTCGGCGACATCGATGCGCTGCGCATAGCCAAGGCGACCTTCCCCGACCACCCTATCGAGTTGGAAGATAATCCGTACCTCCTCGATCTCCGTGACCAGATCGCAACTGCTGCCGCGCCGCAGCAGTCACAAGCTGGTTCTGGCGCTATCCTCTATGTTTGCGAGCCCATCGCCGACCATGCTGAACAGGCTTATGGTGATGCCAGATATTTCGGCTACACCGAGCACGATGCTCTTCGCTTCTTCCTGGATAACGCAAGCCTTCTGGACAACCATGGGCGACACATTCTTATCCGCCCACACCCTTCAGAGAAGGCAGAAAAATATGCCTGGGCGAAGGAAGCCACTCAACGGCCGATTTCTTTTGGCGGTGACGGGACGCTGTTGGAGGAGACGCTTGGTGCCGACATCGTCGTGGGATGTGAGTCGATGGCGCTGATTGTCGGGTTGCTTGCCGGGAAGCGCGTGGTTTCGTCCATTCCTCCAGGCGGGCGAACATGCCAGTTGCCTCATGCGGGCATCGAACACCTCGCGATCCTGGAGACCGCTGCCCGTGGTTAAAGCCAAGCGCTGCCTCATTGTCGGACTGGGCCAGATTGGGGCGGGCTATGATATCGACTCCAGACCTGACGGCGGGATTTACACACATGCGCGGGCGATCGCGCTGCATCCGTCGTTTGAACTCGTTGGCGGAGTGGATCCGGTTGAATCACAACGCCAACGCTTTCAGGTAAGATATGGCGTAGAGGCCTTTGAGAGTATCGGGCTCGCAATGCGTCGCCTACGACCGGAGATCGTCGTGATCGCGACACCCGCCGAGTTGCACTTGCGCCACGTGGAGCAGGTGCTCGCGGTCAACACCCCCGAGATCATCATCTGCGAGAAGCCGCTCGCTCTTTCGGAAGCTGAAGGCGCTGAGTTGGTGCGCCGTTGCGAAGAGGCGGGCGTGCCTCTCTTCGTCAATTTCATCAGGCGATCGGAACCCGGAACGATCGAAGTTCGCCGTCGCATCGAGGCAGGCGAGATCGCCGCGCCGCTGAAAGGCTCCTTCTGGTACTCGAAAGGCCTGTTCAACAACGGCTCGCATTTCATCAACTTGCTGCAGTATTGGCTGGGTGCGATTAAGGAACATGCGGTTCTCGACGAGGGACGCCACTGGGCGGGCTCCGATCCTGAACCGGATGTTCGCATTGTGTTCGACCACGGATCCGTGGTCGTTCAAGCCGCCTGGGAAGAAGCCTTCTCGTTCTATGGGGGGGAGCTCCTCAGCCAGTCTGGCCGGTTGGCCTACCGTAACGGCGGCAGTCTGATCGAGTGGCAAGGCCTCAGCTGCGACGAGAACTTTACCGGCTACAGTGTGCTTTCAGCAGAGGTGGAGAACATCCACAATGATATGGACAGGTACCAATGGCATGTGTACGAACAGCTCTCGCATTTTCTTGCCGACGAGCCTTCTGAACTATGCAGTGGCCGCGAGGCATTGGCGACGTTGCGGGTCGTTGCGGCGATAGCCGGACGCTACAGGAATGAAATCTGATATGGAAAGACTGGCACTTTTCGGCGGATCCAAGGTCATAGACGCGCCCCTTGAGCGCTACAATTCTATGGGCGAAGAGGAAGTCACGGCAGCAAGCGCGGTCGTTGCAAGCGGCGTTCTATCCAAGTTCATTGGAGGCTGGGAGCCGGACTTCTACGGCGGCCCAAAAGTCCAAGAATTTGAACGCCAATGTGAAGCCTACTTCAACGTCAGACATGCCGTCACAGTGAACTCCTGGACGTCCGGGCTCATTGCAGCTGTCGGCGCTATCGGCATCGAGCCGGGCGATGAGGTCATCGTCTCGCCTTGGACGATGTGCGCCAGCGCGACCGCTATTCTTCAGTGGAACGCAATACCTGTATTCGCCGACATCGAGACGGAGACTTTTTCTCTCGATCCCGCCTCGATCGAGGCGAACATAACGCCTTATACGAAGGCGATCATGGCAGTCGATATCTTCGGGCAGTCTTGCGACATGGAAGCCCTGATGGATATTGCGCGCCGACATAACCTGAAAGTTATCTGCGATACGGCGCAGGCTCCGGGCGCGCTCTACAATGGCGCCTATGCAGGGACGCTGTCGGATGTCGGTGGTTATAGCCTGAACTACCACAAGCACATCCATACCGGCGAGGGCGGCATTCTCGTCACGAATGACGACACGCTCGCCGAAAAGATGCGTCTTATCCGGAATCATGCCGAGGGCGTGGTTGGTGGAAGAGGAACGAACGACCTCGTCAACATGGTTGGGTTCAATTTCCGGCTCGGTGAGATCGAATGTGCGATTGGTATCGAGCAGCTGAAGAAGCTCGCTGGCTTCGTGGAGAGCCGTCAGGTCGCGGCAGATCGACTCACAGCGGGCCTCTCCGGCCTAAAGGGTTTACGCACGCCAGTCGTCCGTGATGGCTCGACGCACGTTTATTATGTCTATCCCATGGTGCTTGATATCGAGGCGCTCGGCGTTTCGCGCGCGCGGATTGTCGAGGCATTGGAAGCCGAAGGCCTCGAAGGTTTGGCGGCAGGGTATGCGAACGTACACTTGCTGCCGATGTACCAGAAGAAAATCGCCTTCGGAAATTCCGGTTTCCCGTGGACCTCGGATATCTGCAAGCGCGACGTAAGTTACGCCAAGGGTATCTGCCCAGTTGCCGAACACCTTCATGATGTCTCTTTCCTCGGTTTCGAGATGTGCCTGCACCGCTTGACCGCTCAGGAAGTCGACAGGGTTGTAGCCGTGTTTCAGAAGGTTTGGGCTAATCTGGACACGTTGCGCTGACGTCTGCGAGAGTGGAACATTCCATGCCAAGTGTCGGATTTAGCGATTTACGAGGCAAGCTAGTCGGTTTGCGCGTATTCCAAAGCTCGGACATAACTGCCGAGTATATTTCATGGCTCAATGACCCAGAGGTGACGCGGTACAGCAACCAGCGCTTCATTCATCACACCGAGGAAAGTTGCAGATCTTATCTGGCAAGCTTTGCTGGCAGTTCAAACGGGTTCTGGTCGGTGTGCCGCCTGGAAGACAATAGGCCGATAGGTACCATGACAGCCTACGTTGCCGAATATCACGGGACCGTGGATATCGGGATAATGATTGGATGCCGCGATGTTTGGGGGCAGGGTTACGGTCAAGATGCATGGAATACGGCTGTCGATTGGTTTCACTTTCAAGCAGGGCTTCGCAAAGTGACAGCAGGAACCATGCGCTCGAACCGGTCGATGATGCGATTGCTAGAGCGCTCAGGCATGACGTTGGAGTGCGTTCGCCCGCGACAAGAACTGCTGGACGGTACGCCACAGGACCTGTGTTATTTTGCCAAGTACAACGAAGAGCGGTAGCCCTGAAAAGTATACCGTGTAAATCTACAATGTCTCGAACGAAGCTGGTGGAATCACAATGCCTGCGCTGAAGTCGCAACTGGTCGGTATCAGGTCCCGTATTCTTGAGTTGTCGCATCGCTTCGCGCATGCGAGAAAAGTATTCTCGAAGCGGTTTTTCACGCTCGCGATACCGGGTCATGTTCAGCTGGACGAGAGTTTCGTTTTTGAGGTGCCTCGCGCCAAGGATCGCGGTGCGAAGGCGCCAGACGGAAAATACTACAGCAAATACTACAATCTTCAGTGGAAAGAGCTGCCGGCGGGCATCAAGGACGCGATCCGCAAGTACGATTCCGTAATCCGGATGTACCTTGGCGACGACTATCTAATCAATGATGGTTTGATTTGGCGCAACATGTCGATTCCGCCTGAGTTCAAGGGAAATGAGCTTTTCAGCCAATACTGGCACTACGACAAAGTCGTTGATTTCAGAAATATTCAGCTGTTCGTTTTGCTGCATGACACGACTGAGGATGATGGTCCCTTCGAGTACGTAGTGGAACCCGATGAGCATAACTTGATGCCGTCGGTGCTGAAGCGCACGAATATGGATGTTGGTGTTAAGACCGCCAAATTGACGGGGAAACGTGGTGACTGCTTCCTTTTCTCGACGGGTTCAACGCCGCATCGCGCAGGTGTTCCCGCCGAAGGTCGGCACCGCGATATCTTCAGCATCGCATTCTTCCCGGCCTACACGAAGATAGGGACGAGCTCCAAAGCGCTCCTGTCGGAAAGCTGAGCACTTCGCCGATGGAAACGATGCGCAGGACGCTTCTGATCGAGCCCTATGGTTACGTTCGCGAACGCTTCGAGCCCGATGCGCGCATCGCCATCTACGCCAGCAAGACCGTCAAATGGCGGCTTGCTGAGCACGAACAGGTCTTTGATATCGTTCATCCTGTGGATGAGACTTTTAGTCATCTAGCTGATGTTGATTTCGAGGATGTGAAGGCAAGGATCAGCGCGAATATTCCTCTTTTCTATCGCTGGATGGGGGAGAGTGATACCTATGAAGACAATCAGCGTTCCTTCTTGATTTTTGTACTGCGCTTGACTGAGGTGTTGAGACGTCTGGAGGTCGCGCACGCGATTTTCTTTACGGGTGTTGCGCACCACGTTGAGTACACGCTCATCGAGATCGCCTGCCGGCTTGCCAACGTAAAGCAAGTCTTTCTGTATCCAATGCCGTTTGGGGCCGGAGGGCGGCTGCTGCCAGTGGTGCAGACGAATTCCATCAAGGATCGCGAATTTCTCGGGCTCGAGTTGTCGGGTGTCGATTTTCGGGACGATGTCATCGCCTATCGCGACAACTATCTTGCGCGTGGCGTTCCTAAGCAGAACGAGCGTATCGGTGGCCCGGCGGTCAGCCGCTCGTACGCCTACTTCAAGCTCGCCGAACGCGAGGCAAGGCAACGCGCAAAGAAGATTGTAAGGAAGCAACCTGCTGTCCCACATTTGATCGATCGACGCAGGGGATATGGCTTGTCGGCAATGTCCCGTGTGATCAATCGGCAGAAATACGCGCTGGATTACTATTCGTCGAAGGCAATCTCGAACGAGGAAGCTGAACGGCTGATCGCAAGAGAAAATCCATTGCCGCTCCTCTATGCTCACTATCAGCCGGAGGCTTCAACCTTTCCCGAAGGCGGTTCGTTCAGCGACCATCTCGATGTCGTGCTGGCGATCAGAAGGGCAGGTTACTCCGGGAAAATTCCTTACAAGGAACACCCGGGTAGCTGGATCTACTATTCCAAGATTACGGGATTTTCGCTCGTCGGGATCGCGCGCTCCGTCGAATACTATCACCAGCTTGAAGCGTTGGGATGTGTCTTTCTGCAGCCGCGTTTCCGTCCGGGTGATGCAATGATGCGGCAGGTCTTACCAGTAACAATTACCGGGTCTATTGCCGTCGAACGTAGCCTCACGGGGTGGCGAACCTGCTGTGCCGGTGTTCCGTGGTTCAAGCACGCACCGGGTGTGACCGGGATCGATGATTGCTTCGGGCCAGATGGAATTTTCTACGATCCGGAAAAGTGGAGAACCGGCGAGCACGAGGGCATTGACTGGTTTGCGGAGCATCTGTCGCGCAAAACGGTTACAAACTATCCAGGTATCGGCACCGGGGTAGCCTCTACGAGCGAGAGCGACAAGCAGGAATTCCTTGGCGAACTTCGGCTCATGATCGATGCTCTCGCCTTGTCTGTTCAGCCGAACGAGACAGATGCATTGCCTCAGGCGGGTGCTGTGTGAATTTTCTATCTAGAATCATCCGCAAACTCACACGAATATCGACGTCTCTTTGCTTCCGAGTGACGCGCGGTCTGTTCACCGGGACGATCCGGATAGATTCGGGCTCCATTGCCAGAACTTCATGGGGCAGGGGGGTGATCTTGCGGGGCGTTGTTGCGATCGACGATGCTTCGCTGGAGATCGGCAGATCGTGCAGCATAGCAAAGGGAGCGGAAGTCGGCGTGGCAGGTAAGGGCGCGGTCGTCCTTCACGACGGAGTGTCGCTGGGCCCGAGAACCATCGTGTCAACGACCGGCGGGCGGATTGAAATCGGGAAGAATACGTCCTTCTTTTCGGATGGTCTCGTTTCCGGCGAAGTTAGCATTGGTGCTGATTGCCTGTTTGCCAACAATGTCACCGTGCTCACCGGTACGCACGAAATCTACGGTGAAGGGACAATCCGAGAGAACGACGCTGCCGCCAGCCGGAAACCCGGTTACAAACCTTTCCGGCCTGTTTCGATCGGCGGGGATTGTTGGTTGGGCGCAAACAGCGTGATTCTCCCGGGGGTAACGTTGGGCCGCGGTTGCGTCGTCGGTGCGAATGCGGTTGTCACGAAGAGTTTTCCGGATTATTCGATCCTCGCAGGCGTACCTGCGGCAGTCATAGGCTCTCGCCGTGACACAAAGATAAAATAGCCATTCTACCGAAAGTCCGACCGAAACCCGCATGAGGTTCCCATGACGCCTGCCCCAATCCACGCACTGATGATGAAGGGCCGCTCGGCCGTCCGGAAAGCGGTGAACCTCGTGTTCGGCAAGGATGGCAAGGCGATCCATGTCAAGCCTGGTTCCGTTTCCGGCCTCAGGGTCCATCTCGGTGCGGGCCCAATCAACCTGCAGGGCTGGGTGAATATCGATGCACGCGAAGCTCCGCATATTCACCTGATCGCGAACAACTTCGATCTCGTTGAGTTCGCCGATGGAACCGTCGCCGAAATATACTTGTGCCATGTGCTCGAGCACTTCTCGTTTGAGGAGTCCGAACAGCTGCTGCGCAATTTTCGGAAGAAGCTGAAGCCAGGCGGCACGCTACGTATTTCCGTTCCGCATTTCGATCACCTGGTCGCGATCTATCAGGCAAACAGCAACAACCTCGAAATTGTGAAGCGCGCGCTGATGGGTGGGCAGGACTACGAATACAATTTCCACAAGTCGATATACAACAAGGCGCTGCTCTCCAGGCTCATGCTCGCCTGTGGTTATGCGAACCCGCAGGAGTGGACCACCGCCGGTGAGTTTGGCGCTGACCTCGGCGACTGGTCCAATAAGAATTTCGATACGCCAGCCGGGAGCTTTCCGGTGAGCCTGAATATCAAGGCCGTTGTCGCCGGCACCTGATAGAAGTCATGACCAGATCTGTCTCCATCGTTGCGTCCACGCTTCCAATCGCTTTTCTGGCGGCGCGCGCGGAAGCGCTGGGCGTCCATCGGATCGTGGCGACGTCGGCCAACTTGAATCGCTCGTACGGCTATCTCGCCCGCAAGATCGGTCGCGAGATGGAAATCGAGACAACGCCGCCGGGCTTCGTTCGCCAATCGCTCTACTTCGCGCTCCTGGTCGCAAAGTGCAGGTTTCTCGGTCGAAGGCTCGTCATTTTCCACGAATGCTGCATGCCCGTGTTGGATCTCTTGATCCTGCTCCTTCGTCCGAAGGGGGATCATTTCCCTCAAGTCTCCATGCTAGGCTCCATCCCTATGGACATTTCGGCAGCACCGAAATCCAAACTTTTGACGTTGCTTAGGCTGTGCCGCCTGGATCGGTTCTTCGTGCTTTATTACTCGCCGCCGGTCGGAGACAATCCCGGCGAGTACAGCCTGTCGGTAAAGGCCTACCCTCGTTCGATTGTGAGTCACCCGGTAGGTTATGCCGGAGAGGCATCGTCGGCGCCAAGGGAGACAGCAAAGTCGCCCGCCATTCTGCTGCTGACCGGCAAGGCTCATTCGCGAGATGAGGACCAGAACGCGATCTTTCATGAAATAGTAGAGCTCGCGGTAAAACGCGGCTTCCGATGCGATGTGAAGGATCATCCGAACCCGTATTTCCGGTTGGGTTTTGCCAGCGAGGCCGCACGGTCCATCGATCCGGAGATGCCATCTGAGCTTCTGGATGACGATTATGCG
This sequence comes from Rhizobium atlanticum, assembly GCF_030182485.1. Classification (NCBI taxonomy): domain Bacteria; kingdom Pseudomonadati; phylum Pseudomonadota; class Alphaproteobacteria; order Hyphomicrobiales; family Rhizobiaceae; genus Rhizobium; species Rhizobium atlanticum. Next base: position 45,523 of record NZ_JAQJCJ010000026.1, read on the forward strand.
CTCGTTATCGGCGCGTCCTCGACAGGATTGCTCAGATATGGCAATCGAGCGTTCAGTATCATGGAAATGCTGCCGTCGCTTTCGGCGGATGAAATCGGCTTGGCGAAGAAGCACTTTGATATGGCGGCACCCGGGCACACGCTTCGTTATCTCGAGAGCCTGCAGCAGCTGGAATCGATTCTTGAGGAGCTCAGTCTATGAAGATCTTGGTAACGGGCGCTGATGGCTTCATCGGTTCTCATTTGACGGAAGCCCTCGTCCGAGCCGGCCACGACGTGCGCGCGTTCGTTCTCTACAACTCCTTCGGCTCGTGGGGCTGGCTGGATTCGAGCGCGCCCGAAATCCGCAAGAGCCTCGACATCTTTGCCGGAGATGTCCGCGACCCACATGGCGTGAAGACCGCTATGAAGGGCTGTGACGCGGTTCTTCATCTTGCCGCGCTGATCGCGATCCCATACTCCTATCATTCTCCGCAGTCCTACGTGGAAACGAATATCACCGGGACGTTGAACGTGTTGCAGGCGGCGCGCGAACTCGAGGTCGGGCGCGTCATCCACACGTCTACCAGCGAGGTTTACGGGACCGCCCGCTTTGTCCCGATCACCGAAGATCACCCGTTGCAGGGGCAGTCCCCGTATTCCGCCACCAAGATCGGCGCGGACCAGCTCGCGCTGTCGTTCCATGCGGCCTTTGGCACGCCGGTTGTCGTCGCACGGCCCTTTAACACCTATGGGCCGCGCCAATCAGCGCGCGCGGTAATTCCGACCATCATCTCGCAGATCGCTGCCGGCAAGCGGCAGATCAAGCTCGGCTCGATCTCGCCGACGCGTGATTTCAGTTTCGTCGCGGACACGGTTTCGGCTTTCCTTGCTGTTTTGAATTCCAGCAAGGGGCTGGGCGAGGTCATAAACTTTGGCAGCAACTTCGAGATATCGATCGGCGAAACCGCCGAACTCATCGCCGAGGCGATGAACGCCGAGATTGAAATTCTGACCGACGAGGCCAGGATCAGGCCGGACAAGTCCGAAGTCGAACGGCTTTGGGCGGACAACTCGAAGATGCGCGGCCTTTTCGACTGGGCGCCGCTTTACGGTGGCCGGGATGGTTTCAGACGTGGTATTGAAGAAACGGCGTCATGGCTCGCTCGGCCCGAGAACTTGAGCGGATACAAACCGGATATCTACAATCTATGATCGATGATATCGAAAAGCCTTCGCTGCGTGCTGATCTGGGCACCGCTATCGTCGGAGCGATTGAGGAGGTTCTTGGCCCGGTCAAGGCCGATCTTCACGCCCCCGTCTTCGCCGGCAATGAATGGGCGTACCTGAAGGATTGCCTCGATTCCACGTTCGTGTCGTCGGTCGGCACTTACGTCGATCGTTTCGAGCGGGACCTTGCCACCTTCACCGGTAGCGCGCACGCGGTTGCCGTTGTGAACGGCACGGCCGCCCTCCACGTTGCGCTTCTGCTTGCAGGGGTCGAGCGAGGAGACGAGGTTCTCGTGCCGGCTCTGACCTTTGCTGCAACGGCCAATGCCGTCAGCTATTGCGGCGCCGTTCCTCATTTCGTTGACAGCAGCGACGACACGCTCGGAGTCGATCCCGAAGCGCTCGACAGCTGGCTTTCTTTCAAGACCGAGCAGGTGCGTGGGTTATGCGTTAACCGCGACACCGGTAGGGTCATTCGGGCCGTCGTGCCCATGCACACGTTCGGTCATCCGTGCGATATGGGTGGTCTGTTGCGTGTCGCGCGCAAACACTCGTTGCAGATAGTAGAAGATGCCGCAGAGTCTCTCGGTAGCTACTATCACGGTCGCCACACCGGTACCTTCGGTCTGATCGGCACCTTGAGCTTCAATGGCAACAAGACGCTCACAACTGGTGGCGGCGGAGCAATTCTGACCAACGACGAGCAATTGGCTCGACGTGCCAAGTTCATCACGACGACTGCCAAGCGCCCTCACAAATGGGAATATGTGCATGATGAGGTTGGATTCAACTATCGTCTGCCGAACCTGAACGCTGCCCTTGGATGCGCCCAGCTGGAGCAATTGCCAGGCTTCCTCAAGGCCAAGCGTGCGCTACACGAGAAGTACCGGCAGGTCTTCGCGCGGCTGGATGGTGTCGAACTCGTCCATGAGCCGGAGAACTGCACGAGCAATTACTGGCTTCAGGCCCTGAAGCTGAAGGAAGTGGATCTGCAGCTGCGCGACAGCATCCTCGAGCAGACGAACGCCGCGGGCTACATGACCCGCCCGGTCTGGAAGCTAATGCATGGCCTGCACCAATTTGAGGCCTGCCCTCGCGCGCCGCTCGACGTAGCCGAAAAGCTCGAAAAGACGCTGATCAACATTCCGAGTGGAGCGGGACTTGTGTGAGTGGTTTGCTTCTTGTCGGCGGCGGAGGGCATTGCAGATCCTGCATCGACGTCATAGAGGCTGACGCGCGCTACACTATCCGCGGCGTCGTGGATCGGCAGCCTGCCGCAGTCGCGGATCTGCTTGGCTATCCGCTTCTCGGTGATGACGCGATGCTGGCGTCCCTTCTGGAGCTTGAGCGCAACGCGCTGGTCACAGTTGGGCAGATCAAAAGTGCCGAGGCAAGAATCCGCCTCTATTCGCTTCTGAAATCGATCGACGCTGTGTTGCCCACCATCGTTTCCCCCCACGCCTATGTTTCGAAACATGCTGGTCTCGGTGAGGGAACGATCCTATTCCACGGCGCGATCGTCAACGCTCGCGCCTTCATCGCGCGGAACTGCATTGTCAACAGCCGGGCGCTCGTCGAACATGATGCCGTCGTCGGCGATCATTCCCATATATCCACCGGTGCAATCATCAACGGGAGTTGCCATATCGGCAACGGAACCTTCGTCGGGAGTGGGGCTGTCGTCCATAACGGCGTCAAGATTGGCTCGGGCTGCGTCATCGCGGCCGGAGCTGTAGTGAAAAACGACGTGCCGGATGGCACGCTAATGAGAGGCGACCAATGACAAAAGGACAGCACACGCTCGTCATTGCAGAGGCCGGCGTAAACCACAACGGCGATGTCGGGATCGCGCGCAGGCTTGTCGAAGCAGCGGCGGAAGCGGGCGCTGATCTGATCAAGTTCCAGACATTTACGGCCAACAAGATTGTCACGGCCACCGCGCCAAAGGCCGAATATCAGATGGCTGGCGGAGGCGGTTCGTCGTCGCAGATCGCGATGCTGCGCCAACTGGAGCTGTCGCCGGCGATGCACGAGGAGTTGGCGTCGTATTGCACCGAATATGGCATTGGCTTTTTCAGCACCGGCTTCGATATCGAGAACATCGATTATCTTCTCGGTCTGGGGCAACGCGTTATCAAGATACCCTCTGGTGAGATGACGAATCTTCCCTACCTGCGGCATGTAGGTTCGCTTGGTCTTGAAATCCTGATGTCGACTGGAATGTGTTCGCTCGGCGATATCGAGGCCGCAATCGATGCTGTCGAAGCAGCCGGAACCTCCCGGAGCGAGATCACCGTGCTCCATTGCAATACAGAGTACCCGACTCCCTATTCCGACGTAAACTTGTCGGCCATGACGAATATCGGGAAAGCGTTTGGTGTAAAAATCGGCTATTCGGACCATACGAACGGTATCGAGGTGCCCGTGGCTGCCGTCGCTCTCGGCGCAACCGTCATTGAGAAGCACTTTACCCTCGATCGCACGATGCCGGGTCCTGACCATGCGGCAAGCCTGGAGCCTGCAGAGTTGAAGGCGATGATCTCGGCGATCCGGAACATCGAACAAGCGCTGGGTGACGGTATCAAACGCCCCACAGCGAGTGAACGCAAAAACATCTCGATCGCTCGGCGCTCGATTGTCGCGCAAAAGACCATCCGGCAGGGCGACCTGTTCAACGCCGACAATATCTCAGCCAAACGGCCGGGCACGGGGATTTCTCCCATGCGATGGGACGAGGTCGTCGGTCGCGTGGCGAAACGTGATTTCGCACCAGACGAGTTGATCGAACTGTGAGAAAAATCTGCGTCATAACGGGCTCGCGCGCCGAATTCGGACTGTTGCGCTTGCTGATGGAAGCCATTCAGCGCTCGCCGGCCATGACCCTGCAGGTCGTTGCTACAGGCGCTCATCTGTCGCCCGAATTTGGTCTGACCTATCGCGAGATCGAGGCAGCCGGCTTTCAGATCGACCGCAAGGTCGAGATGCTCCTGAGTTCCGACACAAGCGTAGGGGTGACAAAGTCGATAGGTCTCGGCGTCATAGGCTTCGCCGATGCCCTGCAGGATCTCGATCCGGACCTAGTCCTCTTGTTGGGGGACCGGTACGAAATTCTCGGAGCCGCTACGGCGGCGATGATCGCACACAAGCCGATCGCCCATCTGCACGGCGGTGAAAAGACGGAAGGCGCATTCGACGACGCGATCCGCCACGCGATCACCAAGATGTCCCATCTGCATTTTGTTGCCGCCGAGGAATATCGTCGTCGGGTCATTCAGCTTGGAGAAGACCCCGCGCGTGTCCATCTCGTCGGTGCGCTTGGCATAGACAGCCTCATGCAAATGACTCTGATGAGCCTGCCTGAACTGGAGCAGAGCCTCGACTTCCAGTTGGGGAGCCGCAATCTGCTTGTCACGTTTCACCCCGAAACGTTATTGCCGGGCCTCGCGGAACGGCACACGAAAGAGCTTCTCGATGCGCTTGGCAGCCTTGAGGGCACCAACATCGTCTTCACCCTGCCGAATGCCGATACGGAAGGCAGAAAGGTTACGTCGATGATCGAGGCCTTCGTCGCCGAGCATTCCAACGCGCGTGCCTACACGTCTCTCGGGCAACTGCGATACCTTTCGCTGGTCGCCGCAGTCGATGCCGTCGTTGGCAATTCGTCGAGCGGTATCATCGAGGTGCCGAGCCTCAAGAAGCCGACGGTCAATATCGGTGAGCGGCAAAAGGGCCGTATCCGGGCCGCCAGTGTCATAGATTGCGAACCAAGGCGGGAGGATATCCTGCGGGCGATCGCGGCAACCTATGACCCGCACTACCGCAAGCAACTCGAAAGCAATGTGAACCCCTATGGTTCGGGCGGCGCGAGCAGTGCCATAGCGAATATTATCGAAAGCTGTGATCTTTCCGAACTGATCCGGAAGCAGTTTTACGATCTGGATTGGACTGGGAGCGCGGTCGAATGAGTGATTCTCAAATCTGGCGCAAAGCGTCCCTGAAGCTTGACGCGACCATAAAGGATGCGATCCAAAATCTGGATGCGGTTGCGATCAAGATCGTGCTCGTGGTCAACGAAGACGGGCAGCTTGAAGGCACCGTCTCGGACGGCGATATCCGGCGCGGCTTGCTCCGCGGTCTGACGATGGACAGTTCGATCTCGAGCATTGTGCATCGTGATGCTTTCGTCGTTCCGCCGGAACTTGGCCGCGAGACTGTGCTGCAGCTGATGAACCTGAACAAGGTTCAGCAGATCCCGATTGTTGACAAGGCACAAAGGGTCGTCGGGATTCATCTTTGGGATGAGATTACGGCGCCTGCTGAGCGGTCAAACCTCATGGTCATCATGGCGGGGGGCAGAGGTACACGGCTGATGCCGCATACGGAGAACTGCCCAAAGCCAATGGTTGAAATCGCGGGTAAGCCGATGATGGAGCATATCATCGAGCGGGCCAAATCGGAAGGTTTTCGCAACTTCCTGGTGTCGATCCATCACCTCGGAAACATGATCGAGGACTACTTTGGCAATGGCGCGGCATGGGGCGTAAACATCGCTTACCTCCGGGAAAACCAGCCGCTCGGCACCGCGGGAGCGTTGTCCTTGATCGATCCTCGCCCCAGCGAGCCGTTTATAGTTACAAACGGTGATGTAATAAGTGATATACGGTACGGGGAATTACTTGAATTCCATGTAAAGCATCAAGCCTCTGGAACAATGGCCGTCCGACTCTATGAATGGCAGCACCCATTTGGCGTCGTACACACGGATGGAATCAATATTATTGGCTTTGCGGAGAAGCCGGTTACCCGGAATCACATCAATGCGGGCGTTTACGCCTTAAATCCAGCAGTAATTGAAAGTCTTGTATTAGGCGAACAGTGTGACATGCCGACTTTATTTGAAAGATTACAGTCGCAGTCGATCCGTACGGTAGCTTATCCAATGCACGAGCCTTGGCTGGACGTCGGGAGGCCTGCCGACCTGGCGTCTGCGAACAGCTCGATAAAAAGGCATTGAGGACACATGAAGAGAGACGTGCAGAAACAATACAACCTACCGTCCGATATTAAATTCTGCGCCAACTGCACCGTCTCAAATCAGCGCCCACGCATCACCTTTGACGAAAAGGGTGTTTGCTCCGCTTGTAACTATGCGAATTTCAAACGACACGGAATTAACTGGGAAGAGCGTGACAAGGAACTCGCCGCCCTTTGTGACAGACACCGCAAGAGCAACGGTGAGTATGACGTGATCGTTCCCTGCAGCGGTGGCAAGGACGGCAGCTTCGTTGTGCATCAGCTTAAATACAAGTACGGGATGAACCCGCTCGCCATAACATGGGCGCCACTGAATCCGACGGCGATCGGTCGCCAGAACCTCGATGCATTCATCGCATCCGGCTTCAACCACATCCTGGGAACGCCAAATCCCGTTGTCACCCGCAAGCTGACCAGCCTGTCGTTCAAGCATCTTGGCGATCCTTTCCAGCCATTTATTTATGGCCAGACGAACTATCCGCTGCACATGGCCGTGAAGCACAATGTCCAGCTCATCATGTATGGTGAGAATGGCGAAGTCGAATACGGCGGGATATGAAAAACGCGTTCAAGCCGACGCGCGATATCGCCGATCACGACAAGCACTATTTCTCGGGTCTCCTGCCGCAATTCTGGGCCGAACACGGTGTGTCGCTCGCCGATCTTTATCCTTTCATGGCGCCGAGATACGACGACATCAAGAAGAACGAAACCGAGATCCACTTCTTCGGTTACTACAAGTTCTGGGACCCGCAGGAGAACTACTACTACTGCCTCGAGCATACGGGCTTCACGCCGAATACCGAGCGATCGGAGGGAACCTACTCGAAGTATGCAAGCCTCGACGACAAGATCGACGGCTCTCGCTACTACCTCGCGTTCATCAAGTTCGGCATCGGCCGCGCCACATCCGATACGGCGCACGAGATCCGCGACGGCAAGATCACGCGGGAAGAGGGTATCGCGCTGGTCAAGCGCTACGACCATGAATTCCCGAGCAGGCACTACAAGGAATTCCTCGAATACTGCGACATCAACGAGGACGATTTCCACGAAGTGATCGATTCACGGCGAGCCGATCATATCTGGACGAAGGAAGGCAATGATTGGCGGTTGCGAAAGCCGATCGGGGGTGGGCTGAGCAAGCCCTGAAAGAGTGTCGCCATGACCAATGTTCGTTTAATAGCCCGGCTCGACGTCAAGGGTCCGAACCTTATCAAGGGGAGCATCTTGAGGGGCTCCGCGTCCTCGGAGATCCCGGCGAATTCGCAAAAAAATTCTATGACCAAGGCGCCGACGAGATCATCTACATGGATATCGTCGCCAGTCTCTATGGGCGCAGCAATCTCGTCGAAATTGTCCGCAAGACCACGGAGGACGTATTTATTCCGGTCACGGTTGGTGGCGGTATCCGCACTGTGGACGACGTTCAGGAATTGCTGGATAGCGGTGCCGACAAAGTTGCGATCAATACTGCCGCGGCCAATACACCAGAGTTGATCACCCGCGTTTCGGAGCGCTTTGGCTCGCAATGCATGGTGTTGTCGATCGAAGCCAAGCGGCAACCCGACGGAAGCTGGAAGGCGTATACGGACAACGGTCGCGAAAGAACCAATCTCGATGTTGTTGAATGGGCGCAGCGCGGCGTCGAGCTCGGAGCAGGCGAGATATTGCTGACGTCGATCGACCGCGAGGGTACCCGCAAGGGGTATGATATCGAATTGACTGCGAAGGTGACGCAGGCGGTGAACATTCCCGTTATTGCAAGCGGTGGTATGGGCAATATCGATCATCTGGTTTCTGCCGTAAGGGACGCAAGAGCGGATGGTGTCGCGATGGCCGATGTTCTGCATTACGGGCGCTTGCACCTGGATGACATCCGGCCGAGCGCCGATCGCGTCGGCATAAAGGTGAGAAAACATGCCTACGAATGAGGTTGTGGTGGTCAACTACGGCGCTGGCAACATCCGCAGTGTCGCGCGCGCGCTGGAATATTCCGGTGCAGTTGCGAGGATCACAGCTGATCCGGACGTTGTCGCAACAGCCGGTAGGATCTTGCTTCCTGGCGTAGGTGCTTTTCCGAAAGCCATGCGTGAACTGTCCCAGCTTGGATTGGACGATGCATTGCGCCAATCCGTGGCCAAAGGTAATCTGCTGCTTGGCATATGCTTGGGTATGCAAATGTTATTTCAGTCGAGCGACGAGTTTGAAGTGATCAATGGTCTGGGTTTCATCCCGGGGAATGTCTCGCTGATACCATCCGAGGGAGACGCAGGCGTATTGCGCAAGGTGCCGCATATTGGCTGGAACGAATTGGTGCCGGCAGCGGGACGAAATTCTTGGGGCAACACCTTGCTGCGGCGGATACCCAGTGGATCGCCAGTCTATTTCGTCCATTCCTTTATGGCCAATCCTACTTCGGCGGCCGATCGTATCGCTGACGGCATTGCCGCCAATTTGCCGGTCACAGCCGTAGTCCAGCGCGATAACGTGTTCGGATGTCAGTTTCATCCGGAAAAGAGCGGAGTGACGGGCCTGAGGATACTTGAAGAGTTTCTGTCGAAATGAGCCTTCTTTTTTTGATCCCAGCCCGAGGCGGCTCTAAACGCGTTCCTGGAAAGAACATTCGCGAGCTCGGTGGCCAGCCGCTCATATCTTGGACGATTGACCTGGCCAAGCGCGTCGGCTTGTCAGCCGATGTCTTGGTTTCGACTGATGATCCGGACATAGCTTCGATTGCGACCGAGGCGGGTGCATGGGTCCCGTGGCTGCGTCCGCACCATTTGTCAACAGACACAGCAACCTCGCTTGAGGTGGCGCTGCACGCGCTCGATTTCTATGAATCGGAGCGTGGCCCGGTTGAGGCTGTCGTCCTTCTCCAGCCCACATCGCCTTTCCGCCAATTGTCGACGGTTTGCGAAGGCTTGCGACTTTTCCGTGAGCTCGGTGAAAGACCCGTGATTGGCGTTTCACCTGCGGCGACCCATCCTGCCTGGTGCTTTAAGATCCAAGAAAGCGAGCTGAGGCCTTATACGGACGGCAAGGGGCTGTTGCAGCGCTCACAGGATTTGCCACAAGTCTACGAGATTAGCGGCGCGCTTTACATCATTTCGGCAATGCAATTGCGAGACGAGAGAACATTTTTTCCGCACAATGCGGTTCCAATAGTCAGTGACAGCGATGTCGAAAATCTTGATATTGACACGGAATGGGACTGGCTATGTGCGGAAAAGGCCGTGGAGGCCGGGCTCGCCAAGTTCGGGGCGAGCTAGCGCCCTTCCGTGAAAGGGCGAAAGGGCCGTTAGTCCCACGGATTGTGTCCTTTGATTCAGCACTGTTATTGGTGTAGAGGCGAGCGGTGATTTTGAGAATCTGTGCCGGGTCCGCTAATGCGACCGCGGCGGCATCTGCGATGCTGCTAGAAGGTCCGTTCTGCTCGCCGAATTTAACAGTTGTGTGCGAGACAGCGACGAGCCAACCTATATTCCTGGAACGGGAACCGAAGCCGAGGAGCAGTACTACGCCATCCTGGACGAACCAGCCATGGCTGCATAACTTAAACCAGACAGCCTCCGGCAAACCCGGCGCGGTTCACACCTTCGTGATTGTCTTGAACGTGTGCTTTTTATCACCTGGATTGATGCGCTCCGGCGAATAGCCGAGGTTGAAGTCCACGCCCTGCCGGAGCCCCGAGATTTCGGAAAGAATCGGCCCACATATCTTCCTCGGTAGCACCAGGGAATACAGTCGATTCAAGAACGACGATATCGCCAACCTTGAGCAGCGAAGCCACTGTCCGAGATGCTGCAATGAGAGGCGTGAGGTCCGGTTGACGGTTGTCATCGATAGGTGTGGGACCGCCACAATTATAAAAGTTGCAATCCTTTACATCACCATAGGTCAATCTAAGGGATGAATTTTGCAGGACTGCGCTGTCAACTCGCCGGTTACGTCTTTACCAGCTTTCAAACTCTCAATGCGGTGTCTCTTGACGTCGAATCACACGACCACCGGAAACTTTTCCGCCAAGGCGACCGCGACCGGCAAGCCGACATACCCGAGACCGATTACAGCTATCTTTCGGGTCATTACTCTATCCTCATACTTCTTTGCCAGCACACCAAGCGTGGCACCTAAACGATAACCTCAAAAAAAGCTAGGCGCGGGAGACTGCATCCATCATCTTGCCGGAGCTTCTGCGTTTGCTACCTATGTTCAACACGGAGCTGGTGCATCACCGTCTTGTATGCTGCGTGACCACGGATGAAAGGAAGATGCTGGCAGTCTGGCCGGCGGGGGATATCAATCGGCGTCAAATTCTGCAGTCATCGCCGGTAACCGCCCAGCGATCTTGAGGAGGTTGTCCGTTGTGCCGGTAAGGCGCAGAGATCGAGAATGCTCATTTCGCCGGCCTGGCCGGAGGTACATGGGGTTGCATTAATTCGGTCATTTCCATACACCATCCTGAAAAATGTATCGAAAGACGACGTGAAAAATGACGAAAACCGCACTTATTACTGGGGTAACTGGTCAGGACGGTGCCTATTTGGCCGAATTGCTTTTGAGCAAAGGCTATACAGTACACGGCATCAAGCGGCGATCGTCGTCTTTCAACACCGGCCGCATCGAGCATATCTATCAGGATCCGCACGAAACTCACCCGCGCTTCATCCTCCACTATGGCGATATGATCGACTCGACCAATCTGCTTCGGATCGTGCAGCAGACCCAGCCCGACGAAATCTACAACCTGGCCGCACAAAGCCATGTCGGCGTCAGTTTCGAAACGCCGGAATATACAGCCGATGCCGATGGTATCGGGACGTTGAGGTTGCTTGAGGCTATCCGCATCCTGGGTCTTGAGAAAAAAAGCCGGTTCTACCAGGCATCGACATCGGAACTCTACGGTCTCGTGCAGCAAGTGCCGCAGAACGAGAAGACGCCGTTTTATCCGCGCTCTCCCTATGCCGCGGCCAAGCTCTATGCCTACTGGATCGTCGTGAATTATCGCGAGGCCTACGGCATGCACGCGTCGAACGGCATTCTGTTCAACCATGAAAGTCCGCTTCGCGGCGAGACCTTCGTCACGCGCAAGATCACGATGGCCGTCGCCGCCATCAGCCTCGGCCTTCAAGACAAGCTCTTTCTGGGGAATCTTGACGCCCAGCGTGACTGGGGCCATGCGCGTGAATATGTCGAGGGCATGTGGCTCATGCTGCAGCAGGACAAGCCGGAAGACTATGTCTTGGCGACGGGTGAGACGACGCGTGTCCGCCAATTTGTCGAGTGGGCCTTCGCCGACGTCGGCATCACTTTGGAATGGAAGGGGTCCGGCGTCGACGAGAAGGGCTATGATGCTGCCTCCGGTAGGTGCCTTGTGGAAATCGATCCCCGGTATTTCCGCCCGACGGAAGTCGACCTTTTGCTTGGTGACCCGACCAAGGCACGTCAGAATCTCGGCTGGCGCCACAAGACGCCGGTTCGCGCGCTCGCCGCTGAGATGGTGCGCGAGGATATCAAGCACTGGAAGGCTCAAGGCAGCCGGAAAGAGGTCTGAGTGTACGATCTATCCAACAAGAAGATCTGGGTTGCCGGTCATCGCGGAATGGTCGGCAGCGCTCTGGTGCGCAGGCTTCAATCCGAAGCTTGCAGCGTCGTCACGGCCACCCGCGCCGAGGTCGATTTGAAGCGGCAGGACGAGATCGAGAAATTTGTTGAAGCAACCCGGCCTGACGCGATCATTCTCGCCGCTGCCAAGGTCGGCGGCATCCTCGCGAATGACAGCTATCCCGCTGAATTCATCTACGACAATCTGATCATCGAAGCCAACATCTTCGAAGCTGCCCATCGGACGGGAGTGGACCGGCTTCTCTTCCTGGGGTCAAGCTGCATTTATCCCAAGCTCGCGCCACAGCCGATTCTCGAAGAGGCTCTGTTGACCGGTCCGCTCGAGCCGACCAACGAATGGTACGCGATTGCCAAGATCGCCGGTATCAAGCTCGCGGAAGCTTATCGCAAGCAATATGGCCGGGACTACATTTCGGCCATGCCGACCAATCTATACGGCCCCGGCGATAATTTCGACCTGAACTCCAGCCATGTGCTGCCCGCGCTGATCCGCAAGGCGCATGCTGCGAAACTGCGCAAAGACCCGCATATGGTAGTCTGGGGCACAGGAACCCCGCGCCGAGAGTTTCTTCACGTCGACGACTGCGCCGACGCCCTGGTGTTTCTGCTCAAAACCTATTCGGGCTCGCAGCACGTCAATGTCGGCTCGGGCACGGATCTCGAAATTATCGAGTTGACGCGTCTGGTCTGCCGCGTTGTCGGTTATGAGGGGGAGATCATTCATGATCTTTCCAAGCCCGACGGCACGCCGCGAAAGCTGATGAGCAATCAGAAGCTGCAGGATATGGGCTGGAAACCGCGCATTTCGCTTGAGGACGGCATTAGAGCCACTTACGCTTGGTTTTTGGAATTCGAAAACGGGTCTGATCCAGCGGCCTGATGCCGAGTCCCTGCGGACCGGCATTTTTTCCCACATTGATTCGCGACACAGCGCTGTCGCCGAGCCTCCGATGGCCTCGTGGTCCCATGGCCGAGGGGTCCGGAACGCATTGTGGCCCGAAGCTTCCCTACTCGTCGGTATAAATGCGAAAGCCGGTTCGATTGACAGTCTGCCGGCGAGGAAGAGCAACTCGGATAATGTCGGCGGCCGGCAGCATAGCCCGGTCACTAAGGCGGGGAACCCGATAGGGTTAGCGCGGTGAGTATTGTGGAATATGCGGATATACGCATAATTCCTGCCGCTGGCGCTGCCAGGCAAGGTCGGTCGAAACTCTCGGGGGGGTCTATGGAAACAATCGTCGAGCACGCCCATGCCGGCGCAGTGTCGCCCGAACTTGTGGTCGATGCGCTGTTTGCATGCCGAAAGACGGCAGCGATCAGAGCGGCGATCGAGCTCGATCTTTTTACGCACATCGGTGAGGGCAAAACGGCAGCAGTGCTGGCGTCGGCAACGAGCGCCTCGCAGCGGGGCGTGCGCATCCTTTGCGATTACCTCGTCGTCCATGGCTTCCTGACCAAGGAGGGCGATCAGTATCGGATGACGCCCTCGACCAGAATGTTCCTCGACCGCAATTCGCCGGCCTATATGGGCTCTGCCGTCGAGTTCGTCGCCGCACCCGAAGTACTGGATAATTTTCTGCGCGATCCGGCCGCCGTCGTGCGAAACGGCGGTTCGGCCGGTCTTGCGAACATGTCGGCGGACAATCCCGTCTGGTTGAAGTTTGCCCGCGGCATGGGCTCCTTCACCGGGCTTAGCGCCAAAATACTGGCTGACGAAATCTCCGGCTGGCCGAGATCTCCCAAAAAGGTCTTGGACATCGCGGCAGGTCCGGGCCTCTTCGGGATCGAAATTGCCAAGGCCTTTCCATCCGCGGAGATTGTCGCCGTCGACTGGGGCGCCGTCTTGGAGCTGTCAAGGCAGAATGCGGAAAAATCAGGCGTGGCGGACCGCTACCGGACGATCGCCGGCAGCGCCTTCGACGTTGACTGGGGTACGGATTATGATCTCGTCCTGCTCCCGAATTTTCTGCACCATTTCGATTTGCCGACATGTGCTGAGCTGCTGCGAAAGATCACCGCGAGCCTTGCAAAGAGTGGCCGGATCGTCGCGGTCGATTTCGTGCCGAACGAAGATGGCGTGTCACCGCCTTTTCCAGCGGCCTTTTCCTGGGAGATGCTCGCCAGCACGCCGGCGGGCCAGGCTTATAAGCAAAGTGAGCTGACTGAGATGGCAAAACTGGCCGGCCTCGCCCGCGTCACGGTCAAATCGATGCCGCCAACGCCGGCCAGCGTCATTCTCTTTGAATAGCCATTTCGCCGCGACGTAGCTCGTCGGGCAAATTTAAGAAGAATTGGCTGGGGGAACCTGGGAACCAACTCTATGTCGCATTTAAGGGACCCTAAACGCCTACCGAGCGATCATGAATCTCGCCCGCGCGCCAAAATGCCGAACTGATACAAAAGCGAGAACTGTTCGCCCTGGGCTCGGGTAGCGGCGCAGAGATCAAGCTTGACCAATCCGGCGTTTCGACCAAATGGGGCTAGAGCGTTTCAGGTTTTGACGGAAGCGTAGCCTGCGTTTGAGAAGTAGTTGGCGCATTCGTCGGGCTTGATGGTGTCGGCGAGGTGGCCCAGATGGCGCCAGGTGTCCTCGACGGTTCGCTTTTGGGCCTGGCGCATCCAGTGCTTGATCTTGGCGAAGGCCTGCTCGATCGGATTAAGGTCGGGAGAATATTTCGGCAGAAACCACAGTTTGGCGCCAGCCGCCCTGATGGCGTGGCGGACGGCCTTGGCTTTGTGGGAGCCGAGATTGTCGAGGATAACAATGTCGCCGGGTTTGAGGGTTGGGATCAACTGCTGGCGGACATAAGCGTCGAAGCACTCGCCATTGATGGGACCGTCGAAGACGCAGGGCGCAGTGAGCCGATCGCAGCGCAAGGCGCCGAGGAAAGTGAGCGTGCGCCAGCGGCCATGCGGAGCAAAGCCGCGCAGTCTCTTGCCCCTCGGGCCCCAGCCGCGCAACGGCGCCATGTTAGTGCGGATCCAAGTCTCGTCGATAAAGACGAGCCGCTTCGGATCAAAGCGGCCTTGCCAGGCCTTCCAGCGGGCTCTGCGCCGGGCAATGTCGGCGCGGCCCTGCTCAAGGGCGAACAGCGTTTTTTTTAAAGCTCAGGCCCTCGCGGCGCATGAACTGCCAGATGGCATTGTGGGAGACGCTCACGCCGCGGGCGGCCAACTCATCCTTCAGCCGATGCAGCGTCAGGTGGGATGTTTGCTCGATCTGCTCGACGATGAAGGCACGATACGGCTCCAGCACCCGCCGACGATGGCCGCCCATCTTGCCCGGCGAGACGCTGCCGGTTGCCCGATGGCGTTGCGACCACTTCACCACAGAGGAAACGGCAATGTCGAACCGCTCCGCCACCACCCGGCAACTCTGACCGGCCGAAACTGCCGCAACAACACGCTCACGAAGATCATTCGAATAAGGTCGCGTCATCGATGCTGGCCTCCATTCCAGCATCCAGGATGAATCACAATTCTGCTGATTTGATGTTGTGGAACGGCTCTGCTCCCACCCTATCCTGAAAAGAGGCCGAACATCATGTTCGGTAAACAGCTTGGAGCGTTCTTATGACTTTGATCACGACAATCGGTCTCGACACGGCCAAACAAGTCTTTCAGTTGCATGGAGTAGACAACGAAGGGACGACAATCCTTCGTAGGCAGCTTCGACGCTCTGAGGTTTTGAAGTTCTTCAGGAAGATCCCGTCGTGTGTCGTTGGATTGGAGGCATGCGGAGGCGCTCATTACTGGGCACGAGAGATCAAGGCTCTCGGACATGAAGTTCGGTTGATCTCACCTGCTTACGTGAAGCCCTATGTCAAAAGAGGCAAGAATGACGCGGCAGATGCTGAGGCGATATGCGAAGCTGTAGGCCGACCGTCGATGCGTTTCGTGCCGCTCAAGACCGTCGGCCAGCAAGCGACGGCTATGCTCTTGAAGGCAAGGGACCTGCTGGTTCGGCAGCGCACCCAAACGATCAACGCTTTGCGCGGTCATCTTACCGAACTGGGCATTACCACATCCAGAGGTGTGGGCAAGGTCGACGACCTTGCCGCAATCGTCCGTGACGAGGATGATGCCCGCTTGCCACCCTTGGCCCGCATCGCCCTGTTGCCCCTGACCCATCAGATAGAGGCCTACACGTCGGAGATCGTTAAGTTGGAGAAGCACATGATCCGCGAAAGCCGACAGGATGCGACATTGAGCCGGCTGACCTCAATTCCAGGTGTGGGTCCAATCACTGCCAGCTCCATCGCGGCATTTGTACCCGACCCAAAGGCCTTCAAGTCTGGGCGTCATTTTGCGGCTTGGATAGGCCTGACCCCGAAATCAAATTCCACAGGCGGGAAAACCAGATTGGGAAGAATCTCAAAAATGGGAAACCCGGTCTTACGATCTCTTTTGGTTGTGGGAGCGTCCGCCGTTATCCAGCACGCACGTCGAGGCGCAAAGATCTCAGCCTGGCTGACTGAGTTGCTGAGGCGCAGGCCATATAAAGTCGCCGCCATTGCGCTGGCCAACAAGATGGCCCGCATTGTTTGGGCTCTTCTAGTGAGAGGTGGTCAATTCCATAGCACGGCGAACGAAACGATGGCGGCCTAGGACCGAATGCAGATCGCTTGTCGTCGCTGACAAGCTGAGGCCCAAGGCGCAAGATCAATGATGACCCCGAGGAAAGACATCCGGATTGGATCAAGACCGTGATTCCCAACGTGCTTCGAGCTCGCTGATTTGTTTAGAGCCTGCTGCTTTCATACGGAAGCATATCCTGAGTTTGTGAGGTAGTTTGCGCATTCTGCTGGCGAGAAGCAGTCGAGCATTTCACCAGCCTTGCGCCATGTCGCTTCGACTGTGCGAGGCTGTTCTCTCCTAATTAGGTGCTTGAGCTTGGCAAAGACTTGCTCGATGGGATTGAGGTCCGGGCTGTAAGGCGGCAGGAAGAAGAGGTGCGCGCCTGCGGCCCGGATGGCACGACGGACAGCTTGGCCCTTATGGCTGCCGAGATTGTCGAGGATGACGATGTCGCCCTTGGCG
>NZ_JAQJCJ010000027.1:0-58102 GCF_030182485.1 Rhizobium atlanticum
CCCTTGACCCCTGCCCCCGCCCCGCTCGTCGTCTTCGATCTCGACGGCACCCTTCTCGACACCCATGCCGATCTCGTCGAAAGCCTGAACCATACGATCGCAGCCCTCGGCCTCGAACCGGTCAGTTATGACGACCTCACTCACCTCGTCGGCCAGGGAGCGCGGGTGATGATCGAGCGCGCCTGCCGGCTGCGCGGCCATTCGCTCGCGGAAGACGGCTTGCCGCTGCTGGTGGAACGCTTCGTCGCCCATTATGCCGGCAATATGCCCGGCCATACGGAACCCTATCCCGGTGTGGTCGCCGCGATGAACCGCCTGAAATCCGCTGACTACCGCCTCGCCGTCTGCACCAACAAGATGGAGAGCCTCGCGCTCGGTCTGCTCGGCAAGCTCGATCTCGCCCACTATTTCAAAGCAGTCATCGGCGGCGACACCTTCCAATACCGCAAGCCCGACGCCCGTCACCTCACCGGCACCATCGAGCGCGCCGGCGGCAATATTTCCCGAACCGTGATGATCGGCGACAGCATCAACGATATCGCCGTGGCCAGAAACGCCGCCGTGCCGTCGATTGCCGTGCCCTTCGGCTACTCGGATGTGCCGGTCTCGACTTTGAACCCGGACGTGATCATCACGCACTATGATGAACTAACGGTGGAGTTGGTGGAAAGGCTGCTGCGGGAGAATGCGGAGAAGGCTGCTGTTTGAGGGCTGGAAACTTCGCCGATGCCCTGCAGTTGTAGCCCCCTCATCCGCCTGCCGGCACCTTCTCCCTGCTGGGTAGAAGGGACAAGCCTCTGATCCCCTGCTCCCATCAAAACGTCCCATTGTTACGAGGTGTGCGCCGCTTGTTCCCCTTCTACCCAGCGGGGAGCGGTGTCGTACGTGACCCTCAGCCTTGCCTTACCGGGATGGAGGGCAATGTCGAGATGGCTTTTGCCGACATCGATTCCGGCCAGATCATGCTATTATCGGTCATCTTCGTCGTCCCTGTCTTGGATACGAACCCCAAGGTTCCTGCAACCACACGGGCCAGATGAAGAGCCGGTTGCGATCCTGCTCCCCACAGCCCCAAAACGGCTAAGAAGGTGACGATCCGACAACCAGCTGCCGGGCGGGCGGCCACTCGCCCGGCAAGCATCAATATCCTACATTTTTTTCATCGGTGGCCCGAAGGGTCGGATGGGGGGCGGCACGGCGCATCCGATCCTCATATTGCAGCACGCAGACACCCCAATAACGAAACGGGCGGCCCGAAGACCGCCCATTCAATAGCCCAATAAACCTGTATTAGATCTGCGCCCCACGCGCCTTGGTCGTCGCGTCGAAAGCCTTCTCGACATAGGCGTCACGGCCGTAAACGTCATCGAAATACTCCACCACGCCGTCCTTGTTCGGCCAGGCGGTGAAATAGGAGACGTAGACCGGGATCTTCTGCGGCACTTTCACCGCATGGTTCTGGCCGCTTGCAATCTGCCTGGCGACATCGTCAACCGTCGTGCCGAGCACGGCGGCCGCCATCGCGCGCGGATTGGCAAGGCGGACACAACCGTGGCTGAGCGCCCGCATGTCGCGCTTGAAGAAGCTCTTCGAGGGCGTATCGTGCATGTAGATCGCGTGGCTGTTCGGGAACAGGATCTTCAGTTCGCCGAGGGCGTTATCGCCGCTTGGCGGCTGGCGCACCGAAACATTCGCGGTCGAGCCGTACCAGTCGACGCTGGACGAGGCGACGGCATGGCCATTCACCTCAACCTCATACCCGAGCTGATCGAGGTAGTTGGGGTCCGAGCGCAGCTTCGGCAGCATTTCGTTGATGATGATCGACTGCGGCACGCCCCAGAACGGGTTGAACTCCACCGTCTCGATCTCGTCGTTGAAGAAATAGGTCTGGTTGTTCTTGCCGCCGACCACCACGCGCATAGACAGCTGTTCCTTGCCGTCATTGTGGTAGTAGGCCATGTAGGCCGGCTGGTTGATCATGACGTAACGGGAACCCAGATCTTCCGGCAGCCAGCGGACCTGTTCCATGGCGACAACGAGCTTGTCGATCTTCGAGGCATTGGTGTCGCCGCCCGTCATGGCGCGCACCGTCGCCTGGCCGATAACACCATCCGGCTTCAGGCCGTGCTCTTTCTGGAAGTCCTCGACGAGTGAGACGATGTCTGGCGAATAGTCGCTGCCTCCGGCGTAAGCTGCGAACGTCGCCGCATGATCGGTCTTCAGTGTCTCGGACCCGTGCTTCTGCAGCGCCTCGACGATATTGGCGATCTCGGGCGAGCTGTCGCCGGGTCTGAGCAGGCCCTGGAGCGAAATGAGGATCTGCTCCTCATTGCTGTCGGCAGCGCGAAGCTTGGCAAGCTCCGCCTTCAGCGCCTCGAACTGCGTACTATCGGGCGAACGACTGGCGATGTAGGCGCCGGCATTGGGGCTCATGCGGGCAAGCTTCAGCACCGGCGCCAGATTGACGACCTTGCGCTGGAAATCGTGATAGCCGGAAATCTTGTTCGGATCGATGCGGCCGCGGACCGTGTCCTGCACGAAGGCAAGCACCTTGGCCGAAAGTTCCAGCTCGAACTGCGTCAGCGCCCGGTCGCGCGCAGCAGGATCGGGATTGGCCGGATCGACGGCCGGCGCCTGCACGGCGTAATCGGCAGGGTCGAGACCCACGGAAGCCGCATCGGCCAGCGCCGCCATTGCCGACTGGGCGCGCTCGTTGATCTGGTTGCCGTCGACCCAGACGAGCGGATTGCGGCTGTCGCTGTAATAGGTTTCGAGCGCCTTGGCGACGTCGGCATTGGCACGAACCTTGGCCTGCGCCAGGAAGCGGCGCTGCACCACCGGTTCGGAATCGCTCCCCGGCGAAACCTCAGCAACCGCACCAGTGACGATAGGATCGGCAAACTTGCTGGTATCGACGAACTGCAGGGCTTCGGTCTTATAGGTGTAATAACGCGGACCGCTCACCTTCGGCAGCGGCGCCTCCGGGTCAAGCCCGCCAAGCGATCCGCCTTCGCCGCCACGCGGCGCCACACGCCCAGGCGGCATCTGATCCATGAAAATGGTGCTCTGGGTCCGCTGCCTGTCGCCGCGCAGCATATCCATCAGCGTATAGGCATGCGCGGGAGCGGCCATCATTGCCAGGCCGCAGGAAACTGCCAATGCGGATACCGCGCTTTTCAAAACGAACGTCATATATATTCCAGTCCCGATGTCATGCTGTTCTCAGCTCAAATCCCGCGAAACTCAAGCAGCGTAGGGCCTCATTGATCAGAAACCGGCCTTCGCCGCCAGCGCTGGCGGACTCAATTTCATGTGAGAGGAATCCTGCGCGGCGCCGCACAGCAGTTCACACAAAATTATGAAATTATTAGTTAATTTTTTACCGAATTTTCGCCGCCGGACCAGTACGGCAAAAACGTGCCGATACATAAAATTTCCAACGTGGCCGAAAAAGCACGCCGCTCGGCCGGCGCAAACATGACTGTGAGTATCAATATTTCGCACAGCATCCTGTTTTCTTACCCTGGTTTCCAACCTATAAGACCACATCTTTCGAAGATGCCAGAAAACAGCATGCGAGAGGAAGGCAAGGCTCATGACCGCAACCCGCACCGAAACCGATACTTTTGGCCCCATCGATGTCGCCGCCGACCGATATTGGGGCGCCCAGGCCGAGCGTTCGCTCGGCAATTTCAAGATCGGCTGGGAAAAGCAGCCGCTGTCGATCGTGCGCGCGCTCGGCATCGTGAAACAGGCGGCCGCCCGCGCCAACATGTCGCTCGGCCAGCTCGATCCGGCGCTGGGCAAGGCCATCGTCGACGCCGCCCAGGAAGTGATCGACGGCAAGCTCGACGAGCACTTTCCACTGGTCGTCTGGCAGACCGGTTCCGGCACACAGTCCAACATGAATGCCAACGAGGTGATCTCCAATCGTGCCATAGAAATGCTCGGCGGCGTCATGGGTTCCAAGAAGCCGGTGCATCCGAACGATCACGTCAATATGAGCCAGTCGTCGAACGACACCTATCCGACGGCCATGCACATCGCCTGCGCCGAACGGATCGCCCATCACCTGCTGCCCTCGCTGAAGCACCTGCATGCCGCCCTGGATATGAAGGTCACCGAGTTCAGCCACATCATCAAGATCGGCCGCACCCATACTCAGGATGCCACACCACTGACGCTCGGCCAGGAATTCTCCGGCTATGCCGCCCAGGTCGGCTCGGCCATCAAGCGCATCGAGATGACCCTGCCGGGCCTCTGCGAGCTCGCCCAGGGCGGCACCGCCGTCGGCACCGGCCTCAACGCGCCGGTCGGCTTTGCCGAGAAGGTCGCCGAAGAGATCGCTGATATCACCGGCATGCCCTTCGTCAGCGCGCCGAACAAGTTCGAAGCGCTCGCCTCGCATGATAGCATGGTCTTTTCGCATGGCGCCATCAATGCGGCGGCTGCCGCCCTCTTCAAGATCGCCAACGATATTCGCCTGCTCGGCTCCGGCCCGCGCGCCGGCCTGGGTGAACTGGCACTGCCGGAAAACGAGCCAGGCTCGTCGATCATGCCCGGCAAGGTCAATCCGACTCAGTGCGAAGCATTAACGCAGGTTTGCATCCACATCTTCGGCAACCACGCCGCGCTGACTTTTGCCGATAGCCAGGGCCATTTCGAACTCAACGTCTACAATCCGATGATGGCCTATAATTTCCTGCAGTCGGTGCAGCTGCTTGCCGACGCGGCCGTCTCCTTCACCGACAACTGCGTTGTCGGCATCGAGGCGCGCGAGGACAATATCAAGGCCGGCCTCGAGCGCTCGCTGATGCTGGTCACCGCCCTCGCCCCCAAGATCGGCTACGACGCCGCCGCCAAGATCGCCAAGACGGCGCACAAGAATGGCACGACTTTGAAGGAGGAGGCGCTCGCCAGCGGCCTGGTGACGTCGGAAGAATATGACGCGATCGTGCGCCCGGAAACGATGATCGGACCGAAGTAAAGGACAACAGGCGCAACGCCTCTCATCCGCCTGCCGGCACCTTCCCGCTTGCGTGGCGAAGGGGAGATAGCCGCAATGTCTCAGTCCCTCGCCAACCTCTCGCAGGGCACGTCCCCTCGCCCCGTTTTTACGGGGAGAGGGTTAGGGTGACGGGCACACACGGCACACCAGACAAGCCTCAAACCAACAGCGAAAAATTGTCCATCACCACCGAATTGCCCATGAAGTCGAAGCGGATTTCTTCGATGTCTTCGATATCGACCTCGAGATTGGGCCCGGTAACCTCGAGTTCCTGCTGATAGACGATCTGGCCGTCGCTCAGGGCTGTGAGCGTCAGGTGAAAGGGCGACGCCGACAATTCGGCGATCGAAACGCTCTGAAAGGTGAACTCCCCGCCATCGACCATTTTCAGGGTTACGGGCGCAGAACCCGGCGACAGAACGGTATCGCTGAAACCGTCCTCGGTAATGGCGTCGACGCCCGGAATGGTATCATAGACGATGCCGTTCAGAAGCGTCAGGTCGTGGCTGCCGTTCACGGAGAGCGCAAAGCCACGGTAATTGGGAAGAGAGAAATCATCTGCCCTTGATAAGACTCCCATATCATCGAAATCCAGGACTTCGTGGTATTTTTCGTCTTCGTTGACGCCGTCGATCGCCAGGGTCAGCACGCCGAGATCCGTGCCCCCGGAGCCATCGGACATCTTGTAATTCAGCTTTTCGATGAGCTGATCGGACTTACCCAAATTCTTCACCACGTCGAGCGTGTAATCCAGCTCATATGTGAAGTGACCGTCAGGTGTCACTTTGAAGGTTCCGTACTTGCCCTCAATGATCGTTTCGTGGTCAGGCCCATGTTTGGCGTCGATGCGGACGCCATTGACGAAGCGAACATACATGGCCGCTCCTTCGGGATCGCTGGCGAGGCGCAGCAGATCGCCCCTGATCCAGTCATGTTCGAAAAAAACGAGAAGGTCGTCGACAGCAGTTGGCTTTGCATTTGTCATTGGAAGCCCCGGCAGGTTAACGCTGCCGGGAATATGAACCGGGCTTGAACTGAAGGCAACCTGAAGTCGGCCGCTTCGCGACAGATCTCGCTTTCACCTCGCTTATTGCGTGTGCCGGGCAGGTTGCAAAATGTGGCACCATATGGCCCCAGCTCCAGACTCCGCCCCATCCTAATTGCATTTGCTTCGCAGCAGATTTAGACCGGTTCCAATTTTAGCGACGCACGCCCACCAGAAAGGTCACTTGGATGGCTGACGATCTCTTCCCGCTTGGCAAGGATGCCACCCCCTATCGCAAGATCAGCAGCGATTACGTCTCGGTCGACAATTTCAAGGGCCAGGAAATCCTGGCGGTTGATTCCGAGGGAATCCGGCTGCTTGCCGAAACCGCCTTTGCCGACATCAACCACCTGCTGCGCCCCGGCCATCTGAAGCAGCTTGCCGCCATCCTCGACGATCCTGAAGCGACCGACAACGATCGTTTCGTTGCCTATGATCTGCTGAAGAACGCCAATATTGCCGCCGGCGGCGTGCTGCCCATGTGCCAGGACACCGGCACGGCGATCATTATGGGCAAGAAGGGCCGCAGGGTCTGGACAGAGGGCGGTGATGCGGCGGCGCTTTCGAGAGGCGTGCTCGACGCTTATGAAAAGAAGAACCTGCGTTATTCGCAGCTCGCGCCGATCAAGATGTTCGAAGAGAAGAACACTAGGAATAACCTGCCGGCGCAGATCGATATCTATGAGGAAGGCACGGACTCCTACGACTTTCTCTTCGTCGCCAAGGGCGGCGGTTCAGCCAACAAGACCTTCCTCTATCAGGGTACGCCTTCGCTTTTGACCCACGACCGGATGATCGACTTCCTTACGGAGAAGATCCTGACGTTGGGGACGGCAGCCTGTCCTCCCTATCATCTGGCGATCGTGATCGGCGGCACCTCGGCGGAGATGAACCTGAAAACCGTCAAGCTTGCGTCGACCCGTTATCTCGACGAACTGCCGACCGAAGGCTCCGAGAGCGGCCATGCCTTCCGCGACATCGAAATGGAAAAGGAAATCCACAAGCTGACGCAGCAGATGGGCGTCGGCGCTCAGTTCGGCGGCAAGTATTTCTGCCATGACGTGCGCGTCATCCGCCTGCCCCGCCACGGCGCCTCGCTGCCGATCGGCCTCGGCGTCTCCTGTTCCGCCGACCGCCAAGCCAAGGGCAAGATCACCCGCGACGGCATCTTTGTCGAGCAGCTCGAAACCGATCCGTCGAAATACATGCCGGAGATCGACGAAGCGAAACTGTCGGAATCGACCGTGCATATCGACCTCAACAAGCCGATGGCCGAAGTGCTCGCCGAACTATCGAGGCACCCCGTCAAGACGCGCCTTTCGCTGACGGGCACCATTATCGTCGCCCGCGACCTCGCCCATGCCAAGATCCGCGAACGGCTGGAGAAGGGCGAAGGCATGCCCGACTACCTGAAAAATCACCCGGTCTATTATGCCGGCCCCGCCAAGACGCCGGCCGGTTATGCCTCCGGCTCCTTCGGCCCGACGACGGCCGGCCGCATGGACAGCTACGTCGACCAGTTCCAGTCCTTCGGCGGCTCGATGGTGATGCTCGCCAAGGGCAACCGCTCGCGCGCTGTGCGCGAGGCATGCAAGAAACATGGCGGCTTTTACCTGGGCTCGATCGGCGGCCCCGCCGCCCGCCTCGCCAAAGACTGCATCCGCAAGGTCGAAGTGCTGGAATATCCTGAGCTCGGCATGGAAGCGGTCTGGAAGATCGAGGTCGAAGACTTTCCCGCCTTCATCGTCATCGACGACAAAGGCAATGATTTCTTCCAGGAATTGAATTTGGGGTGATTGTCTGGTGTGTCTTTGAAGTCAGGTGAAGGGGAAGCTGACGGCTTGCCGTAAAGCCCCTCATCCGCCTGCCGGATAAGGCGCCGCACGGCGCGACCTTCCGATATTTGCGCGCTTACTGATTATCTGCGGCGCTTATCACATCTCCATC
Organism: Rhizobium atlanticum; assembly: GCF_030182485.1. Classification (NCBI taxonomy): domain Bacteria; kingdom Pseudomonadati; phylum Pseudomonadota; class Alphaproteobacteria; order Hyphomicrobiales; family Rhizobiaceae; genus Rhizobium; species Rhizobium atlanticum. The sequence goes on from NZ_JAQJCJ010000027.1 coordinate 8,001, forward strand.
ATCCACCCGCGCCAGAATCTCCGTCCGGAATGCGCCGGCAAAGAGACGGGCATGCTCCAGCAGCAAGGCACCGCCTGCGAAGACGATGAAAACGAGGATAACGAAAAAATGGCGCGGCCGCTTTCCATGATCTTACGTCCTGGCTTTTTGGCGGTGTCGGGTTTGGCGGTGAACCGTCATTCCGCATTGCTTCCGAAAATAGGAAACAACCAAAACTTACTGTCGACAAGATGAATACGATCTCTAAGGAGAAAAGAGCTGTAAGTTTTTTAAATACCGCCTCCCGCGCAACGGGTATGCACTGTCCCGATAAGGATACGTTTTTCCTTGAAAAATCATAGACGTACTTGAAGTACTAACCGGCCGCGAAGTTTTCATATGTAATCTTTGGTATATGTCGCTTTAATCTTTTCCCAAGAAATTTAAGCTAACAAATAAATATTGCCTTCGAAGAAATGAGGAGTTTGCCGGATGAATACGGCTGTCGCGCCCAAGGTGCAGGTTCCCGACGTAGCGGGCCAGATCACCTACGCAATGCGCTCGATGGGCGTCGCGCCGATACCCCGCAATTACGAACTCTTCTACGAGGCCTATATCGGCTCCAATCCGGCGCTCACCCGTGAACTCGCAGCTCTCGGCAGCCAGGCGACCCAGGCCGAACTCGATGCGCTGGGCGCGCAGTATTTCACCAGCAGCCCCGCACGCGTCTTCGACGATGCCCATACGCGCATATCAGGCGAACTCGACGGCCTGCTGCGAATCCTGAGGCAGGAGCAAAGTTCGCTCGAAAGCTATACAAGGCTGCTCGGCGAGACCCATAAGCGCATCACCTCCAAGAGCAATGCCAGCGCCGAATTGATCGAAAGCGCTATCGAACTTTTGAGCCAGGCGACTGGCGATACCATGGCGCATGGCGAACGCACCGTCGAGGACGTCGTCCAGCGCTCGCAGGAGATGGACCAAGTCCGCAAGGAACTCGATGAATACAAGCGCATCGCCAACACCGATTCACTGACGCGCCTTTCCAACCGCCGCGCCTTCGATGACCGGCTGTCAGCGGTCTTCAACAATCCCGGCATGCGGCCGGTAACCGCCCTGCTGCTCGCCGACATCGACAACTTCAAGAAGATAAACGACACCTACGGCCATCCCGTCGGCGACAAGATTCTCGCCACGGTCGCCTCCGTCATCCGCAGCAATGTCCGGCGAGACGTCTTCGTCGCCCGTGCCGGCGGCGAGGAATTTGCCCTGATCATCGAGGGCAACACAGCCGAGGAAGTGACGGCGATCGCCGAACGCATCCGCCGCACGCTGGAAACTACGCCGTTCAAGAATTCCCGCACCCGGGTGAATTACGGCCCGATCACCGTTTCGATCGGCATCTGCATGGCCTCGAATGCGGAGGATGCCGGCGAGCTTTACAGCAAGACCGACATCGCCCTTTACGGCGCTAAGAACGCCGGCCGCAACTGTATCGTCCTCTATCAGGACGGCATGCAGAAGGACTTCAGCAAGAGCTGGCTGATCTACAAGGCCTGACACGGAACCCTCATGATAAGCACGCTGTCGCCACAAGGTGACAACCTTCTTTCGTCGTGCTCGGGCTTGTCCCTAGCATCTGCCGCCGGTGCAGCAGATCCTCGGCACAAGGCAGCACAAGGCCGAGGATAACATCGAGTAAAGGGCGAACTCTGTCAAAATTGCGCCGTCACAATGAGATGACAGCGGTTCACCACATCGTCTTCGCCGCCCGTCCCGGCCATTCCCGGTCGTAGGTTTCCTGATCGAAATCGCTGACGGCAGCCTTCAGCATCTGGCCCGGCGTCGGCAAGCTCGCCGGATCAGCAAAATGCCCGGCATTCCAGAGTTCGGCGCGTATCACGGCGCGCGCACACTGGAAATAGACCTCGTCGATCGAAATGACGATGACGGTGCGCGGATGTTTGCCGTCCATCTCGAAACTCGAAAGCAGCGCATCGTCGTTCGAGACGACGCCGCGGCCGTTGATGCGCATCGTGGTGTTGGAGCCGGGGATCAGAAACATCAGCGCGAGCCTGGGATCACGCACGATATTGGAGAGCGAATCCACACGGTTGTTGCCGCGCCAATCCGGCAGATACAGCGTCTCGTCGTCGACGACGCGCACTACGCCGCCGAGATCGCCACGTGGCGAACAATCAAGCCCTTCCGGCCCGACGGTCGCAAGCGCCGCAAACGGCGAGATTTCGATCATCTGACGGTAAAGCGGCGTCAACCGCTTGGTCACCTTGTCGACCGAAGCCTGTGATAGGCCGGCGCCATAGATGGTATTGAGCTCTTCGATGCTGCTGATGATTTTCATGAAGCGTCCCGCCGCGGCTGATCTTTGCCACGGACGCTACAATGCCACGCGCCTCGCCGGAAGCTCAAATAGCGGAATGATCTCAGCATCTTTTTTGATGCTTTCGTCGGTTCCCTCGTCCACGCCGACTGCGAGAAAGGCCGCGATCGCGCCGAGCACCGGAGGCGCGCCGATGATGCGCCGATGGCCGAAACCGTTCGCCCAGAACAGCCGCATTCTCTTACTCGCCGCGCCGTAACGCCGGGCATGGGCCGCTGACACTTCCTTGTCGTCCTCGGCGTGGATCACCAGGACCGACCGGCCGATCGAGCCCGCCGTATTGTTGGCGTCGAAATCTCCGAGTCTTCGCCCAGTGACACGATGAACCTCATTCTCCAACGCAGCCTGCGCGGCGGCGCGAAGCCCGATCATCCGTCCGAAATCAGTGAAAAGCCAGGCCATCTCGCTCGGCGCGCCGATCAGCACCAGTCGCTCCCCGGTAACGGGCGCAGCATCCGGGATCAGGCCCGCCGCCGAGACCATCAGCGCCGCGCCCCCGAAGGAATGGCCAATCGCCGCGTCGAATGCACCGAAGCGCTCCCCTGCTGCCGCGATCGCCTGGACCGCAAGCCCCATATGCAGGAAACGGCCACCCGCGTGCCCATGGCCGGGAAAATCGAGCGCCACCACCTCGGCACCTGTCGCCGCCAGCATCGAGACGAGATCTGCCATGTAGACGGTGCTCGAGCCCCAGCCATGCGTGACGAGGTAGCGCTTGCGCTGACCGATCGCTCCGCCGTTGAGGCGATAGGCATGCGCTTTGGCGCCGCCGGCAAGCCTGAGGACAAAGCGTTCCGCGCCGGCAAGCCGCGCCGCACCAGCCGCGTGCGCCGTCTTTGCCTTCTCTCCCTTCGGCCGCGGCGATGGTGTGCGGCAGAACAGCAGGAATGCCGCCCTGCCCGCCAGCCGCGGCGATATCGCCTGCAGAACCCGAAATCCGAGGCGGGTGACCTCAAGCGCGAAATTTGCCATAGTGGGAATCCAAAAGACTGTTCAACACTGAACAATAAAGTACAACGATGAACAAAAATCAATCCCTGCCCTGGGATCATCCGCGTTTTCGCAGCTGGATCGCGGTGGCACGCGCTTGCCAGCTGATGCAGCAGTCCCTGACCCGCTCGCTTGCCGATCTCGATATCAAGCCGCCACACCTCGATATTCTGGTCAATCTCTACCGTTTCGAGGGTATCTCGCAGCAGGAGCTGGCGCGCAAGCTTCTCGTCGGCCGCTCCAACATGAGCATGCTGCTGCCGCAGATGGAGCAACGGGGTCTGATCGAGCGGCGCGGCGACGAGCGCGACAAGCGGGTGCTGCGCCTTTATCTCACCGGCGAAGGCCGCAAAGTGACCGAGGCGGCGATGGCGATCCAGACCGATCTCATCGAACGCACCCTCTCGGACGAGCCGATCGAACAATGCATGGCGACGGCCACCTCGATGGAGCGCATCATCGCCGTGCTGCTGAAAGATCTGCGCGACGATGACTGATGCATGTTGCCCAAAAGTGTGCAGCGGTCTTGGGAGGACGACATGCATAAAAAGACCCTCAAGCGCCTCGCATGAACCAAGTTCGAGGCGAGGCGCTTGAGGTTCAATGCAGCGACGGCGCCGTCGATGTGCCGCTCAGCGAGCGATATTCCCAGGCGGCGACGATGATCAGCACCAGCGTCGCCAGGATGCCGAGCAGATAGACCTCGAGGAAGGGCGCTGCGAAGGCTAGCAGGATCACCAACACGAGGCCGGCAAGATGCGACAGTGGCATCTGCCCGCTGGTCGCGCCCTTGAACCAGAGATTGCCGGCAAGGAACAGACCGGAGCCGCCGAGCACCGCCGCCCCGACGCCGAAGTCACCCGTCTCGTGCGGATGCGAGAACATGAATTCGACCGCCACCGCATGCACGATGATGCCGGCCAGGATCGGGATATGCGCGTAGGTGAAAGCCTGCCGCGCCAGAGCCCCCGGCGTCTCCTCATGCTCGATGCGATGAGCGGCGCGCCCGTGGCCGAAGCGGAAATAGAGCCACCACATGGCGACCGTGCCGATAAAGGCAGTCACGAAGATCAGGCTGGTCAGACCCGAAATCGGCAGCTCGGAAAAGGTGCGGCCTGAAACGAGAATCGCCTCGCCGAGGCAGATGATGACGAAGAGCGCGCAGCGCTCAGCCATGTGCGCGCCGGAAACGTCCCAGTCGCCGGGCCTCGATCGGCCAAGCCCAGGCACCGCAAAGCCCGCGGCTGGCCCGGCATATTCGATCGAAAGTGCTATCAGCCATGCGATAAGCCGGGCTTCATGCTCCAAGAGCCCGCCGGCGATCCAGAAGACGGCGGCGACCGCAAGCCAGCTTGTGATGCGCGCGAAATTCAGCGTATTGGCCCGGTCGACACGCGTCATCGCATAGGTGGCAAACAGCGAGCGGCCGACCTGCATCGTCACATAGGCGCCGGCAAAAAGCAGTCCCTTGTCGCCGAAGGCCTCGGGGATGGAGGCGGAAAGCACTAGGCCCAGCATCATCAGCACGACCAGCATGCCGCGCACCGGCTTCTTGTCGGGATCGAGCCAGTTCGTCACCCACGCGGTGAATATCCACACCCACCAGACGGCCAAGGTCATCACTGCCGCTTCGGCAGCGCCGAGAGGCGTATAATGGGCGGCAAGCGCATGCGAAAGCTGCGAGATCGAAAAGACGAAGACCAGATCGAAGAACAGTTCGAGGAAGGTCACCTTGCTGCCGGCGGCGCTGCCTTTGGCGCGCAGCCAGTTCTTTCTATTCGCTTTCGCCATGTGTCCCCCGATGGCCATATATTGAGATTCAGCGCGGCTTTTCCGCGGTGTCGCGGTTCATGCCCTTTTCCCGGAGTTCGTCCTCATAGGCCGAAAACAGCTCCGCCCCCCGTTCGCCCAGTTCGCGCAGGTAGGTCCAGGTGTAGATGCCGGTATCGTGCATGTCATCGAAACCGATTCGGACCGCATAATTGCCGGTCGGCGTCATCGAGACGATCGCGACATTGCGTTTGCCCGGCACCGTCACCTTCTGTCCCGGCCCGTGGCCCTGCACCTCGGCCGACGGTGACAGAACGCGCAGGAGTTCGGCCGAAAGATCGAAGCTCTGGCCGTCGTTGAAGGTCACCACCAGCCGCTGCCGGTCCTTAGAAACGCGAAGTTCGCTCGGCCAGATATCGCTCATCTCTATCACCCTCTTTCCCTTGGAGAAGTAGGCGTTCGGCTTTTTCGAGGCAAGCGCAAATTAGCGTGTGCGAAATCCGTTTCCCTTGACGGGGCAATCACATATGCACAAATAGAAAGATGTCGCTTGAAAACGGGGCCCATCCCGCTCGGCGCGCTTCAAATCCCCGCCGCGGAGGAATTGGTGAATAAGAGAGTGGGAACGATAGGCAACGCATCGCCGCTCACGGCAGATGCGCATCCGATGATCGACCCTTTCGGCCGGGCGGTCACCTATCTCCGCGTCTCCGTCACCGACCGCTGCGACTTCCGCTGCACCTATTGCATGGCGGAGAATATGACCTTCCTGCCGAAGAAGGATCTTTTGACGCTCGAAGAGCTCGACCGCCTCTGTTCGGCCTTCATCGCAAAGGGTGTCAGCAAGATCAGGCTGACCGGCGGCGAGCCGCTGGTGCGCAAGAACATCATATATCTCGTGCGCAAGCTCGGCGAAAAGATCGGCTCCGGTCTCGATGAGTTGACGCTGACGACCAACGGCTCACAGCTTTCCCGCTACGCCGCCGAGCTTTATGATTGCGGCGTGCGCCGCATCAACGTCTCGCTCGATACGCTCGATCCCGACAAGTTCCGCAAGATCACCCGCTGGGGCGATTTCGACAAGGTCCTGGAAGGCATCGGCGCGGCGCAGAAAGCTGGTATCAAGATCAAGCTCAATGCCGTGGCGCTGAAAAATTTCAACGATGCCGAGATGCCCGATCTCCTGCGCTTCGCCCATGGTCGCGACATGGACCTCACCGTCATCGAAACCATGCCGATGGGCGAGATCGAAGAGGACCGCACCGATCAATACCTGCCGCTCTCAGAGTTGCGCGCCGATTTCGAACGTCAGTTCACGCTAACTGACATTGATTTCCAGACCGGCGGCCCGGCGCGTTACGTCAGGGTTTCCGAAACCGGCGGCCGCCTCGGCTTCATCACGCCGATGACCCATAATTTCTGCGAGAGCTGCAACCGCGTTCGGCTCACCTGCACCGGCACGCTCTATATGTGCCTGGGCCAGAACGACGCCGCGGATCTGCGTGCCGCGCTCCGCGCCACCGAGGACGACGCCCTCCTCTGCGCCGCCATCGACGAAGCCATCACCCGCAAGCCAAAAGGCCACGACTTCATCATCGACCGGACTCATAATCGTCCCGCTGTGGCGCGGCACATGAGTGTCACTGGCGGGTGAGGCCCGGCCCCGCAAAGGGGGGAGCGATCAATCCAGTGAATCGATCGCAGCGCCGAACACCCTGAATTCGAACGAGGGGCAGGGATACGGTGCGGCAAACTCCCAAGTATCCAGCCGGGCTCGCGGGAGAGCCTCAGGCCACGACGATCAGCCGTCGTTCTAAGTGGACCCCCCGGGCGGGTGCGGCGGGCGCTATCCTACCCGTCAGTCGATCAATCGCTGCGCGGTAAATTTGTCGGTCACAAGCATATCGATCACCCCGACGCGAAGCGCGCCTGCGATCGCCTCGGTCTTCTTGGCGCCCCCGGCAAGAGCGATGACCCGATCCACCCGTTCGAGATCCTCGAGCGGAAGCCCGATGACCCGGTCGTCCAGCGGCGTCTTGACCGGCTTGCCGTTCCTATCGAAGAAGCGAAGCGAGATATCGCCGACGGCGCCCGCTTCCGCGAGATCGGAGAGTTCGCGGGACGAAAAGATGTTGCCGGACCGTGCGAGAAGTTCGGACGGTTCGACGGCTCCGATTCCGACGATCGCAAGCGTTATGCTGCCGAACAGGTCCATCGTCTCGCGCACGAACGGGTCGGCCTGCATCAGAAGTTTTGCTTCCCTTGATGTCGTAACGCCCTGCACGGGCAGCAGTTTCGGCTCGGCGCCGGTCAGTCGTGCAAGCCGCGTGGTCAGCTGCGTCGCATGCGTCTGCACCGAAGGATCGCCCATGCCTCCAAGGGTCTGGACGACGTATTTCGCCTGAGCGCTCTTCTGAGGATGGATGTTCTCGACCATCTTGAAAATGGTCTGGCTCCAGCTCGAAACGCCGATGATCTCCCCTGGCGCCAGCGTCACCTCCAAGAGATGCGCCGCTGCCTCGCCGATCCGGGCCATGATGGCCCCGTCCCGATCTTCCGTGCACTCGACGACGATCGCCTCCGGCAGACCGTATTTCTCGCGAAGCGCGCCCTCAAGCTCGCTATAGGTGCCGACGGGAGGGATCACGCTGGTTCGCACGATGTCTTCAGCCTCAGCGCGCTTCAGCATCCGCGACACCGTCGCCTGCGACAGGCGAAGGTGCTCTGCGATCTCCGCCTGTCGCCGTCCCTCTATGTGGTACATCTGGGCGACCCTTGAAATGAGGCGGAGTTCGTTGAGGCGAGTCATCGCTAATCCCAGATTGAATTTTTATTCACCTTTAGCCTGTGTTTCGCGGGACGTCGAGCGGGCGAGCGCATCATTCCAGGTATCGAGAAGTCCCGCGCGGTCCATGGGTTGCGGCTCGATGATCTCAGTGTTTCGCGGCAACGTCGCGACAACATGGAGATCGCTCCACATGCCGAGCGAGAGCCCCGCGAGATATGCAGCGCCCAAGGCCGACGCCTCGGGTGCTTCGCACTGGATCACGGGATGTTCGATCAGGTTCGACACACACTGCATCAGGAAGCGATTCTGGCTCGGTCCGCCATCGACATAGAGCGCGCCAAGTTCGCCACCGCTCTGCCTCCGCATTGCCGCGATCACGTCATGCACCTGCAAGGCGATGGAGTCAGTTACCGAGCGAGCCATCTGCGCGCGTGTGGTATTGAAGTCGATCTGGGAGAACAGCGCACGTGCATCGGCATTCCAGTAAGGCGCACCCAGGCCGACGAACGCCGGCACGAATCCAGGTCCGCCCCGCTCGGCGCTCGCTGCAAGTTCGACAAGGGCCGCGACATCCGCGAGGCCGAGAATGTCAGCCATCCAGGGAAGACTGGCGGCGCAAACCAGAATATTGCCTTCGAAAGCGAAAGTCGGCTTTCCCCCGATACGCCACGCGACCGTTGTCGTGATGCCGTTGCGTGGAGGAATGAACTGGGAAAGCGTCGTCATGACCGAAGAGCCGGTCCCGAAGGTCACCTTGCCGTCGCCCGGCCTGAAGGCCCCATGACCGAACAGGGCGGCGTGGCTGTCGCCGATCGCGGCCATGATGGGAGTACCGTCAGGCACACCCGGCAAGCCTTGGGTCCTGCCGAAATCGGCGGAGCTGTCGAGGACCTCGGGCAGCAGCGCGATATCGACGCCGAAGATCTCGCCGAGCTCTTCGCTCCATCTCTGCTCCCTGAGATCGAACAACTGGCTCCTGGCGGCATTCGACGCGTCGCAGGCATACCGGCGCCCCCCCGTCACGCAGTGGACGAGCCAGCTGTCGATCGTTCCCAGCCGCACCGATCGCCCGGCCGGAATGCGGTCGAGCAGCCATCGGAATTTCGAACCCGGGAACATTGGATCCAATGGCAGGCCTGTCAGCGCCTGCACCCGGGCAAGCTGGCCTTCGGCAATCAAACGTTCGCAATCCTGTGCCGTTCGACGGCACTGCCAGCTGACCACCGGTCCGAGCGCCTCTCCGGTGTCGGCGTCCCAGGCGGTGACGGACTCGCGCTGGTTGGAAATAGCTACGGCCTCGATAGTCACATCGGGGCCAGCCTTCAGGCAGGCGTCGACCGCTTCGCAGACCGATGCGTAGAGCCGTTGTGGGTCTTGTTCGACCCAGCCCGGCTTCGGATAGCCGATACCGACAGGAGCCGAACCTCTGCCGATGATTTTTCCCTTCTCGGAAACGAGAACTGCCTTTGAATTGGTCGTGCCCTGGTCGATTGCCAGAATTGCCCGCATTCTATCCTCCCCGGATCAGGTGCTGGCCGGGACGGCAAGCGTCCCGGCCGGTCACGTGATCCCAATCACTTGCGCTCGATCAGCGACTGCGCGGCGTCGGCGATTGCGGACGGCGCCATCCCGAATTCGTCGAGCAGGAACTCCGCTGAACCGGTCGGGGCGTAGACGCCGGGAACCCCGAGACGCTTCATCGGCACTGGAGCATGGTCGACCACCACTTCGGCCACCGCGGAGCCGAGCCCGCCAAAGATTGAGTGCTCTTCGGCCGTGACGATCGCTCCGGTTTCCCTAGCTGCGGCGATGATGGCCTCCTCGTCGATCGGACGAACCGTTGCGAGGTTGAGCACCCTGGCATCGATGCCGCGGTCTGCGAGAATTTCGGCAGCCTTCACGATGCGATGCGTCAATGTCCCATTGGCGATCAGAGTGACTTGGGAACCTTGGCGAAGGAGATTCGCCTTGCCCAGTTCGAATTTATGGCCTTCCCGAAGCAGGTCGGGCACACCGACCCGCGACAGACGCAGGAAGCAGGGCCCGCTGTAGGTTGCCGCCCAGGCGACGGCAGCGGCGGTTTCGATCCGGTCGCAGGGCGCGATGACCGGGAGATTGGGCAGGACCCGCGTCCAGGCGAAATCTTCGATCGAGTGATGGGTCGGGCCGAGTTCGCCATATGCCATTCCGGACGAAATGCCGACCAACTTGACGTTGGCGTTCGAGTAGGAAATGTCGGCCTTGATCTGCTCCAGCGACCGGCCCGTGAGAAACGGAGCAGCGCCGCACACGAAGGGCAGCCGTCCGCCATTGGCAAGCCCTGCACCGACGCCGACCATGTTCTGCTCCGCGATCCCGACATTGACGAGGCGCTCCGGAAACTTCGACTTGAAGCCGCCGAGCTTGGAGGAACCGACGGAATCATTGCAGACGGCAACGATCGTTTCGTTTTCGGCAGCCAGCCGCTCGAGCGTGGAGGCGAATGCGTCGCGGCAATCGTGAAGCTTGGGTGGGTTTACTGGCGCGTTCATTACAGTGCCTCCGACAATTCTGCCAATGCGATTTCGTATTGTTCCCTACTCGGAACCTTGTGGTGCCACTCGACCCGGTCCTGCATGAACGAGATTCCATGGCCCTTGTTGGTGTGGGCGACGATGCAATGTGGCCTTGATCCCCGGTGTTCGAGAGCAGGAACGACTTCGCTCATCTTGTTCCCATTGATTTCGGTGACTTCCCAATCGAAGGCTTCAAGCTTCGGACGAAGAGGGGCGAGATCATTGGTTTCGGCGAGCGCAGCTCCCTGCTGGAACCTGTTGTGATCGATGACCAGCGTCAGATTATCGAGCTTGAACTGGGCGGCCGCCATTATCGCTTCCCAGTTGGACCCCTCCTGCATCTCACCGTCTCCGGTGACGACGTAGGTGTGAAATTTCCCGCCCGAGAGTTTGGCGGCCTTCGCCATTCCGACTGCGACCGGAAGACCGTGGCCGAGCGGCCCCGTGTTCGTCTCGACGCCAGGAACCTTATTGCAATTCGGATGTCCGTTCAGCCTCGAATGCGGCTGCAAGAAGGTGGAAATCTCCTCTTCCGGAATGAAGCCGCGTTTTGCGAGCGTCACGTAGAGAGCGCAAGCCGTATGCCCCTTTGAAAGCACGAACCTGTCGCGGTTGGGGTGTTTGGGCTGATCAGGCCAGACATTCAGCACACGAAAATAGAGGGCGGTCAAAATGTCGATGACCGACATCTCTCCACCAATATGGCCGGCGCCAGCTTCAAAAACCGCCTGGAGATCGCGCAATCGGATTTCGCGGGCGATACGCTCGAGTTCTGTCGTATCCATGGGCTCCTCGTGTGCATAAATATTCAACCATCAATATTTTTGCACAACAGATCGATTAGTCAACCCCTCTGGCGAAGCTCTCGAGAGCGTACGTGACCGGAAATGTTATTGACAGCCGGAAACCAAGTTGTTAATGAATTTTCCAGCAGGCATGAATATTTATTCTGCACTGAACGGATAACCGATAAAGGCCTAAAGCATAGGGAGGAGCAATGGTGGCGCTCGATATCAATGAACACAGGCTTTCGTCCGGTGCGTGGCTGGGCAAGCTCAAGGGAGCTACCGGCCCGCTCGTGGGTCTGCTCGCGCTATGCATCTTTCTGAGCTTCAGCACGGACACGTTTCTATCGGTTCGAAACGGCCTGAACATTCTCGACCAGATCACCGTTCTCGGCATTATGGCGGTCGGCATGACGTTCGTCATCCTGATCGGCGGCATCGATCTCTCCGTCGGCTCGGCACTCGCCCTGGCGATGATGGTCATGGGCTGGACCGCAAACGTCGCCGGCCTGCCCCTGCCCGTCGGCATCGCCTTTGCGCTGATCGCCTCGGCTGTTTGCGGACTGATCGTCGGACTTCTGGTGACGCAGTTCAGGGTTCCGGCCTTTATCGCCACTCTGGCAATGATGTCGGCCGCCCGCGGCGTTGCCAACATGATCACCGACGGCCAGCAAATCGTCGGCTTCCCCGACTGGTTCATGATGCTGGCGATCGATCGCCACTTTGGCGTCATGACTGCCACAGTCTTTCTTATGCTTGCGGTTGTTCTGGCGGCATGGCTTTTCCTGCACTTCCGGTCCGAAGGTCGCATGCTCTATGCCGTGGGCGGAAACCCCGAGGTTGCGCGCCTGGCCGGCATCAATGTTCCGCTTGTAACGATCAGCGTCTATGTCGTGAGTGCGGTCCTTGCGGGACTTGCAGGCGTCGTGCTCGCAGCCCGGCTCGATTCCGTCCAGCCCTCCAGCGGCCTCGGCTATGAGCTCGACACCATCGCCGCAGTCGTTATCGGCGGGACGTCGCTCTCCGGCGGTACGGGCGGCATCGGAGGAACTCTGATCGGCGTTCTCATCATCGGAGTGCTGCGCAACGGTCTCAATCTTCTCAACGTCTCACCGTTTCTTCAGCAGGTGATCATCGGCATCGTCATCGTGCTTGCGGTCGGCGCTGAAACCATTCGTCGGCGTCGAGCCTGACGAGCAGGCTCCGCCGCTTTGGCGGACCCGGAATTCCGCCCTGAAAGATCGGGGCGGATCAATAACCCGAGGGGGAGGACATACCCGAGGGTGCCATTAACAACGGAGGAACTACAATGAAAATAGCGCGCACCATGCTCGCATCTGCCGCACTGCTCGGTCTCATGCTTGGTCCGGTACACGCGGCGGAACTGAAGAAGCTCGGCCTCGCCGTCGCCAACCTGCAGGCAAACTTCTTCAACCAGATCAAGCAATCGGTCGAGGCCGAAGCCAAGAAGCGCGGCATCGAGGTCATTACGGTCGACGCCAAGGGCGACGGGCCGACACAGGTCAACCAGATCCAGGATCTTCTGACCCAGAAAATCGACGCGCTGATCTACATTCCGGCAGGTGCGGCCGCTGCGAGCGTTCCGGTCAAGCTCGCCAAGAATGCCGGCATCCCGGTGGTTAACGTTGACCGCAACGCGGAGGGGGCCCCGGGCGACACATTCCTCGCAACGGATTCCGTCGCCTCAGCCAAGGCCGTCTGCGACTATATCCTGAAGGAAGCCGGCGGCAAGGGGAAGATGGTCATCATTCATGGCCAGAAGGGCACGACCCCGGAAGTCGATCGCTCGAAGGGCTGCGGTGAATCTCTTAAGGCCAACCCGGATGTGAAGGTCGTCGCCGAGCAGTACTCCAACATCTGGAGCCAGGATGAAGGCTTCCAGATCATGCAGAACATGCTGCAGGCCAACCCGGACGTTTCGATCGTATTCGCTCAGGCTGATGCTCTTGCACTCGGCGCCGCCCAGGCGATCAAGGTCGCGAAACCTTCCCAGAAGATCGTGGTTGGCGGCTTCGACGGCGACACCGCAGCGCTCGAAGCCCTCAGCAAGGGCGTCTTCGACGTTACGGCCACTCAGCAGACACAGAAGATGGGCCGCGACGCCGTTGAAAATGCCGCCAAGCTTGTCGCCGGCGAGAAGGTACCCCCGGTCCAGCTCATGGATGCCACGCTGACAACCAAGGAAAACGTCGCAGGCTTCATCGCCAACCATCCCTGATAAAGCCGAGGTCTTGAGGAGGTGTGCCATGACTGATCCCGTTCTCTCCCTGAGGGGCATATCCAAGTGGTATGGGCCGCTCCAAGTGCTGAAGAATGTCAGCCTGGACGTCTGTCCCGGCGAAGTGGTTGCTCTTCTGGGTGAAAACGGAGCAGGCAAGTCCACGCTGTCGGGCATCATAGCCGGTTCCCGCACGCCGTCCGAAGGATCGATGACATGGCTGGGGCAGCCCTATGCCCCGGCCAATCCCAGGGAGGCGATCGACAAGGGCATTGTCCTGATCCACCAGGAACTGCAGCTTCTGCCACAACTCTCGATCGCCGAAAACGTCTTCATCGGACGCTGGCCGATGAAAAACGGCGTCGTCGATCGTGCCCAGATGGTTCGCCGCGCCCAGGACCAGCTTGCTCGCTTGAACCTTCACATACCGGCAACGCGGAAGGTCGCCGGCCTTTCCACGGCAAATCAGCAACTCATCGAGATCGCCAAGGCGCTGGCGCTCAACGCAAAGCTGCTGATCCTCGATGAGCCGACAGCCGCCCTGGGCGGCGCAGAGACGGAAGCTCTGTTCGAACAGGTTCGCAAGCTTCGGTCGGAAGGCGTGGGCATCGTCTACATTTCCCACCGTATGGAAGAGATCAAGAAGATCACCGACCGCATCGTCGTTCTTCGCGACGGCGAGCGGGTGCAGGAATTCGCAGATAGCGCCACCCCGGTGCGAACCATTGTCGAGAGCATGGTCGGACGCCCGCTTGACCGCCTGTTCCCCACCCTGCCCGTTCCGACAGATCGCCCGGTGCTTCAAGTCTCCGGCCTGAGCTCGCCGGACGACTCGTTCCGTCACGTTACCTTCGAGGTGCGGGCCGGCGAAATTCTCGGCATCGCCGGGCTGGTCGGCGCCGGCCGCACCGAACTGGTGCGTGCCATTTCGGGCGCAGATCCGATCAGCGCCGGTTCGATCAAACTGGAAGGCGAGGAACTGAGCCTGCGCGATCCCGCGGACGCGATCGCGAGGGGTATCGTGATGGTTCCCGAAGACCGCAAGGAGCAAGGCCTCGTCGTCGGGCACCGGATCAGCGAGAACATCGTCTACGCCAATCTCGACAAACTGGGCGGCGGCTGGATCACACCGCGCATCAAGCGCTCCTTTGCGGAAAAGGCCGTCGCCAAGTTCGGCGTCAAGGGCCGTGCCGAGCAATACGCCTCGGACCTATCAGGCGGCAATCAGCAGAAGGTCGTGATCGCCAAGTGGCTCATGCGCGATCCGAAGGTCGTCGTGCTCGACGAACCGACGAGAGGCATTGATGTCGGCGCCCGCGCCGGCATCTACGACATTATCGTCAATCTTGCCAAACAGGGCGTGGCGGTCATCGTTGTAAGCTCGGACCTCGAGGAAGTGCTCGGCGTCTCCAATCGCATTCTCGTGCTCGCACAAGGCAAGCAAGCAGGGATCCTCGATCGTGACCAGGCGAATGACGTTTCGGTCATGGAGCTCGCTACCATCTAAAGCAATTCCAGCAAAAGTGTGCAGCGGTTTTGCGTCAGGAATTGCGTGAAAACAAAACAACAGAGAAAGGAAGAGCGGTGTCCGACATCACTCTGAACGCCCCGAAGCTTTTCGATCTCAGCGGCCAGGTTGCCATCGTCACCGGCGCCGGCAGCGGCATCGGGCAGCGCATTGCCATGGGCCTTGCCCAATGCGGCGCCGACGTGGCCCTGCTCGACCGCCGGACCGACGACGGACTGGCGAGGACAGCCGAATATATCCGCGCCGCCGGCTGCCGCTCGATCGAGATCGCGGCTGACGTCACGAGCAAATCCTCCCTTGCAGATGCCGTCGCACGCACCGAAGCCGATCTCGGCACCCTGACGCTTGCCGTCAACGCTGCCGGCATCGCCAACGCCAACCCGGCGGAGGAGATGGAGGAGGATCAATATCAGACGCTGATGGATATCAACCTCAAGGGCATATTCCTGTCCTGCCAGGCCGAAGCCCGCGCAATGTTGAAGAATGGGCGCGGCTCCATTGTCAACATCGCCTCCATGTCCGGCGTCATCGTCAACCGGGGGCTGAGCCAGGCGCATTACAACGCCTCCAAGGCGGGCGTCATCCATATGTCGAAGTCCCTGGCCATGGAATGGGTCGGCCGCGGCATCCGCGTCAACACCATCTCCCCCGGATACACCGCAACGCCGATGAACACCCGTCCTGAGATGGTCCACCAGACCAAGCTCTTCGAAGAGCAGACGCCGATGCAGCGCATGGCAACCGTCGACGAAATGGTAGGTCCGGCGGTGTTCCTTCTGTCGAATGCAGCAAGTTTCGTGACCGGCGTCGATCTTCTCGTCGATGGCGGTTTCTGCTGCTGGTGATGAGATGAGAAGCCGGCAGCTGGACAATGAACGGTCTCGCTCCCTCCTTGGCTGAGACCGAGGCGCTAAAGGGACCAACGGGCACGACGGCGTGCGATATCGTCGTCTGCCCGCCCTTCACGCCGGACAGCCGCGGGCCGCGCCCAGATTTGCTGTTATGTCAGGATACGAGGAAAGAGCATGAAACGCTTCGAAAACAAGACTGTCGTCATTACCGGAGGCAGCCGCGGCATCGGCGCTGCCATCGCCAAACGCTTTGCCCGCGAAGGCGCCAATCTCGTCGTCTCGGCAAATGAGGACTTGGTCCATGGCGTTGCCGAAGGGATCAGATCCGAAGGCGGCAAGGCGATCTCCTTCATCGGTGACGTTACCGACAAGGCGAGCGTCATCGCGCTCTACGATGCCGCCGAAAAGGAATTCGGCACCGTCGACGTCTCTATCCAGAACGCAGGCGTCATCACTATCGCCCGCGTCGAGGATCTGACCGAAAACGAGTGGGACAAGGTCATGGCCGTCAACACCAAGGGCGTTTTCCTCTGCGCCCAGGAGGCCATTGCAAGAATGCGCAAGCACAAGCGCGGAGGCCGGATCATCAACACCGCCTCCGGCCAGGCCCGCGACGGTTTCATCTTCACGCCGCACTACGCCGCCTCGAAAATGGGCGTCGTTGGCATCACCCAAAGCCTCGCCAAGGAAGTCGCGACCGATAACATCACCGTCAACGCCTTCTGCCCCGGCATCATCGAGACCGACATGTGGGCCTACAACGACCAGGCCTGGGGCAAGCTGCTCGGCAATTACGGCCCGGGCGAGCTGATGAAGGAATGGGTCGAGGGCATCCCGATGAAACGCGCCGGCTCCGGCGAGGACGTCGCCGGCCTGGTGACCTTCCTCGCCAGCGACGACGCCGCTTACATCACCGGCCAGACGATCAATGTCGATGGCGGGTTGATCATGTCGTAGGCGGGCTGGGAAGGCATTGAAGCTGGAACCTGAAGCAGCCATATACCTTTCGCTTGCCGCCGACGCTCCTCGCCCCCTCATCTGCCCTGACGGGCATCTTCTCCCCGCTCGGGAGAAGAGGGAGCAAGGCGCCGCCACGAGTCCCTTCTCCCCTCGGGGAGAAGATGCCGGCAGGCAGATGAGGGGGCCACACGGCACGCCCTTCATTGCCTGGCTTCGCGGAGCGCCAGCGAAGACAAAATGAACGCCCCTCACCCAATTACGTCCGGCTGATCGACACCCCACCATCCGCCAACATCGCCGTCCCCGTCACGAAGCTAGACAGGTCGGACGCCAAGAAGAGCGCCGCATTGGCGATCTCTTCTGGCAGCGCCATGCGTTTCAACGCATGAAGCCCATTGACGAAGGCGAGCAGTTCCGCGGTGGCATCGGGCGCGTTAGTGATGCTGGCAGGCGTATCGGTCCCACCAGGCAGCAGCGCGTTGACGCGGATTTTGCGGGACGCGAGTTCAACGGCCAGCACCTGCACGAGACCAATTAAGCCGGCCTTGCTCGCCGCATAGGCGCCCATGCCGGGAATGCCGGCAGTGTAGCCGACGAAGGTGGAGGTGAAGATCAGCGAACCGCCGCCCTCTCCCATCGCCGCCGACTGGTGCTTGGCGCCGAGGAAGGCGGCCGTCAGATTGGTCTCGATCGTCTCGCGCCAGCCCTCCAGTGACACTCCTCCGACCGGCCCCATCTCGCCGAGTCCACCGGCATTGTTGAAGGCGATATCGAGCGTACCGAACCGCGAAACCGCTGTTTCGGCCAGCCTTGCTTGCAGCGCCTCGTCCCTGACGTCGCCGGCAATGGCGACAGCCTCACCGCCCTCTGCCTCGATCTCGGCGACGACGGCATCGAGCGCCTCCTGCCGCCGGCCGTTGATTACCAGTCTCGCGCCTTGGCGTGCAAAAACCTTCGCGGCCGCATGGCCGATGCCCGAGCTTGCGCCGGTGATGATCGCGGTTTTGTCGGTCAGAAGTGTCATGTCCGTTTCTCCTCAGTTGTCGAGGCATCCCAGATCTCAGACATCAGTCGATGCAGCCACCCGTTTCCCGCGCGCAAAGGCAAAACTCGCGAATGCGGATGGTCTTGATCAGCGATCAGTTTCGCAACCGGATTGGGAAGGAAATTATACTGGCCACATCGGATTCGCGAGCTAGATCGGCATTTGACGCAAGTTCCATATAGTCGCCTGCCGTAACGTCAGCGTCATTGTGCGCTGCATCATCGATTTATCCCAGGGTGTGACATTCATTCGATTCCCTTCATTTATCATCCCGACTAAGAAGGAGCGCACAGGTAAAGGGAATCTCTTCATGTCGCGGTCACGCAATACCGAGGGCGCCATCTATATGAGCATGGCGATGGCCGGCTTTTCCGCGAGCGACGCACTCTCCAAATCGGTGATCGCCCATATGAATGCGGGCGAGATCATGTTCCTGCGCGGCCTTTTCACAAGCCTGCTCGTCTACCTGATCGCGAGGAAAATGGGCGCGCTGCGCTCCTGGCGCGTCGTGCTGAAGCCGATGATCATTCTCCGCATCATCTGCGAGATGCTCTCTGCCGTCACCTATATCACCGCGCTCGGCATGATGCCGATCGCCAATGCCTCAGCGATCCTGCAGTCACTGCCGCTGGTCGTCACCTTCGGCGCCGCGCTCTTCTTCAAGGAGCCTGTCGGCTGGCGGCGCTGGTCGGCGATCATCGTCGGCCTCGTTGGCGTGATGATCATTATCCGCCCCGGCCCCGAAGGGTTCACCGCGGCCGCCCTCCTCTGCGTCGGTGCGGTCATGACGACGGCCGGCCGCGATCTCGCCACCCGCTCGATCGATCCGGAGATTCCATCGTTGATGATCACCGTCATCACCGCGACCTCCATCTCCTTCTTCGGCGCGCTTCTCATTCCTGTGCTCGGCGGCTGGCAGCCGGTCAGCGTGACTTCCCTTGGACACCTCCTTCTCGCCTCAGTGCTGGTACTCGTCGGCTATCAGTCCGTGATCCTCGCCATGCGCACCGGGGAAATTTCCTTCGTCGCGCCCTTTCGTTATACCAGCCTGATCTTCTCCTCGCTGCTCGGCTTTTTCTTCTTCGCTGAAGTGCCTGACAGCTGGACACTCCTCGGTGCCGCAATCGTCATCGCTTCCGGCCTCTATACGTTCTATCGTGAAGCCAAGCGCCGCGTGCCCCCGATCGCGCAGGAATCGGCGCCGCGCTCACCGGTTTGAGGCAGGATAATGGCTGAACTCCCGCTCGACAGATCCGACATAGCAGGCGTCGTGCTGGCCGGCGGCCGCTCGCAACGCATGGGCCGCGACAAGGCGGAGGTGATGCTCGGAACCGAGAGCCTGCTTCGCCATGTGCTGCTCCGTCTCTCGCAGCAGGTCATCTCAGTTGCTGTCAACGCTGACGCAGTCGCCGAGGACGTGGCCGCGGTTCCCGACCGCATTCCTGGCAAGGCCGGGCCGATGGCCGGCATTCACGCGGCCATGGTCTACGGCGCTGGCCTTCCGGCGATTTCCCATGTCGTAACCGTCTCTGTGGATTGCCCGTTCTTTCCCATCGATCTCGTCGCCCGTCTGGCCGCAGCCCTGGAGCGCCCGTCGCAGATCGCCATTGCCGCCTCAGAGGGCCGCAGCCATCCGGTCTTCGGTCTCTGGCCGGTGACACTGGCCGCCGATCTGGAAGCCTGGATCGCTACCGACGAGAAACGCCGCGTGCGCGACTTCCTGTTGCGGCATGACGTTACGGAAGTGGCATTTCCGCTGCATCCGACCCGCGCCAGCCTGCTCGACCCCTTCTTCAACATCAACACGCCTGACGATCTCATCGAGGCGCAACGCTGGCTGGAGGCCCTGCGCACATGACCGCACCGAAAATCTTCGGCATCGCCGGCTGGAAGAACTCAGGCAAAACCGGACTTGCCGTCCGGCTGGTGACGGAGTTCACCCGCCGCGGCTACCGGATCTCGACGATCAAGCATGCCCATCATGATTTCGACATCGACAAGGTCGGAGCCGACAGCTACCGTCACCGCCAGGCCGGCGCTCATGAGGTCACCATCGTCTCCGGCACTCGTTACGCCATCATGCATGAGCTCCGCGGCGCGCCCGAACCCGAGTTCAAGGAAATCCTCGCGCGGCTTGTCCCTTGCGATCTCGTTCTGATCGAAGGCTATAAGCGCGAGCCGATCCCGAAGATCGAGGCGCGACGCCTGGAGGCCGCCAATCGCGAGCCGCTGGCGCCGACCGATCCTCATATCTGCGCGATCGCCGCCGATCACGCCGTAGCGGATACGTCCCTGCCGGTCTTCGATCTAGACAACACAGGCGCCATCGCCGATTTCATCGCGGCTGTCGTCGGCCTTGGACAGGTTAGCGCCTGAAGCGCCTGCATTGCGGCCAGGTCTCAAAATCGGAGGCGCGGCGCTTGCCATTGCCTTGGTAATTTCCTTGGCGAGTTGAGCCTGATTGTAGGGCTTTCCCAATCGCGGAAGATCAATGTCCGTGCCGGCAGGAAGATCGGCATAACCTGTCGCCAGAACGATCGGCAGGTGCGGGTACAGGCCCCGCACCGACAGGGCGAGCTGCGCGCCCGTCATGCCGGGCATCGAATAATCGGTGATCATCAAGTCGAAATGCTCACCGCTCCTGATGAGCTCGAGCGCCTCGGAGCCGGAATTTGCTTCGACGACCTCGTGGCCGAGATCTTCCAGCATGTCGACCGAACTCATCGCGATTAGCGCATCGTCATCGACCAAAAGAATCCTCAGTCTCGACGCGGCTTGAGGTGCAGGCAATTCATCGACCGGCCGCTCGGGGCACATTCCGGTCGCCGGAAGCCACAATTCCGCGGTCGTTCCCACCCCAACTTCACTTTTCAGAACAAGAGCGCCGTTGAGCTGGACGGCAAGCCCGTGGATCATCGACAGGCCAAGACCTGTCCCCTTTCCCAGCTCCTTGGTCGAAAAAAACGGATCGACCGCCTTCTTCAGCGTGTCCGCATCCATACCGATGCCGCTATCGGCGACCGCAAGCACAAGATAGCTGCCCTCGCCGACATCGCGATCATTACCTATAACCTGTTCCTCGCGCAGGGATATGCACAGCGTGCCTCCTTCCGGCATCGCATCACGGGCATTGACCGCAAGGTTGAGCAGCGCCAGTTCCAGCTGGTTCGCATCGGCGAGCGCCGGCGGCAACGCAGCCGGCAGCATGGTCTCGATGCTGACCGAGGGGCCGACCGAGCGCCGCAGCAGGTCGTTCATCCCCAAAACCAGTTCGGCGAGATGGACGGGCTTGACCTGCAAATCCTGCTGTCTTGCAAAAGCCAGCAATCGCTGCGTCAGCGCCGCTCCCCGCCGTGCGCCCTGCAGTGCACCCTCGACCAGACGCGTCGCCTTGGCATCTCCGGCGACATGCTTTCCCAGCAGCTCCAGATTTCCAAGAACGACCATCAGCAGGTTGTTGAAATCATGGGCGACGCCGCCCGTGAGTTGGCCGATTGCCTCCATTTTCTGGGATTGGCGAAGCTGCTCCTCGGCGCGCTCACGCTGGGCAACCTCCTCGATCAGGGTCTGATGGGCAGCGTTGACCTCCCTCGTCCGTTCCCTGACGCGTTCTTCGAGATTTTCGTTGAGCCGTCTCAGATTTTCCTCGGCGGTCTTGCGAGCCGTGGTGTCGGAGCAGACGCCGACGAGCTTCTTAGCGGAACCATATCTGTCGGCATAGAGCTGCGCGTGGACCTCTGTCCAATGCAAGGATCCATCCGGCCAAATCGTCCTGTGCTCGATCGAATAGTCCCGCCCGGTGTCGATCGTCTGGCGCAGGCTTGCCTGCACCAGATCCCGGTCCTCGGGATGAATGCTTGCGATCAGATCGTCGTAAGTCACTTCATCGTCTGGATCTCGGCCGAAAATTGCCTTGCATGTCGCCGAGACTGACAAGGCCGTCGAGGACAGTTCCAGCTCCCATGCCCCGAGACGACCCGCGGCGAGCGCGGTCTGCAGCCGCCGCTCTCCCTCGCCGAGGGCCTCGAGCTGCGCGCGCGCTTCGTACTGGCGCTGACGTCCCTTCAGGGCGGTCCGGGCGACGCTGATGAAGGACGTTGCATGGAACGGCCTTTCGAGGAAGGTGACGTTGCCGAGTACCTCGGAAAGCCTGGCTGCACCCGGATTTCGCTCAGGCCCGCCACCTCGCGTGGTGAGGACTATGAACGGCAGGTCCGACCAGCTCGGCTGGGCCGAAACCCAGGCGGCGATCGCCTTCAGATCGCTTGAGCGAACCGCTTCTTCCGTCAGAACGCCGAACGCGATGTCATCGCTCAGTGACGCGGCGAACATGGAGAGGTCGGCCGCGGCAATCGATGCCAGTCCGGCCTCTTCGATCAGCGAAATAGCCACCCAGGCGTCACGCCCGGCCGGGGCGTAGATCAGTGCTTTCGGTTTGCCGGAATTAGGAATTGCCGCTATCCCCACCATCGCTCGACAGGAGCGGCGCCGAAGTGCCGATGAATTCAGGCACGCCGCGAAGCACGCCCTGGAACCCGATGAGGGGCTCTCCAAGCGTCAGCCCGGAAGCGTCGATGCGGTACTCCCGGATGGTATCTTCGTGAAAGCCGGTCCGCTTCTTGATCACCGAAACGGCCCGCCGTACCTTTCCCGCAGCCTCGAAGTAGCGCAGAAGAATGACGGTATCGGCGAGATACGTAACGTCGACAGGTGCCTTCATGTCACCAACCAGCCCATGTTGGGCGACGGTCAGAAAGGTGTTGGCGCCACGCCTGTTCAGATATTGCAGCAGCTCATGCATGTGAAGGATCAGCGAGTTCTCATCCGGCATTGACGACTGATATCCGTTGATACTGTCGATGATGACTGTTTTTGCTCCCGATTTGTCGACGCAGTCGCGCACCCGGTGGGCGAATTCGCCCGGCGACAGTTCGGCGGCATCGAGCTGTTCGATGTGGATTTGATCCGCATCCCTCATCGCTTCGAGATCGATTCCGAGCGCCTTCAGGCGCGCAAATAGCAAGCCGAGCTCCTCGTCGAAGATGAAGGCGGCCGCCTTCTCGCCCCGTGCGACCGCCGCCGCCAGGAACTGAAACGAAAACGTGCTTTTGCCTGTGCCGGAAGGACCGAGAATAAGCGTGCTGGAACCTCGTTCAAGGCCGCCCCCAAGAAGAAGGTCCAGCTTTGGGATATTGCAGGAAATCTGATCACGGAGGTACGTCGATCTGTGTTCGGCGGCAACAAGACGGGGAAACACCATGACGCCGCCGGTCTGGATGATGAAATCGTGATAACCGCCCCGGAAGGCTTGTCCGCGATATTTTATGATCCTGAGACGTCGGCGCTCGGAGCCGTAGCTCGGCGCCAGTTCCTCGAGATGGATGACGCCGTGAACGACGCTGTGCACCGTCTTGTCGAGCACGTCGGAGGTGAGATCGTCGAGCAGAAGGACCGTCGCGCCCCGTCGGGCAAAATAATGTTTGAGCGCCAGGATCTGGCGACGGTAGCGGAGCGAGCTTTGTGCAAGCAGCCTTATCTCGGAAAGGCTGTCGAGAACCACGCGACGAGGATTGACCCGCTCGAAAGCGGCAAAAATCTCCTTTGTCGTCTCCCCAAGTTCGAGATCCGACGAATAAAGGAGGCTCTGCTGCTGATCGGCATCAAGCAGGCTTTCCGGCGGCACGACCTCGAAGACCTCGATATTGCCGTCGATCACCATCCCATGCGACGCGGCGCCGGCCCGTAATTCGCTCTCCGTTTCCGAAAGTGTGATGTAGAGCCCCTGCTCGCCGAGTCGTGCGCCTTCGATCAGGAACTGCAGGGCAATGGTGGTTTTGCCCGCTCCCGGATTCCCTTCCAGTAGAAACACGTGACCCGTGGAAAGTCCGCCCGCCAGAATTTTGTCTAAACCGGACACTCCAGTCCGAGCTTTCGTGGCAGGCACAGCAGTATTCATTCATTGTTTCCTTCAGTTTTTATTTGAAGTAGCGGCGACCGATAGAATGTCAAATCAGCCGCGCAGTCCCATTTGCCGCGGCTTCAAAGAGCTATGGAAGTCCGTTTGGGAAGGTCGTCGGCGCTGATCTGCATGCCTGGGCGGTCGGCCGGGAAACAGGCCTCTATCGCCGAAGGCGAAGGGCATCCACGACCAGCGCGAAAGCCGCCGAAGCATGCCTGCGGCTCGGATAGTAGAGATGGTAGCCGGGAAATGGTGGGCACCAGTCTTCTAGCACGCGCGTGAGCCGGCCGCTGGCAACATGCAGTTCCACGGCATCCTCCGGCATATAGGCCAGCCCCGCTCCGGCCAGTGCCGCATTCAGCCGCAGCCCAATATTGTTGAACACCAGCTGTCCTTCGACACGAACCTTCAGTTCGTGTCCTTCCTTCTCGAACTCCCACGCATAGATGCCGCCATAGGTCGGCAGGCGCAGGTTGATGCAGTTGTGGTCCATAAGATCCTGCGGCCTGGACGGTTTCGGACGTCGTTCGAAATAAGCGGGAGCGCCGACCACGGCCATGCGCATGTCGGGACCGATGCGCACCGCGATCATGTCCTTCGCCACCTGTTCCCCCAGCCGCACGCCCGCATCGTAACGTTCGGCGACGATGTCGGTCAGGCCGTAATCGACGATGATCTCGAGATTGATGTCGGGATAGTCGGGCAGGAGTTTTTCCAGGACGGGCCAGAGCACCGTCTCCGCCGCATGCTCGCCGGCATTGATGCGGATGGTACCGGCCGGCTTTTCCCGAAACGCGCTGAGGGCTGCGAGTTCGGTCTCGATCTCGTCCACTCGCGGACCGATGGTGGCGAGCAGGCGCTGGCCGGCCTCGGTCGGCGAGACGCTGCGCGTCGTGCGCGCCAGCAATCGCAGCCCTAGCCGCTCTTCGAGTCCCCGAATGGCGTGGCTGAGCGCCGATTGCGATACGCCCAGCTTCCCCGCCGCCTTCGTGAAACTCTGTGCACGGGCAACGGCAAGAAAGACGATGAGATCATCAATGGTCGGGCGCGGCATTTATGAAACTTTCTCATAGGTCCTTGCCGCTGATACCATCTAATCCAACCTAAAGCCACTCGCTACCTATCCTGGAACGCGGACGATCCTGTCCGGGCCCAGACACAGGAAACACCCTCATGGAAATCAAACGAAACGGTTCGCAGCCATCGGCCAAGGGGCCGAAAGACTGGTTTACCGGCACGGTGCGTATCGACCCTCTGTTTTCCGTCACCGATCCCGCTCGCGCCGCCGGCGCCAGCGTCACGTTCGAACCCGGCGCCCGCACCGCCTGGCACACCCATCCGCTCGGCCAGACGCTGATCGTCACGGCAGGCTGCGGCCGCGTCCAGCGTGAAGGCGGCCCCATCGAAGAGATCCGCCCCGGAGACGTGGTCTCGTTCGCTCCAGGCGAGCGGCATTGGCACGGCGCCGCGCCAACGACCGCGATGACCCACATCGCCATCCAGGAACAGCTCGAAGGCAAGGTCGTCGACTGGATGGGGCATGTCACCGACAGCGAATATCGAGGCTGAAAGGAAAGGGCTATACGGTTGCGTCAACGTGGAAACAGCGGACTCAAGTCTCGGACATCGGTCCCGGCTGCATGGGGCTGAGTTATGGTAATGGGCCGGCGACGTATCCAGGATGCCGTCGCACTGATCCGGCGGACAATCGAACGCGGCGTGACATTCTTCGACACCGCCGAAGCCTATGGCCTCTACAACAACGAATCCGCAGAGCGAATATTCGCTCTGGTGGCGCGAAGCTGAGCAGGACATCCTGCCGGTGCTCGAAGAACTCGGCACCGGCTTCATTCCGTTTAGCCCACTCGGCAAGTGCTTCCTCACCGGCGCAATCAGCGAGGCGGCTACTACATTCGACAGCAAGGATTTCCGCAATATCGTGCCGCGCTTTTCGCAGGAAGCACGGAAGGCCAACCAGGCCTCGTCAATCTGCTTACGGACATCGCCGCGCGTAAGCGCGCCACCTCCGCTCAGGGGCGCTCGCGTGGCTGCTGGCCCAGAAGCCCTGGATCGTACCGACCCCCGGTACCACCAAGCTGCATCGCCTGGAGGAGAACATCGGGGCAGCGCAGCTCAACCTGACTGCCGGGGATCTCGGCAGCCTCGAAAGTGACCCTCGCCACGATGATCGTTAGAAGCGGCCGTTATCAACCGCGGCCGCTTCTCCATCGTTCACGTCATTTCCTTGGCGCCGGGGCATTCTCCTGAAACGCCGGTATCGCTTCGAGCTTCGCAACGATGTCCGCAATACCAGGCCATTGGGCGAGATCGAAGCCCAAGCGCCGGGCACTGATTGCCTGCGGGAAGAGGAAAATATCGGCAAGACCAGGCCGATCGCCGATTGCGAAGGCACCATGCCTGCGGCCAGCGATCATCCTCTCGACGGCGCCCATCCCTTCGCCGATCCAGTGCCGGCTCCAGGCTGTGATGGCATCTGCATCCGCCTGGAAGGCGGTCTTGAGATGCAGGCCGATCCGCGGCGGCAGTAGCGCGTGGATCTCGGCGGCAATCGCAAGCGCGATCGACCTGGCCTGCGCCCTGTCTTCGGCGGTCTCAGGCATCAGAGGCGGCTCAGGCTGAATCTCGTCGAGATATTCGACGATCGCCAGCGACTGGGTGATGAGCGCGCCGCTATCCGTCAGCAAAGCCGGCACCAGCCCCTGAGGGTTGACGCTGCGATATCCATCCTGCCGGCTCTCGGCCTCTTCGCCGAGGATCGAGACCGGCAGTGCTTCGGCCGTCAGTCCCTTCAGGGCGAGCGCGATCCGGACCCTCGATGTGGCCGAAGAAATTTCATTCTGGTAGAGTTTCACTGTCTTTCTCCCTATTGATCCGAGGAGGCTGCGGACGCCGCCGCGACGAGGCTCGCCAGCGGCGAAGGCTCGCGCGAACTCACCTCATAAACGCAGGGCGCGGCGAAGACCGCAGCTCCCAGAATGCAGATGATCATCAATCTCATCAAATCCTCCATCATGAGGCCGACCGGCAATCCCTGTGCGTCAGGCAACGGTCACTTCGACGTGGATATTGCCGCGCGTCGCCTTCGAATAGGGGCAGGTCCGGTGCGCCTCATCCACCAGCGCCTTTGCCACATCCGCTTCGGTGCCAGGTAGACTGACCTTGAGACGGGCCTGCAGGAAATAGTCGCCATCGGTTGTGCCGAGATCGACCTCGGCATACACGGCGGTCTCTGCCGGCACCTTGACCTTCAATTTGCCGGCGGCAATGCCGATCGCGCCGATAAAACAGGCAGACCAGCCGGCTGCGAAAAGCTGTTCGGGATTGGTGCCGGGCCGGGCGCTGCCGGGAGGCGAGAGCCTGATGTCCAGCTCTCCGTCATCGCTCTGCGAGGCGCCGTCGCGTCCGCCGGTGGTGCGGGTCCTGCCGGTATAAAGAACCTTGTCGATCTTGGTCACGGAAACACTCCTTGTTGCGTCGCTTCATGCGACTGGCCGCTACCGCGGCCGGGTTGACGGAGTGTGGTTTGACGGATCGATATATCCGGCATGTTTCCGGAATCGGCCGAAATGTCACAAAACGTAGCATCCGGCGTCCAGGACATTTTCCCGTACAATCCATTCCGATAATTTCAACTTCACCGAATGGTGACTTCGGCCGCCAGTCCGCCACCCGAGCGATTGTAGAGCTTCAGAGAACCGCCGATCTTGGCCGTCAGTTGCTGGGCGATTGCCAGCCCGAGACCTGTGCCGCCCGTCTCCCGGTTGCGGGATTGCTCGAGCCGGAAGAAGGGCTGCATCGCGGCTTCGAGCATATCGTCCGGAATGCCGGGTCCGCGATCCATAACGCTGATGACGACGGAATTGTCAGCGCCTTGCTCGACGCTGATCTCGGCGGCGCCGGCAAACTTCAAGGCATTGTCGATGAAATTCGACAGGATACGGCGAAGGGCGTGCGGCCTGGTGAAGGCGGCGCCTTCAACCAGACCGACGACCGTAACGGTCTTTCCAGTGTCCTGATAGTCGTAGGCTATACTGTCGATGAACGAGGCGAGATCGATGCGGGCGTTCTTCTCTCCGCTGCCGTGGGCGCTGCGCGCATAGGCGATGCCGTCCTGGACGAGACGCTGGATCTCGGCGAGATCATGCACCAGCTTGTCCTTCTCAGGTGAATCCTCCGCCATGTCGGCGCGCAGCCGCATGCGGGTGATCGGCGTCTGCAGATCATGCGAGATCGCCGCCAGTATCTGCACCCGCTCCTCGAGATAATGGGCGATCCTCTCCCGCATCGCATTGAATGCTCTTGCCGCATGCGCCACCTCGCTCGGCCCCGCCTCGCTCAAAGCCTGACCGTCCTTATCAGGATCGAGCGCATCGGCAGCAGCGGCGAGCTCGCCGAGCGGCCGAATCGCCTGGCGGACCGCAAACCAGGTGCAGAGAATGAGCAGCGCCATCTGGATCACGAAAACATAAGGCAGCCATGCGGCGATCGGCATCACGCCTCTCGGTGTGACATCGATCGTCAGAGGAGTTCCGTCGCTCAGCGTAAGATGCGCCTGCAGCCGGCTCACCTCACCCGGAATCCGTTCGACGCGGATTGGAAAGCGATGCCCGGCGGCCGCCTCTATCTTTCCTGCGATCTCCCTCGCCTTGCTGGAGCTGTCGGGCGCACCGGCAAGGCCAGTCCCAAGTTCGAAACGGTAGTTGCCGCGGCTCAGCCAGTCCAGAAGGTCGCCGCGCTCACTTGCCGGAAGCCGATCGAGAACGGCAATCGATGTCGCGACGTCGTTCTCCAGCGTGCCGAGCATCACCGCCTTGGCCGACATGTAGCGCTCCATGTAGAGAACACTGAAGGAGAGCCCATAGGCGAAGGCCAAACCGATCAAAAGAATGAGAAATATCCGCGATCGCAGAGTTCTCGGCCACGTTAGGTTCGCCAGGATGGGAATATCGGCTCTCATCGGCGCGGCTCAGAAATTTCGACCGGAACCGAGAAGACATAACCTTCGCTGCGCACCGTCTTGATATAGGTCGCCTCGCGCGCATCGTCCCCCAGGCGCTGCCGCAGACGGCTGACAAGAAGATCGATCGAGCGATCGAAGAGTTCGGCGTCGCGGCCCTGCGTCAGGCTCAGAAGCTGGTCGCGGTTGAGCACGCGCTGCGGATGGTCGATGAAGACACGAAGCAGGCGGTATTCGGCACCGCTCAAGGCAATCGCGGTCCCTTCCTTGTCGAGAAGGTGACGTGCGACCGTGTCGAGCCGCCAGTCGCCGAAGGTCAGCAATTGACCAGCCTCACTGATCTGCAGGTTGGGCGGCAGCATGCGGGTACGCCGCAGCACCGCCTTGATGCGGGCAAGAAGCTCGCGCGCGGCAAAGGGCTTGGCGAGATAATCGTCGGCGCCCATCTCCAGCCCGAGGATTTTGTCCATCTCGTCCGTACGGGCCGTCAGCATCAGGATTGGTATCGCCTTGTGCCGGCCGGCGCGCAGTTCCCGTGACAACACCAGCCCATCGTCGCCGGGCATCATAACATCGAGCACGATCAGGTCGACGGCATTCGCTTCCAGAAAACTGCGCATCTGCCGCCCGTCCGCGGCAATGCTGGTCCTGAGGCCATTCTTCTGCAGATAGCCCGAGACCAGCTCGCGGATTTCACGATCGTCGTCGACGATCAGGATGTGATCGACATGATCCATATTGCCTATTCCTCACGATTGCGGCCGCGCCCGCCGCCTCGCTCTTATCGAAGTGCCAGATGCGACCTACGCATATTCCGCCCGCGCGAGCAACGAAGCTTTGCCGCCAATCAGAAGCGGTCGACGTCGATGACCGCCTGGGCGAAAGCCTGCGGCGCCTCCTGCGGCAGATTGTGGCCGATGCCGCCACCGATCGTGCGATGTTCGTACCTCCCGGAAAATTTTCCGGCGTAGGCGGAAGGTTCCGGATGCGGCGCACCGTTTGCATCGCCTTCCATGGTGATCGTCGGCACCGAAATCATCGGCAGAGCGGCAAGCTTCTTCTCATAGGCATCATATTTCGCCTCGCCTTCGACAAGCCCCAGGCGCCAGCGGTAATTGTGGATGACGATATCCACATGGTCAGGATTATCGAAGGCGGCAGCGGATCTGTCGAAGGTCGCATCGTCGAAATTCCACTTCGGCGACGCCGTTTGCCAGATGAGCTTTGCAAAGTCGTGTGTATTGCTCTGATAGCCCAGGCGGCCGCGTTCGGTGGCGAAGTAGAACTGGTACCACCAGGCAAGTTCCGCCTTCGGCGGCAGCGGCTTCTTGTTGGCCTCCTGGCTGCCGATCAGGTAGCCGCTCACCGATACCATCGCCTTGCAGCGCTCGGGCCACAGCGCGGCCATGATATTGGCGGTCCGTCCGCCCCAGTCGTAACCGGCAATGACAGCCTTTTCGATCTTGAGCGCATCGAGCAGGGCGATCATGTCGGCGGCAAGCGCCGAAGGCTGGCCGTTGCGCGGTGTCTTGTCATCGAGGAAGCGGGTCGTGCCGTAGCCACGCAGATAAGGCACGATCACCCTGTAGCCGGCCGAGGCAAGCAGCGGCGCGACATCGACGAAACTGTAAATATCGTAGGGCCAGCCATGAAGCAGCAGCACGACCGGACCATCCGCCTTTCCAGCCTCGGCATAGCCGATATCGAGCACATCGGTTCTGACCTGCTTCAGCGCTTCGAACGACGTATTGGTCCCGGCCTTTACGCCAGGCAGCGCTGCGCTGCTAGACTGCGGCTGTTGGGCTGCGACCGCTCCGGCCACGCCGAATTCGACGGCTGCAAGTGCGATTGCCGTCATGCCGAAGAAACGGCGGCGGTGATGATTGATTTGCTCTGACATCGGTCTCTCCTGTCGAATGGATCACGGCGCTCAGATGACGTTCGGCTTGTATCGCCCATATGTCACAGGCTGCGGTTTTTGAATGCGAGTGTAACCTCCGCCTGCCAAGATACATTCCGATACAAAAGCGCCGCCTCGGCAGGGCATCCGGCGGGCTATCGCCGTTTTCACCGCCGCCTCTGCGGAAAGGCAGTTTGTATTCTTTTGTATCGCGGGCACTCCAGCGCAATAGTTCGGTACATTTTCGCATCAAACCAGACACATCGGAGATACCTCCGCCAGGCTATCTCCCAGCCGTTGCTGGTTCAGGCGCATCGCCGTCCAGAGCCCGATCAATCGGTTTCAAAGGAAACGATGATGACACTTCTGATCATTGCCTATCTCGGAGGCGTGCTGACCATACTCAGCCCTTGCATCCTCCCTATCCTCCCCTTCGTCTTCACCCGCGCCGGCCAGCCTTTCGTCAAGAGCACACTGCCGATGCTGGCCGGCATGGCCGCCACTTTCGCGCTGGTCGCCACGCTTGCCGCCGTCGGCGGCAGCTGGGCCATCCGCGCCAATGAATATGGCCGCCTCGCTTCGATCGTCCTGCTCGGGCTCTTCGGAGTGAGCCTGCTGTCGCCGCGCTTCGCGAGCACGCTGGCCCGCCCGATCGTCGACCTCGGCAACAATCTTCTAAACGCCAGCGGTGGCGGACGCACTGCGCCGTCGGTCAGGAGCGCGCTCATCCTCGGCGTTGCCACCGGCCTGCTCTGGGCGCCCTGCGCCGGACCAATTCTCGGCCTTGTGCTGACCGGCGCGGCATTGCAGGGCGCCAACCTGCAGACAACCGCCCTCTTGATCGCTTATGCCGCCGGTGCTGCGACGTCGCTTGCCGTCGCCTTGCTGATCGGTGGTAAAATCTTCGCCGCGATGAAGCGCTCGCTCGGCGTTGGCGATCGAATCCGCCAAGCTGTCGGCGCTACCGTGTTGGCGGGCGTGGCGGTGATCGCGCTCGGTCTCGACACCAGCCTCTTGGCGCGCCTTTCCTATGCCAGCACCGTCTCGCTGGAACAGACCCTGCTGGACAGGCTGCATGCCAAGCCCGTCGCCGGCACGCCCTCTGAGGTGGGGAGCAGCGACACAATCATTCCCGCGGCGGCCGATGGAAGCAAGCCTTTCCACAGTGATCTGCCCGTCGAAGCTTACGCGCCTTCGCTCGACGGCGCGGTCGAATGGCTGAACTCGAAGCCTTTGACCACAGAGCAGTTGCGGGGCAAGGTGGTGCTCGTCGACTTCTGGACCTATTCCTGCATCAACTGCATTCGCACCATTCCTTATGTCAGAGCCTGGGCGGAAAAATATGCGGATCAGGGCCTGGTCGTCATCGGCGTGCACGCGCCGGAATTTGCCTTCGAAAAGAAGATCGACAACGTCAAGAAGGCTGTCGGCGACTTTCAGATCGGCTATCCCGTTGCGATCGACAATGACTACAAAATCTGGCGCGCCTTCGAGAACAGCTACTGGCCTGCCGCCTATCTGATCGATGCCAAAGGTCAGATCCGCTATCACCATTTCGGCGAAGGCAATTACGGCAGGACTGAAAAGGCCATCCAGGACCTGCTGCGCGAAGCGGGCAACCAGATGGTGGAAACGGCCACGGTTGCGCCCGATGCCAAGGGTGTGGAAGCGGGTCCCGACCTCGCCAACATCGGCTCCGGCGAGACCTATCTCGGCTACGCACAGGCCGAAAATTTCGTCTCTCCCGAAGGGCTGCAGGCCGATACGCCGCAGAACTACTCGATCGCCAAGCCCGGCATCAATGCATGGGGCCTGTCTGGCGCCTGGACCGTCGGTAAGGATCAGGCAACGCTCGACCAGCCGGGGGGCGGCATCGCCTATCGTTTCAGCGCCCGCGATCTGCACCTCGTGCTCGGAGCCGGCGCCGACGCCAAACCGGTCCGTTTCCAGGTGAGGCTCGATGGCAAGGCGCCCGGAGCCGATCATGGCTCCGACATCGACGCCGACGGCAATGGCACGGTCACCGCAACGCGGCTTTACCAGCTCGTTCGCGAGTCCGGCGCCGTCACCGCCCGCACCTTCGAAATCCGCTTCCTCGATCCGGGCGTCCAGGCTTACGCCTTCACCTTCGGCTGAACCCTAAGAATTTCAAATCCCGCCCTTCAACATCACCAAAAGGAGTGACCCCATGAACAAGCATCTGATTTTCATCGCAAGCCTTGCATTTGCCACCGCCGGAATCGCCTTTGCTGCCGAGGCTGCGGCGGTCAACAACATCGTGATCGTCCACGGCGCGCTGGCCGATGGCTCGGGATGGCGAAAAGCGACCGAGATCCTCGAAAAGCGCGGCTTCAACGTCACCGTCGTCCAGGAGCCCCTCACCTCGCTCGACGATGACGTGGCGGCAACGAAGCGGGTTCTCAACCTCCAGACGGGACCGGTCCTGCTCGTCGGCCACAGCTATGGCGGCATGGTAATCACTGAAGCTGGTCACGATCCACATGTCGCTGGCCTCGTCTATGTCGCAGCGTTCCAGCCCGACAAGGGGGAAAGCCTGCTGAGCCTCGCCAGCTCGAAGCCGGCCGGCAGTATGGATATCAAGGAAACTAAGGACGGCAAATATCTCTATCTCGATCCGGGCGCCTTCGCCGCGGCTTTCGCGGCCGATCTGCCGAAGGCCGAGGCCGATTTCCTGGCAAGATCGCAGGTCTTCGCCGCCAAGCAGGCCTTTTCGGCCAAAGTCGGACGGCCGGCATGGCGGACGAAGCCGAGCTGGTCGGTCGTCGCCACCGAGGATCGCTCCATCAATCCCGAGCTGGAGCGTGACATGGCCAAACGAGCCGGCAGCGACATCACCGAGATCAAGGGCAGCCACGCCGTCTTCGCATCCCAGCCGGAGAAAGTCGCCGACGTGATCGAAAACGCGGCTACGAAAGCTGGCCGATAGAGAGGGTAAGAAAAGGCCACTTCCCCTTCTCCCGGCGGGAGAAGAGGAGGTCAGCGCCCCTCCCTGACGCCAGGGAGGGGCGGATCAGCTACTGGTTGGCGGCGACCGGACGCACCAGCGGAGTGACGCGACGGATGGTGACGCGGCGGTTTTCCTGTTCGGGGCCTGGCGTGTTGACCTTCAAGTAACGTTCGCCGTAGCCCTGAGTCGCCATGTTTTCCGGCGGAATGCCATAGACGTCGGAGAGCACATTGGCGACCGATTCCGCCCGCTGGTCGGAGAGGACCAGGTTGCTCTGGTCGGAACCGACGGCATCCGTATGGCCCTCGATCAGGAAGGTCTCGCTCGGATCTTTCTTCAGCACCTGGCTGATCGCGTCGGCAACCTTGCGCAATGTGCGCGCCTGGGTCATCGGGATCTCGGCGCTGCCGGTCGCGAAGGTGATCGTATCGAGGTCGATGCGGCGCACCTTGTCGCGAATACGGGCAGAATACTTCACTTCGTCAAGCGAATAGACACGCTCCACCTGCTCGACGGGCGGCTCGC
This sequence comes from Rhizobium atlanticum, assembly GCF_030182485.1. Lineage (NCBI taxonomy): Bacteria > Pseudomonadati > Pseudomonadota > Alphaproteobacteria > Hyphomicrobiales > Rhizobiaceae > Rhizobium > Rhizobium atlanticum. Next base: position 42,222 of record NZ_JAQJCJ010000027.1, read on the forward strand.
TGAGGAATTCGTAATAGTCCCGGTCAGGATCGCTGCTGGTGTCGATGATATAGTCGTTAAGCGGGACACGCAGCCGCATCGGCGGCAGATCAGCGCCCGGGTCATCGAAATAGCCGCGATCAGGATCCTCGTAGAGATCAGGTGAGTAGTAGAGCACGTATTCGCGCCCGCGGGAATCGACGCGCGACCGCTGGATGATGTCGCCGTAGCGGTTGCGAATGGTGACGATCCGATAGCCTTCCGGCCGGGTGATGATCTCGCGATAGCGATTGTCCGGGAGCTCTTCATAGATCGGCCGTTCACCGTCGCGCAGGAACCTCCTGTCGTCGTCGCTACGCACGATAACTTGATTGTTGTACTGGATGATCACCCGGTTATCATCCGTTTGATCCTCGATGCGCGCTCCCTCGGGACGGGCAAATTGCGGCCGGGTGTCGAGCCTCGTGCCCTTCTCGCTGGTGACCGCCTCGAGCTTGATCGCCGGCGCCGCAGCGGCGGCAGGAGCCTGAGCATCCGCATCCGAGGTCGGAACCTTCACCTCCTGGCTTTCGGCCCGCAGCTTGTCGCGGTCACGGCGACCTTCCCGCCCCTTGTTGCGATCGGCATCCTTGTCGCTGTCAAGCACGGCGGCACCGTTCTCGACTGGCAGCACGACGGTCTCGTTGCTCTTGGCCGGATCTGCGGCGATCTTTTTCCGGCGCTCCAGCTCTTCGGGAGAAACCTTTTCCGGTGCCGGAATGGCCTGCTCCACCTGCTGTCCGCCGCTGGCATTCGGCAGCGGCTGGGCCGTGTCGGTGGCGGGCGCAGCCGGCTGTTCGCCGGCGGGCTGTTTGGCGGCGGGTTGCTCAGCGGTGGGTTGCTCAGCGGTGGGTTGCTCAGCGGTGGGTTGCTCAGCGGTGGGCTGTTTGGCGGCAGGCTTGGCAGCCGTGCCATCCGTCGGTGCTTCGGCAGGCGCAGCTTCGGGAGCGGCCGCCTTGTCTTCGGCTGGCTTCACCGCCGGGGCTGCAGCCTCGCCCTTCTTCGGCTTCTTGGCTGGCGCTTCGGCAGCGGGTTTTGCCTCCGGCTCAACTGCAGGCTTGGCCTGTTCCTCGGTGGGCGTCACCGCCTCGGGAGCGGCGGTCTCGGTCTTAGCCTTGCCCTTATCTCGGCTCTGGGCCTTGTCCTGACCCTTCTTGCCGCCTTCCGGCTTGACCTCGGGCTGGGCCTGTTCGGTCTCCGGCTGGGCTTGCTTTGCCGCCGGCTGCTGTTCAGGGGCCGGCTGAGCCTCCGGCTCGGCCTGCTCAGTCTGCTGCTTCTTCGGCTTTCTCGGCTTTTCCTGCGTTACCGGCTGCTGTTCTTCCTGTTGCGGCTCGGCCTCCGGCTGAGCCGCCTGCTTGGCTTTCCGCTCCGGCTTGCTCTCGGCCTTCGGCGCGGGCTCCTCCTTCGGCGCTTCGGCCTTCGGCGGTTCCGGCTCCGCCTTGGGTTCGGGCGCAGGCGCCTCCTTGCGCTCGGCCTTCGGCTTCTCGGCAGGCGCCTCCTTCGGCTGCTCGGCGGCCGGCGCCTGTTCGGCCGGGGCTTCCCCCTTCTGCTTGCGCTTCTTCTTCAAGAGTTCCTCTTCGGAGGGCGCGTCCTGCGCCACTTCGAAGCTGCCCTGTTCGAGCTGCTGCACGGCCGCAGCCTCGGTCGTAGCGCCGCGCGCGGCCGCCACTGCCGATGCCGGCTGCAGCGCCAATGAGAGAGAAAGCAGCGGGAAAGCTGCGCTTGCAAACAATCTTGATTTCTTGCCCATCGGGTTTCCTCGATCCTGTTTGAGCTTCCTGAAGGCCGACAGGCCTCGGTTCGCCCTAGTTTCGCAATGAGGCGAAACGGCGAATTGGCAAAGTGCCAAACCGCCGATTTGTTCCGTTTCTAGGAATCAGCGGATTAACCTCCGGTGAATGTTGCAGTCTGCTTTCGTTCATCTCACCTGTTATTTGCACCGCACAATTTGTGGGAATTTCTGTTGCATTTCCGTGAAAAAAAGTCTGATTATCGCCGCAAGGCGGTGCCCGTCACCGTTGAACAGCAGCCGTCAGCCCAAGAGAAAAAAGCGCGATGGCTACCAACAGAGAGGATCCTCATGCATATCTCCAACCGTATCTTCGCGGCAGCCTCGATCGCGGCAATGTCGCTCTTTGCCGGTTCGGCCATGGCCGATGGCGAGAAATACGTGATCGGCACCGATTCGACCTATCCGCCCTTCGAATTCGTCGATGCCAGCGGCACCATCCAGGGCTTCGACATCGATATCGCCAAGGCGCTCTGTGCCGAGATGAAAGCGGAATGCTCCTTCGTCAGCACCGATTGGGACGGCATCATCCCGGCTCTGAACGCCAAGAAGTTTGATATGATCGTCTCCTCCATGTCGATCACGCCGGAGCGCCTGAAGCTCGTCGACTTCTCCAACAAGTACTACAACACGCCTCCGGCCATCGCCGTGCCGAAGGATTCCAAGATCACTGACGTTGCCGACCTCAAGGGCAAGGTGATCGGCGCACAGACTTCCACGACGCATGCCAACTACGCCGAGAAGCACCTCGCCGATACCGAGCTGAAGCTCTATCCCACCGCCGACGAATACAAGCTTGACGTTTCCAGCGGCCGTGTCGATGCCGTCATCGACGACGTCGTCGTTCTCTCCGAATGGGTCAAGTCCGACGCCGGCGCCTGCTGCAAGATCCTGACGACCCTGCCGGTCGACAAGGAAATCAACGGCGAAGGCGCAGGCATCGCCATCCGCAAGGGTGATCCGCTGAAGGAAAAGCTCAACACGGCGATCGCAGCGATCCGCGCCAACGGCGAATACAAGAAGATCCAGGACAAGTACTTCGATTTCGACGTTTACGGCGAATAAGAAATTCGGTATCTGGCCGATCAAGCGAATGGCGGAAGGCTTGCTCTTCCGCCATTTTTGTTTGACAAAGGTGGCAAGATCAAAACGGCAAAAGCCGTGAGGGGAATTCTCGCATGGGCGGATTGTTTTCCGCGCTTGGCTCCTTCTGGAGCTCACTTGTGCACATTTTCGATCCGCTATGCGGACCCGTCGGCATCTTCACCTGGTTGGGTCAGTCGACGATACTTGCCTGTGGCGATACTGGCTGGGGCGACGAGATCGCCCTTGGGCTGCAGGTCACCGTATCGGTGGCGATCGTCACCCTGCCCATCGGCCTCGTCATCGGTTTCCTCGTCGCGCTCGGCCAGCAGTCGGACGAAAAGTCCCTGAGGCTGGCGGCCGGTATCTATACGACGATCTTTCGCGGCCTGCCGGAGCTTCTGACGCTCTTCATCATCTATTACGGCATGCAGATGCTCATCCAGTCTCTCCTGGAGCTTGCCGGCTATGTCGGGCCGCCGATCGAAATCAATGCTTTCTTCGCCGGCGTCATCGCGCTGTCGGTCGTCTTTTCCGCCTATTGCTCGGAAGTACTGCTCTCGGCCTTTCGCGCCATTCCCAAGGGCCAATATGAGGCCGGAGACGCGCTGGGCCTGCATCGCGGCCGCACTCTGCGCCTCATCGTTCTGCCGCAGCTCATACGCATCGCGCTACCCGGCCTCACAAATCTCTGGATGGTGCTTCTGAAAGACACATCCTACGTCTCGATCATCAGCTTGGCCGACATCCTGCGCCAGACGAACGTTGCCGTGCGGGTGACCAAGGAACCCTTCTTTTTTTATGGCATCGCCTGCTGTCTCTATCTGGTGCTCGCCATCCTCTCCTCCTTCCTGCTCGCCTATGTCGATCGCTGGGCCAAGCGTTCGGAGGTCCGTCGATGAGCTACGCCGAAACATTGATCCCGCCGCAGCCCGCGCCGCGCCAGGTGGCGAAGCCGATGACAACGGCACGTCTTGCCGGCTGTATCTTCGTCGCATTTTGGGCCATGCTGGCCGCGCTGCTGATCTTCACCGTCATCAATGGCTGGGATATCGAGAAATTCACCCGCTATGGCCCCCGCTATCTGCACGGCCTCTGGGTGACGCTCAGTCTTGTAGCCATTTCGGTGGTTTGCGGCGCACTCCTGTCGCTGCCGCTTGCTATGGCGCGCTTGTCGAAAAACAAGCTGCTGAACTGGCTTTCCTATGCCTATATTTATTTCTTCCGCGGCACACCGCTGCTTGCCCAGCTCTTCCTGGTCTATTACGGCCTCGGCGTATTCCGCCCCCAGCTGGAAGGCGTCGGCCTCTGGTGGTTCTTCCGAGACGCGTGGTATTGCGGCCTGTTCGCCATGACCATCAATACCGCGGCCTACCAGGCGGAGATTCTGCGCGGCGCAATCGAAAGCGTACCGCACGGGCAGCGCGAAGCAGCGGCTGCCCTCGGAATCCATAGGAGCATCGCCTTCCGCAAGATCATCCTGCCGCAGGCCTTCATCGTGGCGCTTCGCCCCTACGGCAACGAGATCATCCTATTGATCAAAGGCTCGGCCGTGGTGGCCATCATCACAGTGCTCGATCTGATGGGCGAAACGCGCTACGCCTTCTCCCGCACCTTCGACTACCAGACCTATCTCTGGGCAGCGATCTTCTATCTCACCATCGTCGAGGCGCTGCGCCATCTCTGGGCCTGGATTGAGCGTCGCCTGACGCGGCATCTGAAACGGTAGGGCATAACGCCGAAAAGTATAATCGTTTCTGGGACAGCGATTGCTCAAACCGGCATGGCAGCACTCGCTTCGCCATGCTGCCAAGCACTTGAAAATAAAAAAGAATACTTCCTCGGCAACGTATCTGTTAAGCTTGCGTTAACCATTCGCATGTTTCCATTTCACCTAGCGCTAATAAAGCGCGAGTGGGAACGAGAAGAAGCTGAATACGATGCACAAGGACATGGAAAAGCAACTGCAGGGCTACGGTCTGACAACTGCCCAGATCCTCTACCGCCTGCCGGATCACCCTACGATCCTGCAGACTTACGTCTGGCAGGATTATGACCTCGCCCCTGATTTTCCCGAAATGCGCGGTTTCCTGAAGTTCTGGCAGGAAAAGCTCGACGGACCGCTGCATTCGGTTCGCTACGTCCACCGCAAGCTGATCTCGGCCACCGAGTGGCGGGCGCTGAAGGGCGAGTTCATCCTGCACTGATCTGAGCGCGTCAGACATGCGCTTCGCCGTGGCCGAATTCGCCTTCGTCACGGTCCGGGCGCAGCGCGAAGACGAGGATGCCGAGGTAGAAGACGACGACGCCGATGATGACGGCAAGGCCGGGAACCGGCCCGAGCACTGCGTTGTCGATGACATAGGTCCAAGACTGCGCCTGCAGCGCTGGCATGCCCTCCGTCTGTAGCTTCGGCGTCGTGATCTTCAGACACCATGCCAGAAACAGGATGAAATACATCCAGCCGTAATTACGCTTAAGCCGCCGGTGCATCGCCTCATGATAGCTGAGCAGAAAACGCGGCTTGCGCAGGCTGTTGGCGATGACCGTGGCCCATTCGCCCCGGGCCGCCGCGTCAGGCGCCAGGATCTGCGCGAAATAGTTTCGTTCGATTTGCCGGATTCGGGCACGGTAGATATCAAAGAAGCGGTAGCGCCGCGCCTCGATCATCAGAAGCAGCGTCACCAGCATGATACCGAACAACAGCACGCCGTGATGCGAGGTCGGCGTCGACAACGACACTGAAAGCAGTGCCGCCACCACGGTGATCGCCCAGTTGGACGTCCGGTCGATGCGGTCGCGCCAGCTCGTCATCCGCCCGAGCTCGCCGCGGTAATAGTGGCTAAGTGTATTGGTGATCTCGCCCGGCGTCGTGGGCAGCAGCAAGGGGCGCTCACCCTCTTCTTCCCTTGCCGGTCGCATCCTGTCTTGCTCCGCTTTCATGGCATTTCCTCCCGTCGTCTTCTTTTTGGCCATTCTGCGCCTGTTGCCGCGCCATTGCAAAACATCGAAAGCCGCCGTAGAGCCATGCCTGAAAACAGAAGGACATGGACCGCGATGGCAAAGAAGATCAACGAAGAAGCCCTTGCCGAGGCCTATAACCGCGCGCTGGCGCTGGAGAAATCCGGTGATGTCGACGCGGCGGTGGCGGCCTACGAGGACGTTTTGGCGATCGATCCCGAGGATCACGGCGGAGCCGCCGTGCGCATCGCCGCGATGGGCCGCGGCGAAATCCCGGTCAAGGCGCCTGACGCCTATGTCGAAACGCTGTTCGATCAGCATGCCGAGGTGTTCGAGGACGTACTCGTCGAGCAACTCGGCTATCACGTGCCGATGCTGGTGCGCCAGCGCCTGCAGGCATTGAAGCTCGGCCCGTTCAAGCGGCTGCTCGATCTCGGCTGCGGCACCGGTCTCACCGGCGGTGCGCTGCGCGACCTGTGCGAGGACATGACCGGCATCGACATATCGGAGAAGATGGTCGAGATCGCGCATGAAAAAGATCTTTACGAGACGCTATTCGTCGCCGAGGTCGAGGATTTCCTCGACGACAACGACGAGGAGGCGTTCGACCTCATCACCGCCACAGACGTGCTCCCCTATCTCGGCGCGCTCGAACCGCTCTTCTTCGGCGCCGCCGAAAACCTGATGCCGGGCGGCCTGTTCATCTTCTCCTCCGAAACCCTGCCCGAAGAGACGCTTGCCGGCCGCGCCTATATGGTCGGGCCGCATCAGCGCTTCGCCCATGCCGATGCCTATGTCAGGGAACGTCTGACGGCGACCGGTTTCGAACTCGTCGAGGTATCGGAGATCAACGTCCGCATGGAAGACGGTCAGCCGACACCGGGCCACCTGGTGATCGCTCGATACATCGGCTGAGGAAATAGTTGCACGACTAGCGAAGTATCTATTGCGCGGCGCTTTCGGACCTGATACTTAGTCGTTCGGTAAAGTTTTCTACCGGATAAGAAAGGTCGCCGCATGTCGCTCGTGCTCTATGGGCATCCGCTCGCCTCCTTCTGCCACAAGGTGCTGATCGCGCTTTATGAAAACACGACTCCGTTCGAAAATCGCCTCGTCGATCTGTCCGACGAGGCTTCGCGCGCCGATCTCTTCCGCTTCTGGCCAATCGGCAAGATGCCGCTGTTGAGGGACGAGGCGCGCGACAGCACCATTCCCGAAACCACGATCATCATCGAATATCTCGACCATTACTACCCCGGCCCCGTGCGCCTGCTGCCGCTGGAGATCGATCGGGCGCTGCAGGTCCGCCTCTGGGACCGCTTCTTCGACCAATATGTCCAGGTGCCGATGCAGACCCTCGTCAGCCATCGCCGGCGTCCAGAGGGCACGGCAGACGAAATAGAGATGGCCGCCTGCAAAGCGACGCTCACCACTGCCTATGCGATGATCGAAAAGCAGCTGGGCGAAAGCCCTTGGATAACAGGCGATGCCTTCACCATGGCTGATTGCGCTGCAGCCCCGGCCCTCTTCTATGCCGAGACGCTGGTCCCGTTCTCACAGGAGCAGCCGAAACTTGGCGCCTATTACAACAGGCTGCTGGCGCGCCCGTCCTTCGCCAGGGCGCTGGAAGAGGCCCGCCCTTATTTCAAGTTCTATCCCTATCAGGACAGGCTGCCCGCCCGCTTTCGGGATGCGGCGGAATGATCGAAAACCAGGCGAATCTCGACCGCATGTTCCACGCGCTTTCCGACCGCAGCCGCCGCGGGATGATCGACCGCCTCGGCCGCGGCCCGGCCTCGGTCACCGAACTGGCCGCACCGCTCGCCGTCGCCCTGCCGACGGTGATGAAACATCTGCAGGTGTTGGAGGAGAGCGGCCTCGTGCTGTCCGAAAAATCCGGCCGGGTGCGAACCTATCGCCTGCAGCAGGATGCGCTCGCCGCTATCGAGCGCTGGGTGGAACAGCGAAAGACCCGCTGGAACGCCGCCTTTGACAGGCTGGATCAATTTCTCGCCGATGAGCCGGAGACCCTCCCCGAATGACGACACGCTCTGCCGAACATACCACCTTCGTCATCGAGCGCCGCCTGAAGGCGCCCGTCGCCCGGGTCTTTCGCGCCTGGTCGACGCCGGAGTCGAAGCGGCAATGGTTTGCCTGCCACGGCGAATGGGTGCCGCTGGAATATGCGCTCGATTTCAGGCCGGGCGGCACAGAGAGGAACTATACCGCCGACACCGATGGGCTTCTGCACGCCTATGACGCCCACTACATCGATATCGTGCCGGATACCCGCATCATCTATGCCTATGAGATGAAGCTCGGCCAAACCCGCATCTCAGCCTCGCTCGTCACCGCCGCCTTCAACGTCGAACCCAGCGGCACCAGAATGGTCTTCACCGAGCAAGTGGTTTTCCTCGACGGCTACGCCGACAACGGCGCTCGCCTTCAGGGCACCGAGATCGGCCTCGACAATCTCGAGCTCTTTCTCGAACGCGAGGCAAGCCCAATTCACTAACGCGGCCGGATGACCCGTCACGCGCTTGATTTCTTCCGCGAGCCGGCCGCGCGCGCCGACGTATTCAGCGCTGCCGCGGCTCGAATGAGCGCCTTCAGCGCCTCCTCGTCGATCTCGTCGCCTTCATGAAAGTCGATGGCGCGCCGGGTGTTCCCGTCGAGGCTGGAGTTGAAAAGCCCGTTCGGATCCTCAAGCGAGACTCCTTTTGCGAAGGTAAGCTTGACCACGCTCTTATAGGTCTCACCGGTGCAGATGATGCCGGCGCGCTCCCACACCGGAACCCCTCGCCACTTCCATTCCTCGACCACCTCGGGTTCGGCCTGCTTGATGAGCGCGCGGACCCGCGCGAGCATGTCGCCGCGCCAATCCTTGAGCTCCTCGATCCTCGCATCAATCAGTTGAGAGGGAGAGGCTTGCCCGTTCCCTTCCTTGGAATCGGTCTTCTTCAAGGTTGCCGTCGCCTTCTTCATCTTTGTCGTTCTCCCGTCGCCGCGCATCAAAACCTCACATCCGTTCGCCGGGCAACCGGCTCGCCTGCTCTACCCAGGAGGCGACTTGCGCCTCGTCGAAGGGATCGTCCTTGCGGATATCGAGGTAACGCACCTCTTTCTGCTTGGACTCGCCCGGCGGCAGAGGATGCAGCGACGCGCCCTTGAAGAAGGCCACCTTGACATAGCTGGCGTAGCAATGGACGCCGAGGAACCAACCCTGCCCTTCCATGCCGTAAAAGGGCGAGTTCCACTTGACCGCCTTGCAGACGCCGGGCACGGTTCTGGTGATCAGCGCATCGAGGCGACGCCCGATCTCACTTTTCCAGTCCGGCATGGCGGCGATGTAGGCTTGCACGGGCGCATCGCCACAATCCTTGGGGATTTGCGGGTTGCCGCCCGACAGAAGCTTCGGCGCCGCCCCCGCCGGTTTAGCGGTCTTTTTCGTGATCTTCTCCGCGCCTTTCGACGTTCTGCCCGCCATAGATTTCCTCCTAACCGCCGATGCCTCCCACCTCGCGCCGTGCCGCGGTATAGGGCAGTACGACAAGGTGAGACCGGTAACGAGAAGCAGCCCGAGCGGCAGCAGCGCCAAGAGCCCAATCCAGACCGCCGACTCCTCCTGCACCATGGCGATGATATTGGCGATGGCGACCAGCGTAAAGGCAATGGACAGCCAACGGTGGACCTGCCGAAACCAGTTGTTCAAGTTCAATGAAGCCTCCTCGAAATCAGCCCGACGGCCCGCCCGCTCGGCGATGGATCAGTCAATCCGCGCCAACACCTGCTCCAGTTTGTCGAAGAATTGCGGCCACCCGCTCCTGGCGCCGCCATAGGCCTGCCGCTGATCCGCCCGGAAACCCGACTGCTCCATGCGCAGATGCGTACCCGCGCCCGTGGACGTGAGCGTCCAGGTCACGACGGTTTCGAGGCCATAGGCGCCCCAGCTGTAAGCGAGGGTCTTGTGGGGCTCGACTTCCAGAACGCGGCAGTCGACCGCACCCCAATCGGCGTTGAAGTTAAAGCGATGGTCGACGACCGGCTTGAAGTCGCTTTTCATCAACCACTCCTGGATCAGATGCGGCTGGGTCAGCGCCCGCCAGATCTTTTCCGCCGGAAAAGGCATCTCCCGCTCGATGACAACGGAACGTGTTTCGGTCGATATGTCTGTCATTGATCCATCCTCTTCAACAAATCTTCGAGGGCATTGAAGCGGCTTTGCCAGAAGCCGGCCATCTCGCTCGTCCAGTCGACGAGCGGCGCAAGCGCGCCGAGCTGCGCGCTATAATGCGTCTGCCGCCCCTCATGACGGTCGCGCACCAGGCCGGCTTTCTTCAGCAGCCCGAGATGTTTCGAAACGACCGGCTGCGAGACCCCGGCCTGCGCCGTCAACGCTCCGACCGTCTTCTCCCCTTCCCGGCACAGCCGCTCGAAAAGCGCGCGCCGGGTAGGATCCGCAAGCGTCCTGAAAAGCACGTCCTGAACGTTCGACATGACGACCCATACCTATTGAGCTATGAATAAACCTATAGCCACTGAGATATACGTATGTCAAGCGACGATAGAAAGCGACAAATGGATTGGAAAAACCTGGGGCCAGCCCGCGAGCATACAACAATCGAAAAGCCACGAACACATCCGGCATAGCCCATCGGCTATGCATAATTGCGACTCGCCAGCCTGAAGGGCAACCGACATGCGGAAAAACGCCGGAAGCCGCTGACGGCTTCCGGCGATACATGCTCTGCATCTTTTTGAATTCAGGAGCCTGAGACGACTTTGAGGTTGCCGCCATGGCTGCCGCCGGCGAATATCTGCTTGCGGCCGAATTCATTGTTGAATGCCAGACGCTGCTGCTCGCGAGTAATGCCGAGCTCGGGGAAGAGCAGCTCGGCCACACGATAGGCCTCTTCGAGATGCGGGTAGCCGGAGCCGATCACTGTGTCGATGCCAAGTTCCTGATATTCGCGCAGGCGGGCAGCCACCGTCTTCGGAGAGCCGACAAGCGCGGTGCCTGCGCCGGCGCGCACCAAGCCGACGCCGGCCCATAGGTTCGGCGAGACCTCAAGCTTGTCGCGGCGGCCGCCGTGAAGAGCGGCCATACGCTTCTGTCCGACTGAATCGGATTCGTGGACAAAGCGCTCCTGCGCCTCGCGGATCGTTTCGTCGTCGAGATGACGGATCAGCCGCTCGGCCGCCTCCCATGCCTCCTCGTCCGTTTCCCGCACGATGAAATGCAGGCGGATGCCGAAGGTCACCTCGCGGCCACGATCAGCAGCCGCCTGGCGCACCTTGGTGACCTTCTCGGCCACCTGCGCCGGCGGTTCGCCCCAGGTCAGGTACTTGTCGACGCGGCCGACCGAGAAATCGATGCCGGCATCCGACGAGCCGCCGAAATAAAGCGGCGGGCGCGGGTTCTGCACCGAGGGAAAGCCGAGGCGCGCATTGGTCGCCTTGATGTATTTGCCGTCGAAGCTCGCCGTCCCCTTGTCCAGCAGCTCTTCGAACACAGTAAAGAACTCCTCGGCATGGGCGTAGCGCTCGTCATGCTCGAGATGGATGCCGTCGCCGGCAAGCTCCGCCGGGCTGCCGCCCACGACGATGTTGAGCAGCAGGCGGCCGTTGGAAATGCGGTCGAGCGTTGTCGCAAGACGCGCATAATAGGCAGGCGATGCCGTGCCCGGGCGGATCGCCACCAGGAACTGCAACTTCTCGGTCTTTGCCGCCAGTGCGGCTGCCGTCACAAAGGATTCCTCGCACGCAACCCCGGTCGGCAACAGCACGCCAGAATAGCCCAGCCGGTCTACGGCCTGCGCGATCTGGGTGAGATAGCCGATCTCCGGCGCCCGGTTGAGGTCGGAAGAGCCGAGATAAGTGCCGTCGCCCGATGTAGGGATGAACCAGAGAAAATTGATGGGATCAGAGGTGGCGGTCATGAAAACGGTCCTTTACTGCGAAATTCGAAGATCGGCTCGCGCGGTGAGCCTGGCATGGCTGCACACCGCCGCCATGCGAATGCTCGGAAGGGCCGCGGTGGCGGTGCGAAAATGGTCCGGGCGCCTGTCTACGCTTGAGCATTTGAATGTCCTGTCGGTCGACGGCGGTTATCACGCTCCGTTCCAGAGCTGGCCCCCAATTCGCACAAATACTGACATACACTACAGATTATATCGATAATACGAGTTTGCCATTGTTGCGCCGTTCGCGGAATATTTTTTCGCGTTTGACGTGGTGAGGGCTCTTCCCATGCCGCCTTCGGTAAACTCGCCCGGAATCGCGATCAGGCGGAGTTCCTTACGCTCTGCCTCGCTACTTCTCTCGACGTTCGGCAGCCAATTGCTCGCGAATGAAGGCGGGACCGCCGGCAAGACGTTTCGCAAGCAGGCTCGCCGGATCGACCATGCGCCAATATGGCGTCACTGTCGAAAGCGGTTCGCCGTTCTCCAGCGCGCCGAAGGATAATTCGGCGATCGCACGCAAATGCCGCTGCACCGTCACCGGACAGCAGGCATCCGCTCCGTACTGGGCCGCGAGCAGCCGGCGCAGGACGCCGGCCTCAGTAAGAACACCTTCAGGCGCCAATCGAATCTGATCTTCGATCATCTGCCGCGACGGAATAAGCATCGCCTGGGTGCCGCTGCGGCCCTTGCGACGTGGCTCGATCGTCGGAACTTCGTTCATGTCACCCCTCGGGAAACGTTATTCGTCGTTCCCATCTAGGGCTCGGCTGAATGGCGACCAGCCTCATATGCGCCAACCGGAAGGAAGTCCGTCTTCACGGCTTTTCTGCTTGCGCCATTTCGGTTAATCCTCAAGGCCTCTCACTCAGGATAAGGATAGGACATATGGCTAAAGTCGCGTTCATCGGTCTCGGCGTCATGGGCTTCCCCATGGCCGGTCATTTGAAAACGAAGGGCGGCCACGATGTCACCGTCTACAATCGCACAGCCGAGAAAGCCGCTGCCTGGGGCGAGAAATTCTCCGGCAAATCCGCGCCCACACCGGCAGAGGCTGCGGCTGGCGCCGACTTCGTCTTCGTTTGCGTCGGCAATGACGACGATCTCCGTTCGGTGACCTCGGGTGAGAACGGCGCTCTGCACGGCATGAAGCCGGGTTCCGTGCTGATCGATAATACCACCGCCAGCGCCGAAGTCGCCCGCGAGCTTTATGCCGCGGCAAAGGAAAAGGGTGTGGATTTCATCGACGCTCCAGTCTCCGGCGGCCAGGCCGGCGCCGAAAACGGAGTGCTAACCGTCATGTGCGGCGGCGATGAAGCCATCTTCGAGAGAGCCCGGCCGGTGATCGACGCCTATGCGCGCATGGTCGGCCTCATGGGGCCGGCCGGTTCCGGACAGCTTACCAAGATGGTCAACCAGATCTGCATCGCCGGCCTCGTCCAGGGGCTTTCTGAAGCGCTGCACTTCGGCAAGCGCGCCGGCCTCGATATTGAAAAGGTCGTCGAGGTAATCTCGAAAGGCGCGGCCGGCTCCTGGCAGATGGAAAACCGCCACAAGACCATGAATGCCGGCAAATATGATTTCGGCTTCGCAGTCGACTGGATGCGGAAAGATCTTGGCATCGTGCTCGCCGAAGCGCGCAGCAACGGCGCCAAGCTGCCGGTCACCGCCCTCGTCGACCAGTTCTACGGCGACGTGCAGGCAATGGGCGGCAATCGCTGGGACACCTCCTCGCTGCTCGCCCGGCTTGAGAAATGATCGGTCCCTCCTCCGATCCGGCTGAACTGATCGCGCATCTCGAAACGCTGCGCTCGGAGGAGAATGCCGCCGGAATGGCGCGATTCGGTATCGTCACCGACCGCGCCCTCGGAATTTCCAATCCTGATATCAGGGCAGTCGCCAGATTGGCGAAGAGGAATCACCTCAGGGCAATGCAGCTCTGGCGAAGCAATATCCGCGAGGCTCGGCTGCTCGCTCTCTATACTGCCGAGCCGAAGCGGCTGACGCCAGAAGAGGCAAGAAACTGGGCTCATGATTTCGACTCCTGGGAAATTGTCGACTGCGCCGCCGGTCTCTTCGTCGAGGCGGGCCTGGACGAGCTCATTCCGGAATTCGCTGCCGAAGAGCGCGAATTTGTCCGTCGCGCCGCTTTTGCGATGATCGCTGGCGCCGCCGTCCATCGAAAGGGCGAGACCGATATGGCCATCCTTTCCTGGCTGCCGCTGATCGAGGTGCATTCCGGCGATTCCCGCAACTTCGTTCGCAAGGCGGTCAATTGGGCATTGCGCAGCATCGGCAAACGCAATCGCGCCTGCCATGGGCCGGCGCTGGGGTTGGCGAAGCTGCTGGCTGAACGTCCGGATAAAACCGCCCGCTGGATCGGCAGGGATGCTGTCAGGGAGCTGAGCGGTGAAAAGCTGTTGGCGCGGCTGAAATAGCGCGATGCGTCCAAGGCTGAGGATTTCGCCTCGTCGTCAATGGGGCCTGGATTTTTCCACCAGAAAGTCGATTAAGACTCTTACCGCCGGCGGCATGCCCTTGGCCGTCGTGAAGACGATATAAAACTGGCCCTCTTCCGACTGTCATTCCGGCAGCACCCGCACAAGCCTGCCGGCCTGCAGATCCGCCTCGCAGGCACTTTCGAGCAGAAGCCCGAAGCCGAGGCCGGCGCGGGCTGCATCGAGAATGGCGGTCATGCTGCGGCAGGTTAGCCTCGGCTGATGCCGGACTACCCGTTTGTCGTCATTCGGACCGATGAGTTCCCAAGTATGGAACGACACCAACGGGGTCATCGCCAGCGTCGGAAGATCGGCGAGCTCGTCGACGCAATTTAAACCGCCGATGCGTTCGAATGAGCGACGGACTTGCGACCAGGAATCGCCGCGCCCTGTCGAGCTTGCGCATCGTCAGGCTCGTCCGTATCTCCGGCTCGTTGGTCGCCCTCACCTCAAGATCGATCCGTTCGTTGATGAGGTCGGCGCGGCGGTCGGAGCCGATAATCTGCAGCTTGATCTTCGGATATCGTTCGAGGAATTCAGGCAATATGCCTCCGACGGAAATGTCGACCAGACCAAGCGGGCAGCCCATCCGCACCACACCCAGAAGATCGGATTGGGCCTCGGTGACGATCGATTTGGCGCGATCGGCCTCCTGCAGAATGGTCTGGCATCTTTCCTAAAAAGCTTGACCGATCTCTGTCACCCGGAAGTGACGGGTCGAACGCTCTATCAGCCGCGGGCCAAGCCCGTCCCTCGAGGCGACTGACCCGCCTACCCAATTTTGAGCGCGGTATTTTCAGATTGCGACTGGCAGAAGCAAAACCATCACTGGAAACGACGGCTGCAAATTAAAAATAGTCGTTGAGATCATCCATGCGAACAAGCCGAGAGTATGAATGAATGCCGCCCCGAAAGGGTTGTATCTCTCTCCAGCAAAGCTGTAATCACATTGTCGGCATTGGATTCTTCTTTCCACGAACCGTCGCGGCAAAGCCAACCAATGCCCAATGTCAACCTAAACTCTGTTGAGAATAAGAATGGCCTCAATTAAGGCCTGCAGGATGCCGACGTGCGATACACAATATGCCGGTTCGGCTTACCTGGATAGTGCTCGGAAATGCAGCCACAAGAGCGCGTGTCAAAAACACTGCAAGGACGGTCCGGCAGGGAAGACCGGACCCGTCCCCGTAGCTGGAGGTCACTCGGATCAGAAACTGATTTGAAGCGTCCCCGGCCCGAAGACCGGGGACACTCACCTATTGGATTAGAACGAGCGCTGCAGGCGGAAGTAGCCCGTCGTGGAGTCGTCAGCGTCTTCCGGATCGAGGTACTGAACCGAAGCCTTGGCGTAGAAGTTGTCAACGATCTGGTAATCAACCGTCAGACCGACCTTCCAGGCATCACCGTCGCTGAAGTCGTCGCCAGCAACGTAGTAGTCGCCGTAGTACTGGACGCCAGGAGTGATCTTGAGCTTGTCGGTTGCCTTGATAGCGTATTCGGCAGCGACAGCCCATTCAGCTGCGGAGTAGTAGGAGTTCGGGCCGGAAGAGTACACGGCTGCGAGGCCGAGCG